>PNKL01000043.1 GCA_013822425.1 Gemmatimonas sp.
ACTAGACGCTGCGTCCCATGACTCCACGCACCGCGCCTTCGACGCGTCGTCCGGGGTCGAGACACTCGATGGCGATCGCCTGCAAATCAGCCACCGTAACCGCCCGCACGTGCCGTTCGTAGTCGGCCAGTTCGCTGAGGGACCCGAACAGCCAGGCGTCCGCGATGTCGCCCATCAGGACGCCACCGCTTTCCTGGCGGATGGCCCAGGTGCCGAGCGCGTACGTGCGGGCGCGGTGCAACTCCTCGTCTTCCACCGGGGTCGCACGGAGTTTCTCGATCTCGGCGAGCAGGCCGCGCCGCGCGTCCTCCTCCTTTTCGGGCGACGTGGCGATGTACGTCACGAAGAGGCCGGCAAGCGGCCGCACCACGGAAGTGGCAGTCACGGTGTATGCGAGCGATTGCCGGTCGCGCAACGCCTCGAAGAAGCGCCCGCCGAGACCGCTGGTCACGCCGCCGAGCAGCCCGGCAGCGAACCGGCGCGGATCGTCGCGCGACAGGCCGGGAAAGGCGAGCACGAGCGCGGTCTGCGCCTTGTCGCGACGCTCGGATTCGGCGGCGGGGGCCGTCGGCCAGGTCGGCGCCTCGACGGGACGCTGCGGCCTGGGTGCGAGCGTGGCAAACGCGCCGGCCGCCAAGGACGCGAGCACATCGGGATCGGCATCGCCGACCACCACGACAACCTGTTCACCGGCGGCCACGACGTCGCGATGCCACCCCCGCAGGTCGGAGGCCGTCAGCGCGCCAAGGGTCTCCTCGGTGCCGTGTGCGACGCGCGCATACGGATGCGCACCCCACGCCGCGCGTGCGGCGAGATGCAGCGGGTAGCGATACATGTCGTCGCGCATCTGGGCGAACTGCGCGAACGCCACCGTGCGTTCGCTCTCCAGGGCATCGTCGGGCATGGCCGGGGCCTGCACGACGTCAGCGAGGAGCGCCATCGCGCCCTCCAGCCGGGCAGCGGGTACCGACACGGACCAGTGCATCGTCTCGGCGCTGGCGCCGGACGACAGCGACGCACCTAGCCGCTCGCCCTCCTCCGCGATGTGCGCGGCGCTCCGCGTCATCGTTCCCTTGAGCGAGGTGCGCGCGGCGAGAAGGGAGACTCCCTGCTGCGCCGCCGGTTCGATGTCGCTGCCGGCGCGGATGAAGACGCCCGCATACGCGATGGGCGCGCGCGGCGTGCGTTTCACGAGGATCGGCACACCCGCCGCCGTGCGATAGACGCGCACGCCTGCCGTCTCCCCTTCCCCAACGGCGGACGCCGCCATCATGACGGCGCCACGCACCGCCACGCTTGCGGCCACCGGCTCTGGCGTCGCGGCATCGAGCGTGGCGCGCAACGCGTCGGCGTCGGCAACGACCGCCCTTGAGCCTTCAGGCCGGTAGATGACGACGGCTGCCGCGCCCGGATCGAGCACCCTGCGCGCAACGTCGGCAACGTCGGCCGCGGTCGCGCGCTGCATGGACTCGAAATAGGTACCCGCCATGCGCCAGTCACCGAGCGCCTCCCAGGCGGCGAGGTGATGGGCACGCCCCTCCATGGTCTCGAGGCGCCGGAGCCACTGCCCTTCGTGGACGTGACGGACACGGGCCAGCTCATCCTCGGACACCTCGCCCGCACGGACGCGCGCAAGCTGGTTCCACGCGGCACCGGCACACTCGAGCGCGCGTTCCGGCCGTGCCGTGGCGTGCACGACGAAGACGCCGAGATCCACCGGCACGTACTGGTAGGCCGAGACAGCTGACGCGAGCTGCCTATCGCGCACGGCGCGATAGAGGCGCGACGAGCGCCCGGCGGCGAGGACGCTGGCGACGACGTCGAGGCGCGGCGCGTCGGGATGCAGGACCGACGGCGTGCGCCAGCCGATCGCGAGCTCCGCGCGCGCGATGTCGCCGGTCCACTCGCGCAGGCGGAAGTCGCCGCGCGGCGGCTCCTGCGGGCCGCGATCGCGCGCCACCGGCGCGTCCGGCAGGCCGCCGTACACCCGTTCCACGTGCCGCATCGCTTCATCGGCGTCCACGTCGCCGACGATCGCGAGCACCGTATTGGACGGCTGGTAGTACCGGCGGTAGAAGCCATGCACGTGGGTGCGCGTCAGCGCACGGAGGCCGGGCTCACGCCCGATGCGCCAGCGGCGCATGCGGTGCCGGTCGTGCAGGAGTTCGAACAGCGTCTCGGTGGACACCGCGTGCGGACTGTCGGCCTTGCGCTTCGCCTCTTCGACGATCACCTCGATCTCGCGAGTCAGCTCGCCCGCATCGATGAGCGAGTTGGCATACGCATCGGCCTGGATGGCGAGTCCCGCGGTGAAGCCGGAGGCCGGGAGCACCGTGTAGTAGCTCGTGTGGTCGTAGATGGTACCGGCGTTCAGGTAGCCGCCCTGCGCCTTGGTCTGCCGGGCGATGTCGCCCACGCCGCGCGTGGGCGTGCCCTTGAAGTACATGTGCTCAAGCACGTGCGCGACACCCACCACGTCATCGGGCTCGTCGAAGTACCCCGCGGACACCCAGGTGACGATGGCGACGACGGGCACGCGGTCGTCGGGGGCGACGAGGACGGTCAGGCCGTTGCCGAGCCGGTGCCGGAGCACCCGCCCCGGCTCGAGCACGGAGTCGAGCAGCGCGGTGGCGCTCAGCGGACGATGCGCAGGAGGCCCGCGTCGGCGCAGCCGCGGAGGAAGCTCTCGGCATCGCCCGACGAGATCAGCATGCCGGTCAGCGAGAAGCCGCGGCGTGCCTCGCTCTGCATGTACTCCTGCAGGGTGCGCTGTCCCGCCGTGGGACTCGCGTCGCGCATCTGCTGCACGATCTCCTCCCAGCTGCCGACGTAACCGCGGCCGTCACTCCACTCCACGCGATGCATATGCTCCCCGGTGCGGTCGCCGGTGAGTTCGTTGAGCAGGGTGCCGAACAGCTCCAGCTGGTCGCGCGCATCGCGCGCGTCCTGCTCGTTGAAGCGCGTCTCGAGATCGCTCAGCATCTCGTCCGTGGGGTCGATGGCGGGGGCCAGTTCGGCGAGGCGCGCCTCCCACGGCTCGAACGACGGATCGCCGTCGGCGAGCCGCAGGTGCGACTTTCGCAGCTCGAGCAGCCGCCAGATGCCGAGTTCGTCCCAGTGATCCTCGGGCTGCGTCTGGTCGAGCTGGTAGAGCGCCGCCTCGAAATCGCCGCGGTCGTAGAGCAGGTTGCCGAGGTAGATGCGGGCCTCGACGTGCCCCGCATCCAGCTTGAGGGCGCGCCGCAGCGTCTCGACCGCCGCCTCGTCCTGGCCAAGGCGGTGCTGCGTGTAGCCCACGAGGGCAATGGCCTCCGCGCTGTCGGGCGCCTGGCGCACGGCGACCTCGAAGTACTCGAGCGCCTCCTCGAACTCGTCATCCCGGAAGAGCGCGCGCCCGATCTGCTGCATGAGCTCGATGTCGTCCTCGTACCCGAGCGCGCGGACGCGGGCGAAGGTCCGCTTGGCGGCGTCGGCCTGTCCGAAGCGAAGCAGCGTCTCGCCGAGGCCGGCCAGCCCGTCCTCATGCTCAGGATCGAGGACGAGCGCCTCCTCGAAGCTGCGGCGCGCCCACGCGAATTCGTCGCGGGCGAGGCGGGCGTAGCCGACCCCTACGTGCAGCTCGACCGCCGTGGGATACAGGGCCAGCCCTTCGTGCAGGGTGGCAAGGGCGGCGTCGTAGTTCCCCTCGTTGTACTGCTGGTGCGCTCGTTCGTCGTACTCTTCGGAACTCAGGAACGAAGACGACATCGTTCGACTGACCTCCTGCGACGGGTGAGGGTTGACCGCAAGCTAAACGGGCGTGGGCAGCGCATTCAACTGGCAGGGCCTGACATTGTCACCCGCCCTCGCGCAGGGCCACTGCGATCCGGGCGGCGAGCGCGGCGTTGGCTTCGAGCAGGGCAAGGTTGGCGACGAGCGACGCACCATCGGTCTGGCGCTCGACGGCGGCAAGGAGGAACGGCGTGATGGCGGCGCCGGTGACGCCAGCCGAGCGAGCTTCAGCCAGCGCGAGACGGATCGCGTCCTCCACCAGCCGTTCGTCGAGCGCGGTTTCGGCCGGCAGCGGCTGCACCACAAGCATCGCGCCCGGCCGTCCGAGCGCGCGATGCATCCGGAATACCTGGGCAATCTCGGCGGGATCGTCCGTCGAGGACGCCACGTGCAGCCCCGTATGGCGAGTGAAGAAGCCCGGGAATTCGTCGGTGCCAAAGCCGATCACGGCGACGCCGTAGCTCTCAAGTCGCTCGAGAGTTGCCCGAAGATTGAGAATGGATTTCATCCCCGCACAGACGGTCACGACCGGCGTGCGCGACAGCTCGAGCAGGTCAGCTGATTCGTCGAACGGCGGCTCCCGGTGCACACCGCCGATGCCACCCGTGGCGAACACGTCGAGCCCGGCGACGGCGCAGAGCGCGAGCGATGCCGCCACCGTCGTCGCCCCATCACGGCCGCGCGCGCAGGTCCAGCCGAGGTCGCGTGCCGACACCTTGGCGACGCCATCGCGCTGCAGGAAGCGCTCGAGGTCGTCGCCCTCCAGCCCGACGGTCGGCACACCACGGACAACGGCGAGCACGGCCGGGACAGCGTGGTACGCGACGACCGCCTCGCCCATGCGGCGGTGGGCCTCCCGGTTGGCCGGCACGGGCAGTCCCTGGGCCAGCACCGAACTCTCGAGGGCAACGACCGCGCGATCGCGGCCCAGGGCCGCGAGGCCAGGAGACCAACGGACGGCGGGGGAGCTTTCGTCCACGCCGAAAGCTTACCATGAGAAGCAGAGAAACAACAGAGAGACAACAGAGAAACAACAGAGGGGTCGGCGAGGGTGCCGGCCCCTCGTGTCATTCGTGCCGATGCCGACGGACGTGGCTTGCAGCAAGGACCGGCGCCAGCGCCTCTGTTGTTTCTCTGTTGTCTCTCTGTTGTCTCTCTGTTGTTTCTCTGCCGTTATTGCTTCCACGCCCGTACAACGGCCTCTCCTAGTCGCGCAATAACGGTGTTCCCTTCGCTCTCGTCCCAGTACCGCCGGTCCGCGTTCTCCTTGGTCAGCACGCAGGTGACGACGCGCGCCGGAAGGTAGAAGACGCCGCAGTCGGTGCGCGCCTGGTCCACGTCGCCCGTCTTGTGCGACAGCCGCACGTCGTAGGTGAAGCGCGCCAGCTTGGAGTCGTCCTGGTTGTGCCGCAGGATCCACAGCATGGTTGAATCGGCCGCCGGGCTTACCGCCTTGCCCTGCGCCAGCAGCGCAAAGAGCTGCGCCATCTCGTTGGGCGTCGTGACGCCCAGTCCGTACTTGGCCGAGCTGTCGGGCGCGACGCTCGCGATGCGGGTCATGGAGCCCGAGTGCACCTTGGTGTGCGGCAGACCCAGCGCCTCCATCTTCTGCCAGACTCGGCGGATCTTGATGCGGTCGAGGATGAGGTTGGTCGCCGTGTTGTCGCTGAGCGTGCTCATCAGCCACGCCACATCCCACAGTCGCAGGGTGAGGGGCGTGCGCATGAACTGCAACTCGCCGGCACCATCCACCTTGTCGATCTCGGTCAGCACCACCGGGTCGTCCAGCGTCAATTGCTTCTGCTCGGCGAGGTCAAAAAGCGCCACAAGCACCGGCACCTTGATGAGCGAGGCCGTGGTGAACGTCTCGTCGCCACGGCGCTCGAGGTGCTCGCCGGTCTCGAGGTTCGTGATGCGATAGCCGACCACGCCGCGGTGGGCGTCGGCAATCGAATCGATGGCGCGCCGAAGGGTGGTGGTATCGGTGCGGGCGTCGAGGCGCCGTGCCGGGGCGGCGACCGGCGCCGGCGTGGGCGTCGTCTGCGCGCGCACGGGCGCGCAGGCCGCCGACAGCGATGCAACAATCAGGAGCGCGGCGCGAGCACGCACGGCGCGCTCAGGCATCGTCGAACTCGTCGGCCTTTTTCGTGCCGACGTGGGTCCTTTCGCGCTCCTCTGGGTCGATGATGGCCAGCAGCTTGATGGACTCGCCGGCCCAGCAGTTGAAGGTCTTGCCCGTGCCTTTCATGATCCGGATCTCGTGTCCATCCTCGAACTTGAGGACGAGCTTCGGATACTCGGCGTTCACGAACTGCTTGCGGAGCTTGCGTGGGGGAGTAGGCATGCGGCGAAGCTATGGGCGCCGAACGGGGGACGCAACGGGGCGCCGGGACGCCTGCCGCTGGTCGTACGCGCGGGCGCCGTACGCCTGCGGGTCGGGACGGGCGGCTGCTACGTGACTGTGGCCTGCAGACCCTCGAACGCACGCCAGGCGTCCGTGCGCAGGATATCATCAATCTCGCCGACCACGCGCGCGACTTCCGCGTCGCTCGTGTAGAAATGCGGCGCTACCCGAATGCCGGCCCCCGGCCGGTAGTCGATCACCACCTCGCGCGCCAACAGCGCGCGCGCGACTTCCGCCGCATGCGGCACGTCGAACGCCACCGTGCCGCCGCGCGCCGCCGGGTCGCGGGGTGCGGCGACGGCATACCCGCGTGCGTCCGCCAGCGCGACCAGCTGCGCCGTCTGACGCATCGACTTGGCGCGCACCGCCTCGATACCCGCGCGTCGCAGCAGCCGCGGTCCCTCGATATTCGCGTACAGCGCGGGGATCACCGGCGTGCCACCCAGCCAGCGCCACGCCCCGGCGGCGAAGTGCATCTGATCCGCGAAGGCGAAGGGGCGCTCGTGCGCCTGCCACCCGGTCAGTGCAGGGGTGTGCGCAGCGTTCATGGCGGCCGACGCCCAGAGGAACGAACCGCCCGGCCCGCCGCACAGCCACTTGAGCACGCCGGCACTGTAGAAGTCGCAGCCGATGGCCCGTACATCCACGGGCATCACGCCCGCGGCGTGGTAGCCGTCGAGCGACACGAGCGCGCCCACGGCGTGGGCGTGCGCGCAGATGCGCTTGACATCGAGAATGCACGCCGACCGAAACAGGACGTGCGAGATGGCCACGAGCCGCGTGCGCTCGGTAATGGCGGCGCATAGCCGGTCCACGTCGATGGAGATCCCGTCATCACTCGGCACCACCTCCACCCGCGCCCCGAATCGCGGCGCCATGGCGTCGATGGCATAACGCACCGATGGAAAGTCGAGCGCCGTCATCACCACGCCATCGCGCGACGCCGCATAGTCCAGCGCCGAAAGCACCGCCACCTGCGCGAGCGTGACCGTCGGAACCATGGCCACTTCGCCGGAGTACGCGCCGATCAGCGGCGCCACTTCGTTGCCGACGGTGACTGGCATCTCCCACCACCCGTCGGCCCAGGCGCGCACCCCGCGCGACTCCCAGGCATCCACGTACTCGGCAAGCCGGTCGGGGACCGTGCGCGGCATCGCCCCCAGCGAGTTGCTCACCAGATAGCAGCAACGCCCGAGGATCGGGAACTCGGCACGGAACGCGAGCAACGCGTCCGACATCGCTACTTGCGCCGGAAGAAGAACAGCACGGTGGCGATCACGAGCACGATGCCCACCGAGCGCCATTCCGCGACGGTGATGCTCGTGAGCAGCCACGCGATGACGGCGCACGTGAGGATGTGCACGGTGGGGCCAAACGGCAGGTTGAAGGGCGTCGTCCCGTCGTTCTGCACGCCGCGGCGGCGCAGCTCCCACGCGGCCACGGCGCAGATGGCATACAGCAGCAGCGCCGAGAGATTGGCAAGGACGGCCAGCGCCTCGAACTCGTTCGCGACGGCGAGGACGCAGACCACCGCCGTCTGCAGCACGATGGCCAGCCACGGCGTGTGGAAGGCCGGGTGAATGGCGGCCATCTGCCTGGGCAGGAAGCCGTCGCGCGCGAAGGCGAACAACGCGCGG
Source organism: Gemmatimonas sp. (assembly GCA_013822425.1). Taxonomy (GTDB): domain Bacteria; phylum Gemmatimonadota; class Gemmatimonadetes; order Gemmatimonadales; family Gemmatimonadaceae; genus PNKL01. Next base: position 7,813 of record PNKL01000043.1, read on the forward strand.
GGCATCGCCAGTGTCATGCCGGACATGTACCCGAATGTCGAGATCGCCGCTCCGATGAGCAGCAGCAGCCGGCCCGGTGATCCCATCAGGCGTTCGGCCACGGCGGCAAGCGGCGCCGCCTTGGCGGCGGCAAGCGCCTCGACGCCGAGGACGCCCTGCGCAACGAGCTGGATGGAGATGTAGAGGAGGGTCACGCCGATCATCGCGATGGCCAGCGCGTGCGGCACGGTGCGCGACGGGTTCTTCATCTCGCCCGACGGCACGAGCGCGCTTTCGACGCCGGTGAAGGCGAAGATCAGTACGATCGCCGTGCGCGCAAAGGAGCTCGCGCCGGGCATGCTTTCGATCACCAGGTTCGCGGGCGCCACGGCCACCGCGCCGACCGCGACGAGCGCGAGGAGCGGGAGCAGCTTGGCGACGCTCACCACGGTGATCAGCTGCGTCCCCTGCTTGACCCCGCGGACGTTGACGCCCGCGAGAAAGGCGAACGTGACCGCCAGCACGAGCGCGCGCGGCACCGGTGCGCCGAGCGCCGGGATCAGCGTGCCGATGAAGCCGGCGTAGGCGCTCGATACCGAGGCCAGCGCCGTCGTGCCGAGCAGCCAGAGCAGCACGCCGCTCATGAAGCCGGCGTAGGGGCCAAAGACCAGTTCCACGTAGGCGTAGGGACCGCCTGTCATGGAAACGCGACTCCCCGCCTCGGCAAAACACAGGACGCACAGTCCGATGGCGAGCGCGCAGATCACGTAGACCAGCGGCGCCGCCGGCCCGATGAGTTCGGTGACCGACCCCGGCAGGCGGAAGATGCCGCCGCCGACCGTGGTGTTGAAGACGGCGGCGGCGAGGCCCCAGACGCCGATGGCGCGCGTGAGTCCGCGATCGGCATCAAGGGTCGAGGCGCGGGGAGCGAGGTTCATCGGTGCGGGGCTGGGGTGACAAACGAACCCGATGTGGTGTAACGTCGGTATAAGGTACCCGGCGTTGGATACCCCCGCACCCCGCTTCCAGGAGTCCTCATGCGCACACTCTCGCTCGTTCTCCTCGCCAGCCTCGTCGTGCTTTCGATCCCGTCTTCGGCGTCCGCGCAGGGCCAGTCCGCGGTGCGCGCCTTCGCGACTCCTGGCGCGCTCGTCTCCGGAGCGCCCGTCGCCGCGCAGACGTCGGTCGGCGTGCAGCGTCTCCAGCCGGCGCCCGCGCCCCTCGGCAAGCCGGCGCCATTCCGCGGCGACACCCGGCAGAACCGCGCCCTGATGATCGTCGGAGGCGCTGGCATGCTGACCGGCATGGTGATCGGCGGAGACGCCGGCACGCTGATCAGCGTCGGCGGTGGCGTTGTCTTCCTGTGGGGACTCTACCAGTACCTCCAGTAGCCCGCGAGATCGCTCCCCTGCCCGCCGCCGCGCCGTGACGCCGCCGCCTGCCAAGGGCATCCCGCCGCGCGTCGCGCTCGTCCTCGGCGGCGGCGGGCTCAAGGGACTCGCCCATATCGGCGCGCTGCGCGCGCTCGAGGAACGCGGCGTTCGCCCGACGCTCATCGCCGGCACCAGCGTCGGCGCCCTCATCGCCGCCGCGTACGTGCGCGGACTCACCATCGAGCAGATGGAAACGCGGGCCCTCGCGCTGCGCAAGCCCGACCTGTTCCGCGTGGACCACATGAGCATGGTCGTCAAGCGCATGCTGTCGCCGTCGCTGTATCTCGAGCAGCCCCTGCAGAACATCGTGGACAGCCTCGCCCCCGAAGGGACGTTTCGCGACCTGTCGATTCCGCTGTTCGTGAACACGGTGGACCTCGAACGCGGCGCGCAGGTCACCTGGGGACTCCCCGGACTCCAGGATGTTCGCGTGACCGACGCGGTGTACGCCTCCTGCGCACTGCCGGGCTTCTTCCCGCCGCGGGTCATCGACGGGCGCACCTGCGTCGATGGCGGGGTCATGGAGAACATGCCGGCGATGATGGTATCGCGCCATGTGGACGCGGTGATCGCCGTGGACGTGGGGAGCACGAGCCTCACGGCCGCGCGCCGCGTCCGCGAGAAGGGGTTTGCCTCCATCTTCATGCGCTCGGCCCAGCTGATGATGCGGTCGCTGCAGCAGATGCAGCTCACCGCCTGGCACGGCCCGCCGCTGCTGCTCGTGCGTCCGGCGGTCTGGCAGTACAACTGGTTCAGCTTCGCGCATACCCGCGCGATGATCGATGCCGGTTACGCCGCCGCCTGCGAGGCGCTCGACGGCGTGGGGGACTCGCTGTACGCCTCCGGCGGTGTGTACCCACGGCGGAAGGTCGAGCTGACGGTGGATCGCGCGCGCTGCACCGGCTGTGGCATCTGCGCCACGCTGGCGCCCGACATCATGCAGATGGATGCCGAGGGAAAGGCCATAACGGTGGGTGGCCCGCATGAGTGGTCGCGGGCCGACGGGGCGTTCGTCCCCGAGTGCCCGGTGCAGGCTATCAGCGTCGAGGTGATCGACGGCGACGGCGGCCGGCATCGGACCATGGAGCACACGGTCGTCGGCGAGTAGCGTCGGCGTCGGCCCGATCCTGCCGCCCCGGCGGCGCGATCCCGACGCGGCGCATCACCGGTTGGGCACTTGCGAATGAACCCATTACGGGTATAATCAAGCCCATTATGGGTACGATCCGCCGGGAACGAGGAGGAATCGGAGGCGCACTGTTCACGCCTGTACAGCAGCGTGTGCTTGCCCTCCTCTTCGGCCAGCCCGCACGGCGCTTTCAGAGCGCAGAGCTCATTCGACTCGTGCGGGGTGGCTCGGGCGCGTCGCAACGCGTCCTGCGGCGCCTTACGGACGTCGGACTCATCGACGTAACCCGTATTGGCAACCAGAAGCACTATCAGGCAAACCGCAGGAGTCCGGTTTTTCGCGAACTCCAGCGCCTCGTGGTGAAGACCAGCGGGGTGGCCGAGCCGCTCGCACGGGCGTTGGGCCCGTTCAAGAAGCGTATTGCCGCGGCCTTCGTCTACGGATCCGTTGCCGCCGGGTCAGAAACGGCCACTAGCGACGTGGACGTGATGGTGATCGGCGACGAGATCGCCTACGCCGATCTGTACCGGGCGTTCGAGAAGGCCGAACGCACGCTGGCACGGAAGATCAACCCGAACGTCATGACGGCGGCGGCGTGGCGCGAAAAGAGCACCACCCTGGGCACGTTCGCGGCACGCATCGCCAAACGCCCCAGAATCTGGCTGATCGGCTCGCATGATGACCTCGCCTGAACTCGAGAATCTCGCCATGCTGGGGCACGTCAAGCGCGAGCCCGGCACGAAGCTGGAGTTCGAGGGCTTGGTGGCCAGCGCACTTGCGCTGTTCGCTGACGCGAAGAACCCCTCGCTGGCGCTCGAGAGCCGCTTCGACCTTGCGTACAACGCTGCACACGCGTTGTCCCTGGCCGCGCTACGTCATCGCGGCTACCGGTCTGGCAATCGGTACGTCGTGTTTCAGGCGCTGCCGCACACTCTGGGCGTCGACGGCGCCATTTGGCGCGTCCTTGCCCAAGCGCACCAGCGTCGCAATCTGGCTGAGTACGAAGGAGTCGTGGATGTAGACGAGACGCTGCTGACCGAGGTGCTCGCCGCGGTGGAGGTCGTCCGACGAGCGGTGCAGAAGCTGCCGTCGATCAAGACGAAGCCGTAGCGTTTCACCTCACGATCCGGCTGGCGGCGCCCTCGGTGTGGACCGTCCGTTCAAGCCGGACCGGAGCTGCTCGAACTCATCCAGCGCCGCGCGCCGCGCGTCAATGATCTCAGCGGCGAGGGTGTCCGGGTCGGGAAGGTTCGAGACGTCCTCGAGCGACTCGTCGCGCAACTAGAAGATGTCGAGCGAGGCCTTGTCGCGAGCGATGAGTTCGTCGTAGCGGTAGCGCCGCCACCGACTGGCCGGGTTGGCGTCGTTCCACGTGTCCCGCCGCTCGTGTCGGTTGGCGGGATTGAAGAGCTCGACGAACTCGTCGAGGTCCGTGCGAACCAGCGGTCTTGTCTTGAGGGTGAAGTGCTTGTTGGTGCGCCGATCGTATATCCACAACTCCTTCGTCCACGGCGATTCGGCGCCGGGCCTGCGATCGAAGAAGAGCACGTTCGCCTTGACACCCTGCGCGTAGAAGATTCCCGTGGGCAGACGAAGCAGCGTGTGCACCTCGCACTCGTGCAGCAGCGTGCGGCGCACGGCCTCCCCGGCGCCGCCCTCGAAAAGCACCTTGTCAGGGACGACGACGGCGGCGCGCCCATTGATTTCGAGCAGCGTCTTCACGTGCTGCACGAAATTGAGCCGCTTGTTCTTGGTCGTCGCCCAGAAGTCGTCGCGGTACACCTCCAGGTCTTCGCGCTTCTCCCCGCCCGCACGGGCCGATGTCGTGCCGCGCGAGGTTCATGGCGCAGCGCCGCGCGACGGCATCCGTGAGTTCCATTCCCCGGACGGCATCGAAGCGCAGATGACGGAGCTGGTCGCGTGTGAGCCGCGAGTTGTTCCTTGCGATGTAGTCGTGCGCCGCGAGGACCTGGTTGCTCAAGTGCATGCTCGTGGGCGGTAATCGACTGGGGGGCGGAGATGGAACTGCGCCCACCATATACGATGCCATGTCGTGCTCGCCTGGCACAAGCTGCCCGCTGCCCGCACGCTCGAGCATGGCTGCAAGAACTCGCGGAAGCAGCGAGTGCACTCGCCTGACGCCGCCAACAGCCGCATCCAGCCGGCTCAAGTGCTCTTCGATAGCCGCGACGATGCGGCGCTGTTCGGAGGTCGGCGGAAGAGGAACTGGGTCCTCGGCAATCTGTGCGAAGGCGATGCGCGGTCGGTCACCAGTGTTCACGTGCGATGCGTATCGAACGAATTGGACGTAGGCTGGCTCCACGCCCGGCTGCGGCGTTAGCACGATGAACTCTGCCGAACATAGTCCCTCGAACGCTGGTCGATACACCGTGTTGAGATATCCCTCTGCACCAACCGCGCACGTATATTTCTCGGTAGCCTGTCCGGCCTGAGCGCCGGTCAGTGGCTCAGGCCATCACCCCGCCCCACACCTGCTCCAGCGGGCGACAAGACCACACGGCCATGGCAACGTCCAACAGCTTCGGTAGCCGCGCGACGCTCATCGTCGACGGCACGTCGTACACCTACTATCGGCTTGATGCCGTTTCCGGCATCGGCGGCAGCACGGTCCGCACGCTCCCCTTCTCGCTCAAGGTTCTCCTCGAGAACCTGCTGCGCAACGAGGACGGTGCCTTCGTCAAGAAAGGCGACGTCGAGGCGCTGGCAACCTGGAACGTGAAGGCGCCCATCGACAAGGAGATCGCATTCCGCACCAGCCGCGTGCTGCTGCAGGACTTCACCGGCGTGCCGTGCGTCGTGGACCTCGCCGCCATGCGCGACGCGCTCGCGACCCTCGGCGGCGACCCGAAGAAGATCAACCCGCTGCAGCCGGTGGACCTCGTCATCGACCACTCGGTGCAGATCGACGAGTACGGCACCGACGCGGCGTTCATGATCAACGTGAACCTCGAGTACCAGCGCAACTTCGAGCGGTACCAGTTCCTCCGCTGGGGCCAGACGGCGCTGAAGAACTTCCGTGCGGTGCCGCCCGGCACCGGCATCTGCCACCAGGTGAATCTGGAATACCTGGGGCAGGTGGTGTTTGTGGGGGGGCAGACGGGAGACGGGGGACGGGAGACGGGAGAGAAGGTCGCGTACTGTGACTCGCTCGTCGGCACGGACTCCCACACCACCATGATCAACGGCCTCGGCGTGCTTGGCTGGGGCGTGGGCGGCATCGAGGCCGAGGCGGCGATGCTCGGCCAGCCCGTGTCGATGCTCATTCCCGAGGTGATCGGCTGCAAGCTGACCGGCAGGCTGCCGGCCGGTGCGACGGCCACGGATCTCGTGCTCACCTGCACCGAGATGCTCCGCAAGAAGAAGGTCGTCGGCAAGTTCGTCGAGTACTTCGGTGACGGCCTCGCCGGACTCTCGCTCGCCGACCGCGCGACGATCGCCAACATGTCGCCCGAATACGGCGCGACCATGGGCTTCTTCCCGGTGGATGACGAGACGCTCAAGTACCTGCGCCTCTCCGGGCGCGACGAGCATCACGTGAAGCTGGTCGAGGCCTACTGCAAGGCGCAGGGGCTGTTCCGCGACGCGGGCACGCCCGATCCGGTGTACACCGACACGCTCGAACTCGACCTGTCCACGGTGGTTCCGTCGCTCGCCGGTCCCAAGCGCCCGCAGGACCGCATCCCGTTGACACAGATGAAGGCGGCCTACGCCGCATCCTACAAGGCGGAGCGCGAGCGCGTTGCCGCCGCGCAAGGCAACGGCGCGGCGGCCGCGATGATCTCCGAGGGCGGGCCCGTGGCGACCGTGCCGTGCGAGCATCGCGGCGCGAAGTTCGCCCTTGCGGACGGCGCGGTTGTGATCGCCGCCATCACGAGCTGCACCAACACGTCGAACCCGAGCGTGATGCTGGCCGCGGGCCTCGTGGCGCAGAAGGCGGTGGCCAAGGGACTCACCAGCAAGCCATGGGTCAAGACATCGCTCGCGCCAGGCTCCAAGGTCGCCAAGGACTACTTCGACAAGGCCGGTGTGCAGCCCGCGCTCGACGCGCTCGGCTTCCAGATCGCCGGATACGGGTGCACCACGTGCATCGGCAACTCCGGCCCGCTCCCCGAAGCGATCAGCAAGGGGATTGAGGACGGCAAGCTCACGGTGGCTGCGGTGCTCAGCGGCAACCGGAACTTCGAGGGACGCGTGAACCCGCAGACGCGCTTCAACTACCTCGCGTCGCCGCCGCTCGTGGTCGCGTACGCGCTGGCCGGGCGTGTGGACATCGATTTCGAGAGCGAGCCACTCGGTACCGGCACAGACGGCAAGCCGGTCTTCCTGCGCGACATCTGGCCGACGCCCAAGGAAGTGGAGGACGTGGTCCTGTCGAGCGTGAAGCGCGAGTACTTCGTCAAGCAGTACGCCGATGTCTTTGGCGGCGACGACCAGTGGAAGGCCATTCCGGTGCCGACGGGCGACCGCTACGCCTGGGACGACAAGTCCACCTACGTGAAGCACCCGCCGTACTTCGACGGCATGACGATGACCCCGCCGGGCGTGCAGCCCATCAGCAGCGCGCGCGTGCTCGGCATGTTCGGCGACTCCATCACGACCGACCACATCTCGCCGGCCGGGTCCATCGCCGAGAAGTCCCCCGCCGGTGTCTGGCTCAAGTCGCTCGGCGTCGAAAAGAAGGACTTCAACTCGTACGGCGCGCGGCGCGGCAACCACGAGGTGATGATGCGCGGCACCTTCGCCAACATCCGCCTCAAGAACGAACTGACACCCGGGCTGGAGGGGTGGTGGACGCGCCTGTCGCCCGACGCCGAACCGACGAGCTTCTTCGAGGCAAGCGAGGCCTACAAGAAGGCCGGCACGCCGCTCGTCATCATCGCAGGGAAGGAGTACGGGACCGGCTCGTCACGCGACTGGGCCGCAAAGGGCACCATGCTCCTCGGCGTGCGCGCGGTGATCGCCGAGTCGTTCGAGCGCATCCATCGGTCCAACCTCGTCGGGATGGGGCTGCTGCCGTGCGAGTTCACGAACGGCGAGACACGCCAGTCGCTCGGTCTCACCGGTTTCGAGACGATCACCATCGAGGGGATGCGCGACGCCATGACGCCGCGGGCGACGCTGACGGTCAAGGCCGTGGGTGCCGACGGCTCAGCGAAGGCATTCCAGGTGCGCAGCCGCATCGACACGCCGGAAGAGATGAACTACTACAAGCACGGGGGAATCCTGCAATACGTGCTGAGAAACCTGGCCAGATAGAGAGAGACAACAGAGAGACAACAGAGAAACAACAGAGAGACAACAGGGGAGTCGCGTTCTGTTGTCTCTCTGTTGTTTCTCTGTTGTCTCTCTGTTGTCACTCTTGTACGCTCCTATCTCCCGGCGCGCCGGCACCGTAACTTCGGCGCCGTGTCCCGCACCGTCGTCATCGTCAATCCCGAGTCCGGCCGCGGCGCCGGAGCCCGGCTCTTGCCGCGCTTCACCGCCCTTTTCGCAGAGCATGGCATCACGGACATCCGCATCACCACCGCGCCCGGCGACGAGGCGCGCGTGGTCGGCGACGCCGTGCGCGACGGGGCCGAGACCATTGCTGTCGCCGGCGGCGACGGCACGTGGGGCAAGTGCGCTGTCGCGCTTGCCCGCCTCGGCTCGCCGGCGCGCATGGCCTTCATCGCCAACGGCACCGGCAACGACTTCGCCAAGAACCTGCCCACACCGGCGGCCGATCATCGCGCGATGGCCGCCCTCGTGGCGCGCGGCACGCGGGAGCAGGCGGTGGACCTCGGGCGCGTGGACGAGCAGTGGTTCCTCAACGTCGCGGGCTTCGGCTTTGACGTGGAGGTCAATGTCGCGACCGCGGACCGCACCGGGTGGCTGCGCGGCGACGCCGTCTACATCGCCGCCGCCCTGCGCCAGCTCTTCCAGTACCACGGCTTCCGCGTCGCCGTCGACGTCTTTGGCGACGAGGGTCCGCGCCTGCGCATGATGCTCGTCATCTCCAACGGCAAGAACTTCGGCGGCGCATTCCTCATCGCGCCGTCGGCGAGCATCGACGACGGCCGGCTCGACTTCGTCAGCGTCGGCAATGTCCACAAGCTGGCGCGCGTGCCGCTCTTCGCGCGCGCGCTGCGCGGCGCGCACCTCACGCATCCGGCCGTCGGGGCCGTGCGCGCGGCGGCGGCAACACTCACCTTCGACACCCCACCGATGTACGAACTCGACGGAGACCTGCACCAGGCGACCGGCAGCGTCGTGCGTGTAGGCCTGATTCCGCGCGCGCTGCGGGTCCTCGTCGGCTAGGGCGGCGGCGTGGGCGTGGGCGTGGGCGGCTGCGTAAGCCGCCGCTGGAATCGCACCGCAGCCGTGTCGCGCTGCTGGAACGCACTGATGGCCCGTCGCTGCTGATCAGGCGACATCCGGCTCCAGCGCGTGCGCAGGATTTCCTGTTCCTGCGGCGACATGTTCTGCCAGATGCGCGTCGGCAGGCGGAAGGGGTTCTGCGCCCCTTCGCCCAGGAGGCCCAGCGCGGGCATCGCCGCATCGACGGCTGAACGCACCGCCGCGCGCACGCTATCGGTGAATCCCGGCCGCGGGTACACCGAGGCCGGCCCAGCCGGCTGCCTGGGCGGCATCGGCGGCAGTTCGCGGTTCGTCATCCGCACATCGGCGAACAGCAGCTTGCTCGTGTCGCCGACGCCAACATCAATCACGTACTGCGCCGGCTGGTACTGGCGCCCCACCCCCTCGACGCGCACGACATGGCGTCCGGGCGGTACTTCAATGATGGCGGGCGTGGACGGCGCGCGCTCCTTGCCATCTATGAGCAGCCGCGGCGCGCCGCCGTGCACCGCCACCGAGACATGCCCAGCGCGTGACGTCACCGCAGTTCGCGCCCGCGCGTCGCTCAGGTGCAGTGATTCGGCGCGCTCGGCACGCCGTTGGGCGTCAAACGCGATCTTACGCGTCTCCTCGAGTTCTCGCGCGAGCCGCTCCGCGAGCGTGTCGGAGGCCGGCGCCGCGGCCGTCGGCGCGAGTTCGGCTGGCTTGCGCAGTTCGTTCACGCCCACGGCCACCGCGGTCAGCACCAGTACTGCGGCGAGCGCGTTCCCCAGCCACTGCCGGCCCCGGTGCGACGCAGGACGATCGGGCGTGACTCGCGGCGCGGGTGCGGCCGGCCGGACTTCCACCGCACCATCGCCGCGGAGCGCCGCAACGAACGCCGACACGGACGGAAAGCGGTCCGCGGGCTCCTTGGCCATGGCCCGCAGGATGGCCTGTCCCACGCTCGGCGGCAGTCCCCGGCGCACGCTGTCGAGCGTCGGCGGCGGCTCGCTCAGGTGCATACGCAGGAGTTCCTGCATGGAGACGTCGCGGAAGGGCCGCAGGCCGCTGAAGAGCTCGAACGCGAGGACGCCCAGCGCATACTGGTCGGCGCGGCCGTCGGGCTTGTCGCCGCGCCACTGCTCCGGCGCCATGTACGCCGGCGACCCCACCACGCCCGTGTGCGAGCCCGAGGTGGACGTCACTGCGTCGCCGGCAAAGGCGCGCGCAATGCCAAAGTCCGCGACCATCGCGTGCCCGCCCTCAGAGAGCAGGATGTTCGCTGGCTTGATGTCGCGATGCACGATGCCCTGTCCGTGCGCATAGTCGAGCGCGGCGGCCACCTCGCCCAACAGCCGGATCGCGGCGTCAGGAGCGATGGCGCCCTTCTCGGCGATCAGCGTCTCGAGGCTGCCGCCGCGCACAAAGCGCATCGTGTAGAACGCCGCACCGTCGCCCTGCCCCACCGCGAAAATTGGCACGATATGCGGGTGGTCGAGTCGCGCAGCGAGGCGCGCCTCCCGTTCGAAGCGCGTGAACGCCTCGGGGTTGAGCAACGGATCGAACGCGAGCACCTTGAGCGCGACTTCCCGGTCGAGCGCCACTTCCCGCGCGCGGAAGACGATGCCCATGCCGCCGCGCCCGATGAGCGCGCCGAGTTGGTAGGCGTCGCCAATCTGCGCCTGCAGCCGCTGCCGCACCCGCTCGGCCCGCTCCCCGTCGTGACCCCCGCCCGTAACAACGGCTCCGCAGCGTGCACAGGCCGTGGTGAGCGCGTCAAGCGAGACGCCGCACTGCGGGCACGTGGTCGTGACCCCGGCGGGCGTGGTGACGGCGTCGAACGGTTCGGAAGCGCTGGGTTGGTCGGTCATGGCACGGCTGAGACTTCGGTCATTGTACGTGCACGGCTCAGGGGCTGTTAGACCCCGGTGATCTTCTTGAGTGCCCCGCGAGCACGTTCGCGCTCACCCCATGTTGGTACCATCTCGCGGGCCGGAGCGATGCATCGGGATTCGGACGGCGCGCTGGACGGAGGTCCCATCGGCAGCCAGGCCGTCACGCATTTCATGACCGCCTCGCCCTCCTCGCGGCTCCACCCCACCGCAGCGCCGGCCACCGACAGGGCAGCAGGGCGGTTCGCAACCGAGGGACGGGCGGCTGGCGTCGGCGCGCCGATGTGAACCCGCAGGGCGTTGGCCGCCTCCCGCACCAACTGCCCAGTGCGCACCTTGGCGGTCTGCTGCCGTACATCGCCGCGGTACATCGCATGCACGGCAGCTTCCACGTTCCGCGCCAGCCGGTCGAGCACCTCATCGATGGTATCAGCCATGAATCGTCTCCGCACGTCCCGTGGAACCCTGATTGCCCTGTCGGGTGTTCACCGTGTAGAGTAGGAAGGTCGTCTGGAACCGGATCATTCACCAGAGGAGTCCCCTCCACATGCTGTTGCGTGCCGTCTCGCTCACCGTACGGGCTGCCGTCCTCGTCGGACTGGCATCCACGCGCGTGTGGGCCCAGGGCGACGGCCCCCAGGTCGGCGACATGGCGCCCGACTTCTCCCTCCCCGGTGCCTCCAGGGCCGGGGTGACCGAGAAGGCACTGCGCCTCGCCGATTTCCGCGGGCAGACCGTCGTCATTTCGTTCTTCCCCAAGGCGCGGACCAAGGGCTGAACCGTCCAACATGAGGCGTACCGGGATCAGTACGCCACGATCTTCAACGGGGGCAAGGGCGTGGTCGCCCTCTCCATCAGTTCCGACGGCGCGGATGAGCTCGCGTCGTGGGCAAGGGACGCCAACTTCCCCATGCTGTTCGCCAGCGACACCACGGGCGACATCGCGGAGAAGTACGCGACCACCGGCACCGGGATTGGACCGTTGAAGAAGTTCTACAAGCGCGTGGTTTTCGTGGTTGGGCCCGATGGGCGCGTTGCGCACGTCTTCCGCCCGTTCTCGGCCCTGTCGCAGGACCAGTACGCGCAGCTTGACTCAGTAGTCGACCAGGTCTCGAAGACCGTGAAGTAGGCGTCGGCGACACGCGGGACCGACGGCAACAGGACATTTTGTCCGCGTGAGACACGCGTCAAACCCAGGGGGCGGCAGGCGCATCGGCGCCGGCCGCCGGCACCGACGGCCGCACCGGAACGAACGTTGGAGATGTCGTCATCGCCGTGAGGCTATAGCGGAGCGGAGAGCCAGTAGCCATCTCTCCCGTGTCGGGTGAAATTGGCTCGTATGACAGCCGCCCCGTTCACCGTCGCCCTCATCCAGGACGGCGTCGCGTCCTCCAAGGCGGAGACGCTCGATCGCACCATCGCCCGCATTCGCGACGCGCACGCGCGCGGCGCGCAGGTGATCTGCCTCAAGGAACTCTTTGACGCGCCGTACTTCTGCAAGACGCTCGACCTGGAGCGGTTCGATCTCGCGGAGCCGATTCCGGGCCCCACGGTCGCGCGGCTGAGCGCGCTCGCGCGGGAGCTGGAGGTCGTACTGGTCGTGCCGCTGTACGAGCGACAGGCGGCGGGCGTCTATCGCAACTCGGCCGTCATCATTGACGCCGACGGCACCGTGCAGGGAGTCTATCGCAAGATGCACATCCCGCACGATCCGCTGTTCGAGGAGAAGTACTACTTCGCACCGGGCGAGTCGCATGACCCCGTCCAACCCGCGGGATCGCGGGGCCCGGCCGGCGAGGCGGGCGGCTTCATGGTCTGGAAGACCCGCTACGCCACCATCGGCGTCCTGATCTGCTGGGACCAGTGGTATCCGGAGGCGGCGCGCATCACGTCGCTGCTCGGCGCCGACATCCTGTTGTATCCGACCGCCATCGGCTGGCATCCGGCGGAGAAGGCCGAGTGGGGTGAGGCGCAGGTACAGGCCTGGCGCACGGCACAGCGCGCGCATGCCATCGCCAACGGGGTTTTCGTCGCGGCAGCCAACCGCACCGGCTTCGAGGGGGAAGCCGGCACCGACGGCATCGAGTTTTTCGGGCACTCGTTCGTGTACGATCCGTTCGGCCGCCCCCTCGCCGAGGCCGGCACCGACGAGACCATCCTGCTGGCCACCTGCGATCCGCGCCACGTCGAGGAAACGCGCCGCAATTGGCCATTCCTGCGCGACCGGCGCGTGGATGCGTATGGCCCGCTCCTGAACCGCTGGATCGGCCCGCAGGATGCCTGACCCGATGCCCCGTTTCCCCGCCGAGTGGGAAGCCCACGACGCCACGTGGATCGCGTGGCCGCATCACGAGCCGGACTGGCCCGGCAAGTTCGAACCGATCCCGTGGGTCTACGCAGAAATCGCGCGTGTGCTCGCCCAGTCGGAACAGGTGGAGATCCTCTGCCATGACCAGACGGTACTGGAAGACGCGGAGGCCTGCCTCGCGGCGCACCACGTCTCGCGGCGCGTGCGGCTGCACCTGAAGCCGACGGACCGCGTCTGGCTGCGCGACAGCGCGCCCACGGGCGTCTTCGGCGCCGAGGGCACGCTCGCGTGGTGCAACTGGGGGTTCAATGCGTGGGCGAAGTACGAGAACTACGCCCTCGACGCGACGGTGGGCGAGTTCATGGCCGGCGTCACGGGCTACACGCGCCGCGTGCCAATGCGCCCCGACGGCAAGGGCGCGGTGGTGCTCGAGGGTGGCGGCATCGAGACCGACGGCCGCGGCACCATCATGGTGACCGAGGAATGGCTCCTCTCCGGCATGCAGGTTCGCAATCCCGGCCTCGGCCGCGCCGATTACGAGAAGATCTTCGCCGACGTCCTCGGCTGCGCGACCACGATCTGGCTTGGCGAGGGGTGTGTGGGTGACGACACGCACGGACACGTGGACGACATCGCGCGCTGGGTGGCACCCGGCGTGGTGGTGCTCGCCCATGAGGAAGACCCAGCCGACGAGAATCACGCGCGGTCGCTCGACAACCTCAAGCGCCTGCGCGCGGCGCGCGACGCCCGCGACGAACCGCTGCGCGTGGTCACGCTCCCGTTTCCACGCGCGGTGATGATGGACGGGCAGCGCCTGCCGGCGAGCTACGCGAATTTCTACATTGCCAACGGCGCGGTGCTCGTGCCGACCTTCAACGACGCCAATGATTGCGTGGCGCTCAATGCGCTCGCCGAACTGATCACCGACCGTCCCGTCATCGGCATCCACGCGGTGGATCTCGTCTGGGGGCTCGGCACGCTGCACTGCCTCACGCAGCAGCAGCCGGCCCGGTGACACACTCCGCCGCCCCTTCGGTGCCGCCGGGCACGCCCGCCGTGCTGCTGCTCAGCGGCGGCCTTGATTCGGCCACCGTGCTGGCCTGGGCAACGCACGCGGGGTACGCCGTCCATGCGCTGTCGTTCCGCTATGGGCAGCGACATCAACTCGAACTCGACCGCGCCCGCGCGCTGGCCTCGCACTGGAACGTGGTGCAGCATGTCGTATGCGACATCGACCTGCGGCAGTTCGGCGGCTCCGCGCTCACCGGCGACCTTGCAGTGCCCAAGGACCGTGACGCGCAGGCCATGGCAACGGGTATTCCCGTCACGTACGTGCCGGCCCGCAACACGATCTTCCTCTCGTTCGCGATGGCGTGGGCTGAGGTGCTCGGCGCCCGGGACGTGTTCATCGGCGTCAACGCGCTCGACTACAGCGGCTACCCCGATTGCCGCCCGGCTTTCATCGAGGCCTTTGAACGCCTGGCGAACCTGGCGACGCGCACGGGCGTGGAGGGCACCACGCGACTCACCGTGCACACGCCGCTGATGCGGATGACCAAGCGCGAGATCATCCAGCTCGGGTGGTCGCTCGGCGTGGACTATGGCATGACCACGAGCTGCTACGACCCGTCCCCCGATGGCGCGGCGTGCGGACACTGCGACGCCTGCCAGCTGCGCCGGCGCGGCTTTGAACAGGCCGGACTCACCGATCCAGCGAGATACCAAGCCGCCCAGTCGTGAACCGTCCATCCTCACCCATCTCCCGTCTCCCATCTCCCGTCTCCCGTCTCCCGTCTCAGATGCCGTACTACTCCGTCAAAGAGATTTTCTTCACGCTGCAGGGCGAGGGCGTCCACGCTGGCCGCGTCGCCGTGTTCTGCCGGTTCGCGGGGTGCAACCTGTGGACGGGGCGCGAGGAGGATCGAGAGAGTGCGACCTGCAGGTTCTGCGACACTGACTTCTTCGGCATTGGCCCCGATGGTGGCCGTTTCGTCACGGCGGCCGAGCTCGCCGAGGCGGTGGCCGCGCACTGGCCGATGGCGGACGAGGCGGCGGGAACGCGATTCGTGGTGTGCACGGGGGGCGAGCCGCTGCTGCAGCTCGACGAGGCGGCGATTGATGCCTTGCACCAGCGGGGCTTCACCGTGGCGGTGGAGACCAACGGCACCCTGCCCGCGCCGCGCGGTCTCGACTGGGTGTGCGTAAGCCCCAAAGCGGGCGCGGCGCTGGAGATTCAGGGCGGCGATGAGCTCAAGCTCGTGTACCCTCAGCCGGGCGCCGAACCCGAGCATTTCGGACATCTCGCGTTTGGCCACTTTTCGCTGCAACCGATGGACGGCCCGGATCGTGAGGCGAACACCAAGGCGGCCGTGGCGTACTGCCTCGCGCATCCGCAATGGCGGCTGAGTCTCCAAACCCACAAGGCGCTAGGACTGCGGTAATCCTCCCCACTTCCCCTTCACCACACCCTGCACCCTTCCCCTGCACCTGGCCAATGGATGCGTACTGCGAGTTTTCCATCGCCGCCGGTCGCCGCCTGACCGGCGTGCCCACGGACCACCCGTGCGCCCGGGTGCACGGGCACACGTTTCGCGTGCGACTGACGGTGTCGGGACCCGTGGATGCGGCCAGCGGTTTCGTGATCGACTTCGCCGAAGTGCAGCGGGCGTTCGCGCCGCTGTACGATGCGCTCGATCATCGGTTCCTCAACGACCTTCCCGGCCTCGAGAACCCAACCAGTGAACGACTCGCCATCTGGATCTGGAACCGTCTCACCGGCCATCTCCCCCGTCTGACCGCGGTGGAAATCACCGAGACCGGCGCGTCAGGCGTCGTCTATCGCGGCTGACGATCGGCACCCTCGGTGGCGACGCTTGTCGGTGGCGACGCTTGTCGGTGGCGACGCTTGTCGGTGGCGACGCTTGTCGGTGGCGACGCTTGTCGGTGGCGACGCTTGTCGGTGGCGACGCTTGGTCGATGTCGCGGTCCATTCGGTTCCCTCCCCCCATGCCGCCGGCTAAGCC
>PNKL01000044.1 GCA_013822425.1 Gemmatimonas sp.
AGGACATTCGTGAAGATCTTGAACTCGCGCGCCACGCGCATGTCGTAGCCGTAGGCGCTGACGCCGTACGAGATCACGCCCGAGCGCACCTGCGAGTTCTCGAAGGGCTCGATCATGCCGTGCTTCTGGGCCATCTCGGTGATCCAGGCGTCGTTCTGGATGGTCATTGCACGCAGGGGGTTGAGGGTTCGGACGAAATTACGCTGGTGCGCAGCGACGCAGGAAGAGGGCGGGGTACGGCGGCCGCGGGGCCGCCCGTGATTGGTCGGCGACTCGCGGCAGCGGTCGAGTCGCCATATTGTATCGTGGAGTAATACTGTCGGCGCCCACTCCTCCTGACAATCCCTCCCATGCGACGCCACTGCGCTTCCGCCATCGCGACGCTCGCCGTTTTCGCCCTCTTCGCCGCCGTCCTCACCGTCACCGCGTCGCACGCCAGCGCGCAGGCGCCGGTCGTCACGCCCGCCGGCGACCCGTCCGTCGCCAGCGATTCGCTGTACCGACTGGCCATCGACCCCGCCATGGCGGGCGAAGACATGGTCCTGTACCTCTTCGACGATGCCGTCCGGCGCGTGGAGCGGGACGGGAGCGGTTCGCGCACGTACCGCCAGGTCGTCCAGGTCCTGAAGCAGCCCGCGGTGAACGGATTCGCGGAGCGCAGCATCGGCTATCAGCCGGACCGCCAGCGATTCACGCTGAACTGGGTGCGCGTCGTGCGTCCCTCGGGCGAGGTGATCAGCGACAAGCCGGCGCACATGCAGGAGACCGACCCGCCGGCGGCGATGTCGAATCCGATCTACGTCACGACCCGGAACGTGCGCATCTCGCTCTCCGGCGTCGAGGTCGGCGCGATCGTCGACCTGAGCTACACGATCGAGGATCTCACCCCGTACCGTCCGGGCGACCGTTTTGTCGAGTGGAATGTCAATCCGCCCGGCGCCCGCGTCCGGCGTTCGCGCCTGCTCGTGGACATCCCGGCTGACGTGCGACCGACCATCACTGAGCAGAACCTGGACTTTGCCGCGGTGCGCACCGTGGCGAATGGTCGGGCGACGTACGCGTGGCTGCGCGCCGATCTGCCGAAGGTGACCGCCGAGCCGTTCGCTCCCGACACGAGCGTGGCGCAGATGCGCATCGCCTTCTCGCTCCCCTCGAACTGGCGTGACATTGCCGCGTGGTACGGCGCGCTCAGCCGAGACCGGTACGCGCTGGGCGCGGACGCGGCTGGCAAGGTGGCGAAGCTCGCCTCGACGGCGACCACCCGACAGGACACCATCCGCGCCGTGCATCGCTGGGTGGCGCAGGACGTGCGATACGTGGCCATCCTGCTGGGCATGGGGAGCTACCAGCCGCGGTTTGCCGACTCCATCGCCAGCACGGGCGTCGGCGACTGCAAGGACAAGACGACGCTGTTCGTGGCGGCGCTGCGGCACCTGGGTATCCCCGCCGTTCCCGTGTTGACGCGCAACCAGGCGACGGGGCTTCGGAGGGGGCACCCATCCATCCAGCAGTTCAATCACGTCATCGCCGCGGTTATCGAGCGCAATGGGTATTCCTTCACCGACCTGACCTCATCCTACACGCCGTACGGTGAGCTGCCGTGGCCGGCGCAGGGCGGCTTTGCCCTGGTCGTTCGCGCCGACGGCACGGGAGAGGAGGTGATGCTCCCGCGCGCACCGGCTGACTCGCGCCGCATTCGGGTGCAGATCGTCGCGACGATGTCGGATTCGGGGCTGATGACCGGGTACTTCGACGAACGCAATGTCGGTCACGGTTTCGAGGCGCGTCGCATGGCATTCAGCATGCCGCTCGACTCGGCGCGCAAGGCCACCGTCATGCGGGGACTGCTGGGCATCTTGCCTGGTGCGGAAGGCGATAGCATCACCGCGTTCGATGGTCGCGATCTCACGGCGGTGCCCAGCTACCGCATCTATTTTTCGCGAGCGCGGGGTGTCACGAACGCTGGAGGGCTCGCCCTTCTCAACTTCCCCTTCGGCGTGTATCCCGCTCCCAGCGGGCGAGTGCGCTCGCACGACTTCCGGCTCGCAAGACGTTGATCGACGCTGAGGAGGTGCTCATCGGTCGGCCACCGGGTGTCCGGGAGATCACGATGCAGGTCACGCTGCCCGAAGGGTGGCGTGCTCGTGTGCCGGCTGACGTGGTCGTCTCCGGTGAATTCGGACGGTATTCCACGGTGTATCGTCAGGAAGGACGCGTACTCACCATCGCGCGACGGGAGGAGTCGGGTCAGGGCATCTTCCCTCCGTCGCGACTTCCCGATGTCGTGTCGTTCTACAGGGCGATCAGCGCCGATGAAGAGAACCGCACGCTGGTGATTGACCGACCGGCCAGGTAACGTCCGGCCCGATCTGGCCACGGGTTTTCTCGCCATACGGCGCGCCCCGGGAGTCGGCTCCCGACCCGGCGCGCCGTGGCGTTGCGCGCCGTTTCGGGCGACGCTTTGCGCGCGCTCAGATTCCCTGACAGCGCTACGGGAAATCCTTTATCTGCAATCAGTAATAGTGCGTTGACACTCTCGGCGCACAGGACCTACTTTTCCGAGTCATTGTGCGCTCGTGAATTCTTGCACGAAGTGGGACTACCCGGCATGGATCGCAACTACATACCCGTCCTCTTCCTGCTCGGCATCGCCGTCCTCACGGCGGTCGCCATCATCGGGCTGTCGCACCTCGTGATGCGCAGTCGTCCGACACCGGTGAAGCAGCAGCCCTACGAATCGGGCATGCCCCCGCTGGGCGATGCCCGCGAGCGGTTCTCGATCAAGTTCTACATGGTGGCGATGCTGTTCATCGTGTTCGACATCGAAACCGTGTTCATGATTCCGTGGGCGGCGTACTATCGCCAGCTCTCGTGCGCGGTGCCGCTCGTCGGCGGTGCGTGCCCCGCGGGACAGATCTCGTTCTTCGGGCTCGGCGAAATGCTCGTCTTCATGGCCATCCTGTTGGCCGGCTTTGTCTACGTCTGGAAGAAGGGAGCCCTCCAATGGGATTGATCGACGCCCCCACGCCCACGGTCGTCTCGGTGGACCCGGTCAACAGCGAGGGGTGGATTACCACCCGACTCGACTTCCTGGTCAACTGGGGACGCGCCAACTCGCTGTGGCCCATGCCGTTCGGCACGGCCTGCTGTGCCATCGAGTTCATGGCGACCGCCGCCTCCAAGTTCGACCTCGCGCGCTTCGGCATGGAGCGCATGGGATACTCGCCCCGCCAGGCTGACGTCCTGATCTGCGCGGGGCGCGTTCCGTTCAAGCTGGCCCCCGTGCTGCGCCGCATCTGGCAGCAGATGCCGCAACCCAAGTGGGCGATCTCGATGGGCGCCTGCGCCTCCACGGGCGGGATGTTCGACAACTACGCCGTCGTGCAGGGGATCGACACCATCATCCCCATCGACGTCTACGTGCCGGGCTGCCCGCCGCGTCCCGAAGCGCTGATCCACGCCATCATGATGCTGCAGAAGAAGGTGATGAAGGACCGGATGTCCGACAGCGCGGCTCGCGTCGAGATGGACCCCGATCCGGCGAGCCAGCTCTACATCCCGCCATCGCGCATCGACCAGCTGTCCGAGCAGTTCGGGAACTCCATCCCCCAGATGCGGAGCGGACAGTGAGCGGCTTCACGGTGATCCAGTCGGGGACCGCACCGGGACTGCCGACGCCCGCGTCTCCCAAGAACGTGCCGCACCGCGGTGGCGCGGCGAACCCGTCGGCCGAGGCGCTCAAGGCCCAGTTCGGCGACGCCATCCGGCGCGTCGAGGTCGTGTGGGGCGAGACGAACGTCACGATCGACCTCGCCCGCGCCCTCGACATCGTGCGCTGGCTGCACGACGACCCGTCGCAGCACTACGAGTACCTGTCCGATGTGACGGCGGTGGAGTTTCGCGATCGCGGCATGCCGATCGAGGTGATCTGGCACCTGCGTTCCATCAAGTACCGCCGGTTCCTGCGCCTCAAGGCGCCGCTCGCCAAGGGACAGCCGCTCAAGGTTTCGTCGGTCTGGTCCGTGTATAAAGGCGCCGATTGGCTCGAGCGCGAGTGCTACGACATGTTCGGCATCGTGTTCGAGGGGCACCCCGACCTGCGGCGCATCCTGCTCTGGGAGCAGTACGCGGAAGGCTTCCCGCTCCGCAAGGACTTCCCGCTCCGCGGACGCTTCAGCCGCGCGGAGCAGCTGCGCCAGGCGCTCTCCGCCAACCCCGAGGCCCGGTACTCGATGGAAGAACTCTCCATCGCCGACGCCTTCCAGGAGCTTCCGCTCGACATGCGCGCCCGCATCCGGGGCGGCGAGTCCACGGGAGAATAGCCGATGGCCACCAAGCGAACAATCGAAGTCGAACTCTCGACCACCGGCCTCGGCGCCGACGGCAAGCCGCAGCGCATCCCGCTCGTCAGCGGCGATACCGGCGGCCTCGCGCTGCAGACGCCACCGGTGCTCGAGCCGGAGCTCGAGGGTGAGCACATGCTCATCAACATCGGGCCGCAGCATCCGGCAACGCACGGCGTGTTGCGCCTCGTGCTCGAGCTCGACGGCGAGACGGTGGTGCGGTGCATTCCGCATATCGGCTACCTGCACTGCGGTTTCGAGAAGATTGGCGAGTATCGCCAGTACAACCAGATCATTCCCTGGACCGACCGCGAGGACTACCTCAACTGCGTCGGCAACAACATCGCCTTCGCGCTGGGCGCCGAGCAGCTGTTCGGGATCGAGATCACGCCGCGTTGCACCGTGCTGCGCGTCATCGGCATGGAGTTGTCGCGCATCGCGTCGCACCTGGTCTGGATGGGGACGACGGGCATCGACATCGGCGCCTTCACGCCGTTCCTGTGGTCGTTCCAGGAGCGCGAGAACATCTACAACCTGTTCGAGGGCTGGGTCGGAGCGCGCCTCACGACGAGCGCCTCGCGCGTCGGCGGCATGGCCGCGGACATTCCGGACGGCTGGCTCGACGGACTCAAGGCCTTCGTGCGCACCTTCCCCAGGACGCTGAGCGAGTGCGACCGCATGCTGACGCGCAACGGCGTCTGGGTGGGGCGCACGGTGGGGCTGGGCGTGATGAATCCCGAGGAGGCGCTCAACTACGGCCTTTCGGGCCCGATGCTGCGCGCCTCGGGCGTGGATTACGACGTCCGCAAGGACTTCCCGTACCTCGATTACGAGACGTACGACTTCGAGGTCCCGGTGGGCGTGCACGGCGACGTGTACGACCGCTACCTCGTGCGCATGGAGGAGATGCGGCAGTCGGTGCGCATCATCGAGCAGGCCATCGCCCGCCTCCCGGACGGCCCGGTGAACGTGGACGACCCGCGCGTGATCCTGCCGCCCAAGCACAAGGCGACCAGCGAGATGGAGAGCATGATCCATCACTTCAAGAACGTGATGGAGGGGCCGCGCCCGCCGATTGGCGAGTCGTATGTCGCCGTCGAGGCCCCGAAGGGGGAGAAGGGCTACTACATGGTGTCGGACGGCACCGCCAAGCCGGTGCGCTGGCGCATTCGGCCTCCGTCGTTCGTGAACCTGTCGGCGATACCGAAGATGGTCGAAGGACACTTGCTCTCCGACGTGATTGCCATCAACGCGTCGATCGACATCGTGATGGGAGAAATCGACCGGTGAGAGAGACAACAGAGAGACAACAGAGAAACAACAGAGAGACAACAGAGGGGCGAGGGGACGCATGAGCCACGGACCATCAGCGTCGGGCGGGGCGGTTGCGCAGCCCATGCACGGCCACCAGGACGAACCCTATGTGCCGGTCTTCACGGCGGGATCGGCGCCGCGCGCCAAGCTCGACGACATCCTGTCGCGCTATCCCACTCGGCAGGCGGGGTTGCTCCCGGCGCTCTGGATCGTGCAGGACGAGCGCGGCTGGGTCAGCGAGCACGCCATGCAGGAAGTCGGCGACGTGCTCGGCCTCACCGCCGCGTACGTGAAGGGCGTGGTGACCTTTTACACCATGTACCACCAGCACCCGGTGGGGCAGTACTTCATCCAGGTCTGCACGACGTCCTGCTGCAACTGCATGGGCGCCGAGGACGTGGTCAAGGCCTTCCTCGAGAAGACCGGCTGTGGCGAACTCGGGTTGACGTCGGCGGACGGCAGGTACACGGTCATCGAAGTCGAGTGCCTGGGAGCGTGCGGGTTTGCGACGCCCATAATGATCAATAACGACTTCATTGACAGCGTGAGCGTGGAGAAGGTGCCGGAAATACTCAAGAAGTACGCGTAAGAGAAACAACAGAGAGACAACAGAGAAACAACAGAGAGACAACAGTACTTCTTAGGGTCGGTCTGCCGTCTGCCGTCTACCGTCTACCGTCTGAATCCATGGGCTATCCACACAAGAGCCATCCGCGCGAAACGCCGATCCTCAGCAAGTACTTCGGTGACCCCGAAGCACGCACGCTAGAGGGATGGAAGGTGCGCGGCGGCTATAAGGCGCTGCCGATGGCGCTGGCCACCGACCCGGTGGCCATCCAGAACATCGTCAAGGAGTCCGGGCTGCGCGGTCGCGGCGGCGCCGGCTTCCCGACCGGCCTCAAGTGGTCGTTCATGAAGATCGGCGACGGCAAGCCGCACTACCTGTGCTGCAACGCCGACGAGTCCGAGCCCGGGACGTTCAAGGACCGCGAGATCATGCGGTGGACGCCGCACCAGCTCATCGAGGGGTGCGCCATCACGGCGCATGCGATCGGCGCCGAGACCACCTACATCTACATCCGCGGCGAGTTCACCGAACCCATCGCCATCATGGAGAAGGCGCTCGACGAGGCCCGCGCGGCCGGGGTCATCGGCCCCAACGCCTGCGGCTCGGGCAAGACGATCAACATGTGGGTGCATCGCGGCGCCGGCGCCTACATCTGCGGCGAAGAGACCGCCCTGATGAACTCCATCGAAGGGCGCCGCGGCAATCCGCGCATCAAGCCGCCCTTCCCGGCGGTGGCGGGCGTGTTCGGCATGCCGACGACGGTCAACAACGTCGAGACGCTCGCCGCGGTGCCGCACATCCTCAACAACGGCGCCGAGTGGTACAAGGCGATGTGCCTCGGCAGCCCGAAGAGCACCGGCAGCAAGCTCTTCTCGGTCTGCGGCAACGTGGCGCGCCCCGGCAACTACGAAGTGCCGATGGGTTTCCCGTTCAAGGACTTCCTGTACGACCTCTGCGGCGGCCCGCTGCCGGGGCGCAAGTTCAAGGCGATCATCCCCGGCGGCTCGTCGGTGCCGGTGATCACCATCGAGGAAGCCGAGCAGGTCAAGATGGACTACGAGGGCTTCATGGAGTTCGGCACGATGCTCGGCTCCGGCGGCGTCATCATCTTCGACGACGCGCAGTCCATGCCCAGGCAGCTCGCCCGGCTCGCGCGGTTCTATGCGCACGAGAGTTGCGCGCAGTGCACGCAGTGCCGCGAAGGCACGGCGTGGATGACCAAGATCCTCGAGCGCATCGTGGCGGGACAGGGGACCTACGAGGACCTCGACACGATCTTCGAGCTCACCGAGAACATGACTGGCAAGACCATCTGCGTGCTCAGCGATTCCTGCGGCGCGCCCGTGTGCAGCGGCATCACGCGCTTCCGCGGCGAGTTCGAGGCGCTGATCTCCGGCAAGCGATCGTCCACCGTGGCGGTACCGGCCTGATGACCGACCCGAAGCTCGTCAACCTGACCATCGAGGGACGCGCGGTCAGCGTGCCCGATGGGACGACCATCCTCGAGGCGGCCAAGACCGCCGGGGTGCTCATCCCGCACTACTGCTACCACCCCGGGCTCGAGATCGCGGGCGTCTGCCGTATGTGCCTCGTCGAGGTGGAGAAGTGGCCGAAGCTCGCACCCTCGTGCGCCACGACTGCGGCCGACGGCCAGGTCGTGCATGTCTACAGCCAGAAGGCGCTCGACGCGCGCAAGGGTGTGCTCGAGCTGCTGCTCATCAACCATCCCCTCGACTGCCCGATCTGCGACCAGGCGGGCGAGTGCGAGCTGCAGGACTACACGTTCCAGGAAGGGCGCGCCGACTCGCGCTACCGCGAGCCGAAGCGCTTCACCCCCGCCGAGGATTTCGGCGGCGACGTCATGTACGTCACCAACCGCTGCATTCTCTGCACGCGCTGTGTCCGCTTCATGGGCGACGTCGCCGGCGACGAGGCTCTGTGCGTGGAAGAGCGCGGCGACCGTGCGCGCATCGGCATCGCGCCCGACCATGACCTGACGCATCCGTGGGCAGCCAACGTGATAGACCTGTGCCCGGTCGGCGCGCTGGTCAGCAAGGATTTCCTGAACAAGGCGCGTGCCTGGGAGCTCGACCGCACCGCGTCGATCTGCCCCAACTGCTCGCAAGGCTGCAACATCACGCTCGAGACGCGCGACGCCGACGTAGTGCGCATGAAGCCGCGCTCCAACGCGGACGTGAACCAGTACTACCTGTGCGACGAGGGTCGCCTCAACTACCAGTGGATCAACCGCGACGATCGGCTCGAAACGCCGGTCGTGGCGGGACAACTGGCGTCGTGGGAAGCGGCCCTATCTGCCGCGGGCGCCGCGCTCAAGGGCGGTGCGGCGCATGTGGTGGCCAGCGCCTCGCTCTCCAATGAAGCGCTCTGGCTGCTGAAGCAGGCGGCCGGCACGGGCAAGTTCCGCGTGACCAAAGGCGCCGAGGCGCCGCTGCCGGGCGTGAAGGACCTCGCCCTGCGTGCCGACCGCGCCCCGAACGCGACGGGCGCCGAGAGGCTCGGCTTCAGCCGCGCCGACCAGCCGCTCGCCGGCGCCGGCAAGGTGGTGGTGATTGCGGGCGACGATTGCGACGGTCTCGACACGGCGGCGCTCGCCGCCGCGCAGAGCGTGATCGTCGTCGGCACGGTGGCGCCCAAGGGACTGCCGGCCAACGCCATCCTCCTGCCGGTTGCGAACTTCGCCGAGGAGGAGGGGACCTTCACGAACCTGCGCGGGCGCACGCAGCGCTTCCTGCAGGCACGTCCCGCACCCGGACTGGCGCGCGCCAGCTGGATGGCGCTGGCCGGACTCGTCGCGGCCGCCGGCAAGGCCGGCGCCTACGATTCGGCCGAGGCGGTCTTCGCCGCGATGGCGAAGTCCGAAGCCGCCTTCAGCGGAATGAGCTATGACTCGCTTGGACTCAAGGGCCAGATGGCGGCCGGGGCGGGGGTGAACGCATGACGCACGCGATGTCGCTCCTCCTGCAGGCCGCCAATCCGCAGCTCCCGCCCACCGACGGGATGTTCATCCTGTTCGGGCTCATCAAGGCAGGGGCGGCGTTTGGCATCTACATGCTCTGCGTGGCGTACACGACGCTTGCCGAGCGCCGCGTCGCCGCCTGGATCCAGGACCGGCTCGGCCCGAATCGCGTGGGCTGGGAGGGCTTCCTCCAGCCGATCGCCGATGGCGTGAAGAACTTCATGAAGGAAGAGTCGATGCCGGGGGGCGTGAACAAGGCGCTCTTCATCCTGGCTCCCGCGCTCGCCTTCGTGCCCGCCATGATCACGTGGGCCGTCATCCCGTTCGCGTCGCCGCTGCCGGTGCCCGGCGTCGGCCTCATCGACATGGTCGTGGCCGACCTGCCGGTGGGCTTCCTGTTCACGCTGGCCATCAGTTCGCTCGGCGTGTACGGCGTGACCATCGCGGGATGGTCGTCCAACAACAAGTACGCGCTGCTCGGCGGCCTCCGTGCATCGGCGCAGATGATCTCGTACGAGATCGCGATGGGCATGAGCACCGTGTGCGTGCTGCTCCTCGCCGGCAACGTGAACCTGAGCGCGGTCGTGTCGCAGCAGCAGGCGCAGGGGTGGAACGTGCTCCTGCTGACGCTGGCCTTCTTCATCTTCGCCGTGGCGGCGCTCGCCGAGACCAACCGCGTGCCCTTCGACCTTCCCGAGGCCGAGTCGGAGCTGATCGCGGGCTACCACGCCGAGTACAGCTCCATGCGGTACTCGATGTTCCCGCTCGCCGAGTACGCCAACATCATCACCTCCAGCTCGCTGATCGTCGCGCTGTTCTTCGGCGGCTGGGACATTCCGTTCACCACGTGGGACAACCTGCCGCCGTGGACGATCACGAAGACGCTGGCGACGATGGGGATGTACGTCAGCAAGGTCATGTTCTTCGTCTTCGCCTTCATCTGGCTGCGCTGGACGGTGCCGCGCTTCCGCTACGACCAACTCATGTCGCTCGGCTGGAAGGTGCTGCTGCCGATGGCGCTCCTCTATATCACCGCCGTGGCCAGCATGGTGCTGGCTCTCGACTACGCCGCCCTGGCGCGCGAGGGGATGGCGTTCCGCGGCGCGATGCTGGGCATGAACCTGGTGTTCGTGGTCCTGGTGTTCTGGGTGCTTGACCGCGGGCGCATCATCAGCCCGGCGTTCTCGCGGCTGGAGCGTGAGCGGGTCAACCGCCTGCGCGCCGTCGCCGAGCGCAGTGATCTCCTGACCGGGAAGGGGGCCTGATGGCCATCACAACGAGGGTCGTCGACCGGCCCGTCGACGAATCCAGCTACATTCGCGCGACGTTCCAGGGGTTGGCGCTGTCGTTCAAGCACCTCGTGGACCCGCACAAGGTGACCGTCCAGTACCCCGAGGAGAAGTGGGACATCGGGCCGCGCTGGCGCGGGACGCACCGCATGCTCACCACCGAGGACGGTACGGCCAAGTGCGTGGCCTGCGGCCTCTGTCCGACCGTCTGCCCGGCCAATTGCATCAAGCTGGTGCCGGGCGAGGACGCGGAGGGCAATCGCTATCCGCTCGTCTTCGACATCGACGAGTTCCGCTGCATCTTCTGCGGCTATTGCCAGGAAGTGTGCCCGGAGGAGGCGATCCACCTCGGCCGCCATTACGAGAACGCGGAGTACGAGCGCAAGGACTTCATCTACGATCTCAAGCGGCTGACGTCGCAGACGCACCCCGTGTGCGAGATGTGGGATCCGGCTGATCCCAGAGGCGAGTGATGCAAGCCAACCAATTCCACTCCCTGGCCTATGCGTTCGGCTTCTACTTCTTCGGGCTCCTCGCGCTCGCCAGTGCCATCGCGTTCGTGACCCGCAAGAACACGGTGGCGGCGGCGATGTGGCTGGTGAACGTGATGTTCGCGCTGGCGGCCCTCTACGTGATGCTCGACGCGCAGTTCATCGCCGCCATGCAGGTGCTGGTCTACACCGGCGCGATCATGGTGGTCTTCCTCTTCGTGATCATGCTCCTCAACCTCGGGCATCCGTCGGAGCTGGCGGACGCGCGGGGCAAGTGGGGGTACCTGCTGGCGCTGCTCGTCGGCCTTGCGATGCTGGCCGAGGTGATGGCGCTGAATCGCTCGCGCACGATCGAGAAGATGATCCCGCCGGACCTGGCCGCAAGGGCGGCCGAGGCGGCGGCCACCCCGATGGCGGGCGGCATCATCGGTCCCGTGGCGGCGCCGCTCTTCAAGGAGTACCTGCTGGCCTTCGAACTGACGAGCGTGCTCCTGCTCGCCGCGATCGTGGGCGCCGTGGTGCTCGGCAAGCGGAGGACCGATGCTCGTTGAGGCCCTCGCCCTTTCGGCGCTCCTGTTTACCATCGGCGTGGTCGGCGTGCTGACGCGCCGCAACGCGATCATCATCTTCATGTGCGTCGAGCTGATGCTCAACGCCGTCAACCTGTCCTTCGTGGCGCTGAGCAAGCTGTACGGCGCAGCCGGCCAGGTGTTCGTCGTCTTCACGATGGCTGTCGCCGCGGCGGAAGCCGCGGTCGGGCTGGCGATCATCATTGCCATCTTCCGCCACCAGCGGACGGTCAACCTCCAGAACATCAACCTCCTCAAGGGATGATGAACCCGGCCATGATTCCCGAGGGGGCGCACCCGCTCGCGGCCACCGTCGCGCGCCTGGTGTGGCTGCTCCCGCTGCTGCCGCTCCTGGGGTTCCTGATCAACGGAACCCTGGCGATGCTCGGCGTAGCGAAGATTGGTCCGGCCGATCCCTCCGCGAACGGCGGGCACGGGCACGGTGAGGTGCCGGGGCACGCGGACGAGCATGCGCACGACGACCACGGCCATCCGCCGCGCCACAAGTTCGCGAAGATCGTCAGCCTTGTGGGGCCCGGCGTCCTCGTCGCGGCTTTCGCGCTCGCGGTGGCCATCTTTGCCGCCATGCGAGGCGTCGAGATGGAGCACCCGTACCTGCTGACGCTCTTCTCCTGGATGCCCGTCGGCGACCTGAAGCTCGACGCGACCATCCTGCTCGACCCGCTGTCCATGACGATGGTGATGGTCGTCACCGGCGTCGGCATGCTGATCCACGTGTTCAGCGTCGGCTACATGCAGGACGACCCGGGGTACCCGCGCTACTTCGCGTACCTGAACCTGTTCGTCTTCTTCATGCTCCTGCTGGTCCTCGGCGGCAGCTACCCGCTGCTCTTCGTCGGCTGGGAAGGGGTGGGACTCTGCTCCTACCTCCTCATCGGCTTCTGGTTCTCGGAGAAGGCCAACGCCGACGCGGGCAAGAAGGCGTTCATCATGAACCGCATCGGGGACTTCGGGTTCCTCGTCGCGATGCTGCTGATGTTCGCCAACTTCGGCACGCTCGACATTCTTGGCGTGGCGGAGCAGGCGGCAGAACTCCCGATGGGCGGCGTCATCGCCACGACGATCGCGCTGTTCCTCTTCCTCGGCTGCACCGGCAAGAGCGCCCAGATTCCGCTCTACACCTGGCTGCCCGACGCCATGGCCGGCCCGACCCCCGTGTCGGCGCTGATCCATGCGGCAACGATGGTGACGGCCGGCGTGTATCTCGTGGCGCGCGCTTCGGGGATATTCTCGATGGCGCCCGTGGCCCAGCTCACCGTGGCGCTGGTGGGCGCGGCGACGGCGTTCTTCGCCGCGACGATCGGCCTCAAGCAGTGGGACATCAAGAAGGTGCTCGCGTACTCCACGGTGTCGCAGCTCGGCTACATGTTCGTGGCCGTCGGCGTCGGGGCGTACGTGGCCGGCATCTTCCACCTCGTGACGCACGCCTTCTTCAAGGCGCTCCTGTTTCTCGGGTCGGGTTCGGTGATCTACGTCCTGCACGCGGCGTACCACAAGACGCACAACCACGACGACGCGCAGGACATGCGCAACATGGGCGGCCTCCGGCAGTACATGCCCATCACGTTCTCCCTGATGTGGATCGCGACGCTGGCCATCGCCGGCATCCCGCTGTTCTCGGGGTTCTTCTCCAAGGACGAAATCCTCACCTCGGTTTTCGCGCGCATCAGCCACTCGACGCTCGCCGACGCCTCGCTGCTCGGCATGCCCGGCGGCACGGTGCTGATGATCGTGTATGGGCTGGCCGTCGCGTCGGCGCTGATGACGGCCATCTACATGGCGCGGATGATGCTCTACACCTTCCACGGCCCGAACCGGACCGGGGAAGGCGAGCGGCCGCACCTGAAGGAGGCGCCGTGGGTCATGACCGGTCCGCTGGTGGTGCTGGGCGCGCTGACGGCGTTCGGCGGCTGGCTCAACGTGCCGGCCCTGCTCGGGGCCATTGGCCCGGTAGGCGGACTCGAGCACTTCCTCGAGCCGGTGGTGGGCGAGGCCGCGTTGCGCACCACGCTCGGCGTGGCGCCGCACCTGCCGCACAGCACCGAGCTGATGCTGGTGGGCGCGGCCATCTTCATCGCGGTGGCGGGCATCGCCTTCGCGGTGTGGCGCCTCAAGCCGGCGGCGCTGGTTCCCAGGAAGGACGCGCCGGAATCCACGGGCATCGACCGGGTCCTCGAGAACAAGTACTTCGTGGACGAGGGTTACGCCGCCGCCTTCGTGAACCCGACGGTCAACGCGTCGCGCACCGTGCTCTGGAAGGGCTTCGACGCGGGCATCATTGACGGCCTCTTCGTCAACGGCAGCGCCTTGCTGGCACGCGCCTTCGGTTGGATGGGATCGCAGCTGCAGACAGGCCAGGTGGGCACGTACGCCTGGGTCCTGCTGATCGGTGTCATCACCCTGCTCGGCGCCTTCACCTTTCGGTAACCCATGACCGCGTTCCTGTCGTCGATCAATTACAACGCCTGGATCGTTCCGGCCCTGCTGCTGCTGCCGGTCTTCGGCGCGGTCGGGCTGTGGGCGCATGCGCTCCTGACGGCCAAGGCCCCGGCCGACAGGCGCTGGCGTGAAGTGCGCATCCTCGCCTTCGCCTTCTTCCTGGCGGAGGCCCTCCTCTCCCTCGGGCTCTGGTGGTCCATCGATCCGGCGGCCGCGGGGTGGCAGGCGGCGGTGGACCTGCCCTGGATTCCGCAGTGGGGCGTCCGGTTCTCCGTGGGGCTCGACGGCATTGCGATGATGCTCGTGCTGCTGACCACGCTGATGATGCCGCTGGCCGTGCTCGGCAGCTGGACCAGCATCCGTACCAAGCCGCACGCCTACTACGTGATGCTGCTCTTTCTCACGGTCGGCATGCTGGGCGTCTTCGTTGCGCTCGACCTCGTGCTCTTCTACGTGATGTGGGAGATCATGCTGGTGCCGATGTACCTCATCATCGGCGTCTGGGGCGGGGAACGCCGGCTCTACGCGGCCATCAAGTTCTTCATCTACACGATGATCGGCTCGCTGCTGATGCTGGTGGCCATCCTGTACCTCGGATCCGAGGCGTCGCGGGTGGCCGGCGCGCCGAATTTCAGCTACGACTTCATCCTGAGCAACGTCCGCCTCGACCCGACCACCACGCTCTGGCTCTTCGGCGCGTTTGCGCTCGCGTTCGCGGTGAAGGTGCCGATGTTCCCGTTCCACACGTGGCTGCCCGACGCGCACGTCGAGGCGCCGACGGCGGGTTCGGTGATCCTGGCCGCCATCATGCTGAAGATGGGCACGTTCGGCTTCATCCGGTTTGCGCTGCCGCTCTTCCCGAGCGCCGCCATGAACCCCGCCGTGCGCAGCCTGATCATCGCCCTGGCGGTCATCGGCATCGTGTACGGCGCGCTGGTGGCCATGGTGCAGCCCGACTTCAAGAAGCTCGTGGCGTACTCGTCGGTCAGCCACCTCGGCTTCGTGATGCTCGGCATCTTCTCGCTGACGGTGGAGTCCATGCAGGGCGCGCTGATGGTGAACATCAACCACGGCGTCTCCACGGGCGCGCTGTTCCTTCTCGTCGGCATGCTCTACGAGCGGCGTCACACGCGCATGATCGAGGACTACGGCGGCATCGCCAAGGTGGTGCCGATCTTCGCCACCATTCTCACGATCGTGTCGCTCAGCAGCATCGGCGTGCCCGGGACCAACGGCTTCATCGGCGAGTTCCTGGTGCTCGTCGGCTCGTACAAGACGCAGCCGGTGGCGACGGTCATCTCGGCCACCGCCGTCATCTTCGCCGCGGCCTACCTGCTGTGGTCGCTGCAGCGGATCATCTACAACAAGCTGTCCAAGCCGGAAAACGCGACCATCAGGGATCTCAACTGGCGTGAAATCGGGCTGCTCGTGCCGCTGCTCATCGCCATCGTCTGGATGGGCGTCTATCCCAAGCCGGTGCTCGAGAAGACCGAGGCCGCCGCACGGCGCCTGGTCACGTACGTCGAGGCCAGCGCGAACAGGGTGCCGGTCTCCGCCTCCAACACGGCGCGATAAATGATCTTCGATCTCGCGAATCCGTCGCAGCTCATGCAGGCCCTCGGGCCCGACCTGCTGCTTATCGTCGGGGCCATCGTCCTGATGCTCTGGGCTGCCTGGCGGCCCGAGTCCGACGAGCACCAGCGCGCCGTCGGCAGGGCGTCGCTCGCCCTCGTCGCGGCGACCATCGCCATGACACTCTGGTACTCCACGCGCGGCATGTCGTCGAATGTCGGCGTCATCGCGGTGGACAACTTCCGCTGGGCCACCGACCTCATCTGCCTCCTCGGCGCCTTCGGGGCCATCGCGCTCGGCATGGAATACAATGTGCGCGAGCGCATTCTCCCCGCCGAGTCGCACGTACTGGTGCTCTTCGCCACGGCGGGCATGATGATCCTCGCCGCGGCGCGCGACCTCATGATCGTCTTCCTCGGCATCGAGCTGATGTCGGTGGCGATCTACGTGCTGGTCGGCCTCAACCGGCGCAGCCCCAAGGCGGCCGAGGGCTCGCTGAAGTACTTCCTGCTCGGCGCGTTTGCCACGGCCTTCCTGCTGTACGGCATCGCGCTGATCTATGGTTCCACCGGATCCACGAACCTCACCGAGATCGGCCAGCGGGTGGTGGCCGGCAACTTCGTGGCGCATCCGATGATGCTGGCGGGGACGGGGCTGCTGCTCGTCGGCTTCGGCTTCAAGGTAGCCGCGGCGCCTTTCCATATGTGGGCGCCCGACGTGTACGAAGGCGCACCCACGCCGATCACCGCATTCATGGCGACCGCCGTCAAGGCCGCCGCCTTCGCGACCTTCCTGCGGGTCTGGCTCGAGGCGCTCCCCGGCATGGGCGACGCCTGGTTCACGCCCATCTGGTGGCTCGCGGCGGTCGCGATGTTCGTCGGCAACACCGTGGCGCTGTCGCAGCGCAACCTGAAGCGCCTGCTCGCCTACTCGTCCATCGCGCACTCCGGCTACCTGCTGGTGGCGGTGGCCACGGGCACGCTGGGCGGCTCGGCCGCGTTCCTGTTCTACCTCGTGGCCTACACGCTGGCGTCGTACGGTGCTTTCGCCGTGGTCATCGCCGTGGGGCGCGAAGGCGACGCGAACAACGACTTGTCCGACTACGAAGGGTTGTGGCACGTCCGGCCCGGTCTCGCCATCGCGATGGCGGTTTTCATGCTCTCGCTGATGGGCTTCCCGATTTTCGGCGGCATCGGGTTCTTCGGGAAGTGGTACCTGCTGATGGCCGCCATCGAGGCGCCGCGGCCGCTGACGACACTGGCGGTGGTGCTGGTGCTGACGTCGGTGGTGTCCGCGGGCTACTACCTGAACGTCGTGCGCGTGATGTTCATGAAGGCGCGTCCTGATGGGGCGGCCGACCCGGAGCGCACGGGCTCGCTGACGCGCGGTGTTGTCTACGCCACGGCGGTGGCGATCCTCGTCCTTGGGCTCGTGCCGTCCCGCGTGATCGGCTGGAGCCGGGCCGGCGTCCCTCGAGCACCACAGATCCAGGCCGCGTCAGTCGACGCCCCCCGCTGAGAGTCCCGCAACGCCTCGCCACTCGCGAGGCGTTGCTGTCTCCGGCGAGTTAAGTTCCCATCTCACTCCGTTCCAGATGAGCCATGATCAGCGCAGGCATCTTCCGGCAGTATGACATCCGTGGTGTCGTCGGCGACGACCTCACCGTCGAGGCGGCCGAGGGCATCGGCCGCGGGTATGCCGCCGTGCTCGCCGAGCGCGGCATCCACGGCGCGGTGGCCATTGGCCGGGACAACCGGCACAGCGGCGCGGCGCTGCGAGACGCCCTCGTCAAGGGACTCACCGACTGCGGCCTCGATGTCGTGGACATCGGCGTCGCGCCGACCCCGGTCCTGTACTGGTGCCTGCATCACGCCGGTGTCGTCGGCGGCATCCAGGTCACTGGCTCGCACAACCCGCCCGAGTTCAACGGCTTCAAGCTCAGCATCGGCACCACCTCGCTGCACGGAGACGGCATCCAGCGGCTGTACCAGCTGATGGCCGGCAGCAAGGACGCCACCCGGAAGGGCACCGTCCGCGAGACCCAGCCGATCGCCGAGTACGTGGCGGACATCGCCCAGCGCATCGGGAAGATCAAGCGGCCGCTCAAGGTGGTCGTGGACTGCGGCAACGGCGTGGGCGCCCTCACGGCGCCGCAGGTGTGCAAGGCGATTGGGGTGGACGCCGAATTCCTGTTCGCCGACAGCGACGGCACCTTCCCGAACCACCATCCCGATCCCACGGTCGTCGAGAACCTGCAGGACCTCATTGCCGCCGTGCGGCGCACCGGGGCGGAGCTCGGCATCGGCTTCGACGGCGACGCCGACCGCATCGGCATCGTGGACGGCAACGGCACGATCGTGTGGGGCGATTACCTGCTGATCCTCTACGCGCGCGATGTGCTCGAGCGCACGGGGAAGGGGCAGTCCATCATCTTCGACGTGAAGTGCTCGCAGGCCCTGCCCGACGCGATCCGCGGCGCGGGCGGCGAGCCCCTGATGTGGAAGACGGGGCACTCGCTGATCAAGGAGAAGATGAAGGAGCTGCACGCGCCGATCGCCGGCGAGATGTCGGGCCACATGTTCTTCACCGAGGGTTTCTACGGGCATGACGACGCCGTCTACGCGGCGGCGCGCCTGTTGCGCATCCTCGGCGACAGCGGCAAGCGCGTGGACGAGCTCCTCGCCGACGTGCCGCGCTTCGTGAGCACGCCGGAATTGCGCGTGGACTGCCCGGACGACCGCAAGTTCAAGGTGGTGGCCGCGGCGCAGCAGTACTTTGCCTCGCGGCATGACGTGATCGCCGTGGACGGCGCGCGCATCCTGTTCGGCGACGGGTGGGGGCTCATCCGCGCCTCCAACACCCAGCCGATCCTCGTCCTGCGCTTCGAGGCGATGTCCGAGTCGCGGCTCGCCGAGATTCGCGCCGAGGTGGAGGGGTGGCTGACGACGCAGGGCGTCGGCGCATAGCATGACGCTGCGGCGCACATGACGCGCATGACGCCGCGACGCGCCCTCGCGCTGGCCGGCGCGGCACTGGCGCTCGCGCTCCTCGCGGGCCGTCTCCTGTCGGGCGCGTACGCCGAGTGGGCCTGGTTCGACGCGCTTGGCATGGGGTCCGTGTGGCGCGCCCGCCTCGTCGCGCTCACGACCTTGCGCGCCGGGCTCTTCGCGGCGGCGTTCGTCTTCACCTTCGTGAACCTGCTGGCGATGCGGCGCTCCATCGTGTCGCTCGTCCTGCCGCGCCGCCTGGCGAACCTCGTGATCGGCGAGGCGGTACCCGGACGCCTGCTCACGCTGACTGCCGCGCTGCTGAGCGTCCTCATCGCCGCAGCGGTCTCGCTCCCGCAGGGCGACTGGGTAGTCTTCCTGCGGGCCCGGTGGGCAACGCCGCTCGGGGAGATCGATCCGTACCTCGGCCGCGACCTCGCCTTCTGGACCGCGTGGCTGCCGTTCGAGCGCATGCTGCGCGACTGGGCCGTGCTGCTCGCCGCGGCCGTCGGCGCGGCGGTGATGATCCTCTACGCGCTCACGCCGTCGGTGCAGGTGCAGCGCGGGCAACTGCACGTGTCCACGTGGGTGCGGCGGCACTTCGCCATCTACTCGGCGTTCCTGCTCCTGCTCATCGCCTGGGGCTTCCGGCTCGACTCGTTCGACCTGCTCATCCACGGCAGCGGCGTGCGCGAAGCGTTCACCGCGTTCGACCATCGGGTGCTGTATCCGTACCTGATCGCGCTCAGCATCTGCACCGCGGCCTGCGGGGTGCTCGTGGCGTGGACCGGCTGGATCGGCTACCAGCGCGCCATGCTCAGCTCCCTTCTGCTCGTGCTCGTGGCGGGTCCGTTGGGACGCGTCGGGTTGCCGCTCCTCGACCGGCGTGCGGTCAGTGGCCGCGAGCGCAGTGCACTCGAACGCCCGTACGAGCACGCCCGCACGCTCTACACGCGTCGCGCCTTTGGGGTGGATGAGATCCTGCGTGGCATCCGCGCGGACAGCCTGCGGGTACCCGAGGCCCTGATCGCGCAGCGCGTGAGCGGGTGGGACCCGGCGGCGCTCGCACTCGCCGCCGCGGCGGAACCAGCGGTCGCTCCGACTCCGGGGGCGGGGGCCTGGCGCATCGCGGGCGATGACTCGCTGCGGGCGCTGCTCACGTACGGCGGCGCAACGTCCGCCGCGCCGCTGAATCCGCTGCTCGTGCAGGAAGTGGATCCGGCCGATGCCGACGAGCGCGGTGGCCCGTGGCCGTCGGGCGCGTCGGCTTATGCCACGCTGCCGCCACTCGCGGTGGGACTCGACCTCGCCGGCGTGCGCCTCATCTCGGATACTCTTGGACGGGTGGCGGCGCCGGCGTTCGGCGCCGGCTGGCGACGGCTCGCGCTCGCGTGGGGGGTGCGCAGCCTGCGCCTTATCCTGGGCGACTCCGACTCGACGCGTACCCGGCTGCTGATGCACCGTGATGTCCGCGCGCTGGTGCGCACGCTGCTGCCGTTCTTCACCACCGGCCCCACACCGCAGGCGCTCGTGGCCCACGACTCGCTCTGGTGGAGCGTCGAGCTGTTCAATGCGAGCGCCGACTACCCGCTGACCGAACCCCTGATGCTGGCCGGCGAAGCGCGCCGCTTCGCCGCGCCGGCCGGCCTCGCCTTGGTGAACGCGCACAGCGGGCGGGTGCAGGTCCTGCTGCCCGCCCGCCCGGACAAGATGACACGCTGGTGGCGCGACCACCTGCCGGCGCCGTTCGTGACCGGCCAAGGCGTGGATGAGGAGGTGCTGGCCGCGCTCCCCGCACCAGTGGACCGGGCCGTGGTGCAGGGGAGTGCGCTCGCGCGCACGGGCTTTCGCACCGACACGCTGTCGGCGCGTCCGCTCTTCCAGGCCGACGACGCCGATGTGGAGCTGCTGCCTGGTGCGCCGACGCCGTTCGTCAGCAACGCCGCCGGCTATCCGCTGGCATGGGGCGTGCCCGCCGTGGATGGACTGGATCGCATGCGCGGCGTCTTCGTGGCGGTGGGCGGCCGCGCCCCTCGCACGGCGCTCGTCGAACAGCCCGACTCGGTGCGTTGGTCCGCACTGCTCGACCGCCTGCAGCGCGTCGCGGACTCCGCGCGCATCAGTCGCACGCGGCGGCACCCGCGCCGCGGGCGCGTGCAGGTTATCCCGACCAGCAGCGGCACTTTGCTCGTACAGGCGTTCTACGAATGGGTTCCCGAGCGCGCACCATCCCTCGCCGGTATTGTCGCTCTGCAGGGCGCCCAGGCGCGCACGGCGATGTCGCTCACTGCGGCGTTCGGCGCCCCGGCGCATGTCGCGGACACTGATGCGCGCCTGCGCCTGCGCATCGCCCGCATCTACGCTGCCCTGCAGGACGCACTGCGCCGCAGTGACTGGATCGCGTTTGGACGCGCCATGTCCGACCTGCGAAACCTGACGATCGCCCGCTAGCGATCAGGGTAGCGCGCGCACTCCCGTCGCCCCTC
Organism: Gemmatimonas sp.; assembly: GCA_013822425.1. Lineage (GTDB taxonomy): Bacteria > Gemmatimonadota > Gemmatimonadetes > Gemmatimonadales > Gemmatimonadaceae > PNKL01. The sequence continues at coordinate 21,057 of PNKL01000044.1, forward strand.
TCCCCGCGGTAAATTTCCCGCGCAGTTTTCGACCGGCGCGAGACGGCGCCGCGGACATCTCCCACGGAGTTCCCGTGAACATTCACGAGTACCAGGCAAAGGAAATCTTCAAGGGATTCGGCGTGCCGGTTCCCGATGGAAAGGTCGCAACGACGCCGGCGGAAGCCGAGGCGATCGCGAAGGCATACGGCGTGCCGGTGATGGTGAAGGCGCAGGTGCACGTTGGCGGCCGCGGCAAGGCGGGCGGCGTGAAGTTCTGCACGACGCCGGCCGACGCGAAGGAGAAGGCCGCCGCGATCCTCGGCATGCAGATCAAGGGCCTGACGGTCGAGAAGGTGCTCGTCACCGTCGCCGCCGACATCGGCAGCGAGGCGTACGTGGGCATCATCGTCGACCGCAAGCGGAAGAAGCCGGTCTTCATGGTCTCCGCCGCCGGCGGCATCGACATCGAGCAGGTGGCGGCGCAGACGCCGGAGAAGATTCTGTACCTGCCGGTGGACACCCGCTACGGCCTGCGCAGCTACGAAGCCCTGCGCATGGGCTTCTTCCTCTATAGCGACGTGAAGCTCGCCAGGCAGGCGGCGAAGATCATGCAGCAGCTGTATCAGGCGTTCATGGCGAGCGGCTGTTCGTTGGCCGAGATCAACCCGCTGGTCGCCACGCCCACCGGCGAGTGCATCGCGGTGGACGGCAAGATGGTGATCGACGACAACGAGCTCGACCGCCACCCCGAGATCGAGGCGCTGCGCGACGTCTCGTCGGAAGCGCCCTCCGAGGTGGATGCCCGCAACAACAACCTCACGTTCATCAAGCTCGACGGCAATGTGGGCTGCGTGGTGAACGGGGCCGGACTGGCGATGGCCACCATGGACCTCGTCAAGTACTACGGCGGCGAGCCCGCGAACTTTCTGGACATCGGCGGCTCGTCAAACCCGGAAAAGGTGGTGAACGCGCTGCGCATCATCACCGCCGACCCGAACGTGAAGTGCATCCTGTTCAACATTTTCGGCGGCATCACGCGCACCGATGACGTGGCCAACGGCATCGTCACGGCCACCCAGGCGAATCCGCTGAAGGTGCCGATCGTGATCCGTCTCACCGGCACCAACGAAGAGATCGCCATGAAGATCCTCACCGACAACGGATTCACCGCGTCGGCTGACATGGACGAGGCCGTCGTCAAGGCCGTGAAGCTGGCGAAGGGAGGGCAGGCCGCGTGAGCATCTTCATCAACAAGGACACCAAGCTGGTGGTGCAGGGGATCACGGGCCGCGACGGCTCCTTCCACACCAGGCAGATGATGGAGTACGGCACGAAGGTCGTGGCCGGTGTCACCCCCGGAAAGGGCGGCCAGAAGTTCGAGGACAAGGTGCCGGTCTTCAACACCGTGTACGACGCCGTGCAGGCGACGGGCGCCAACACCTCCGTCATTTACGTGCCGCCCATGGGCGCGGCGGACGCGATCATGGAGGCGGTGGACGCCGGATGCTCGATGGTGGTGTGCATCACCGAGGGCGTGCCGGTGCTCGACATGACCAAGGTCTATCCCTTCGTCAAGGAACGCGGCGCGCGCCTGCTCGGCGCGAACTGCCCGGGTATCATTTCGCCAGGGGAGTCGAAGGTCGGCATCATCCCGGGGCGCATCTGCATGCCGGGCAACGTCGGCGTGGTGAGCCGATCGGGCACGCTCACCTATGAAGTCGTCTACCAGCTCACGCGGGCCGGCCTTGGCCAGACCACGTGCGTCGGCATCGGCGGCGACCCGATCAACGGCACGAACTTCATCGACTGCCTCGAGGCGTTCGAGAGGGACCCGAAGACGCAGGCCGTGGCGATGATGGGCGAGATCGGCGGCACGGACGAGCAGGAAGCCGCGGACTTCGTCAAGAACCACATGAAGAAGCCGGTGGTGGGCTTCATCGCGGGCCAGACGGCGCCTCCGGGTCGCCGCATGGGCCACGCGGGTGCCATCATCTCCGGCTCGGCCGGCACGGCGGCGGAGAAGATCGAGGCGTTCAAGGCGGCCGGTATCGGCGTGGCCGTGCGCCCGATGGATTTCGTGGAGCTGATCAAGGCCAAGCTGAATTAGTTCGTAACGACCACCACGAAGTTTGAAGGACGCGAAGTTCCACGAAGGACGTGCAGTGCACGAAAGCCTTCGCGGCCCTTTGCGCCCTTCGACCTTTGTGGTGGTAGTATTCCCCCCAACCTCAAGCACTCACCGACAATGGCTGGCAACCGCACGCTCGCAATCATCAAGCCCGACGCGTTTGGCTCGGGGAAGGCAGGCAAGATCATCGCCCACCTCGAGGCGCAGGGCTTCGCCGTCATCTGCGCTCGCGTCATTCACATGACCAAGGCCGAAGCCGGTGCCTTCTACGAGGTGCACAAGGGGCGCCCGTTCTATGCGGAACTGGTGGAGTTCATGAGCTCCGGCCCCTGCATGCCGCTCGTGCTGCAGAAGGCCGATGCCGTGGCCGCGTACCGTGCCGCTATCGGCGCCACCGACCCGGCCGAGGCGGCTGACGGGACGGTGCGCAAGCTGTACGCCGAGTCCAAGGGCCGGAACGCGGTGCATGGGTCGGACTCCGACGAGAACGCACGGATTGAGGGCATGTTCTTCTTCGGGGCGGCGGCGCTGGTCTAGCG
>PNKL01000045.1 GCA_013822425.1 Gemmatimonas sp.
TCGCGCTGGCTCAGGCGCGAGGGCGAGGCCGTCAACATCGGTGACACGCTGGTCGAACTTGAGACCGACAAGATCACGGTCGAGGTGCCCGCCGCGAAGGGCGGCGTGCTCGGCAGCCGCGCCAAACTCGAGGGCGATGTCGTCAAGGTGGACGAGGTGCTGGGCGAACTCAGCGAGGGCGAGGGCGGCGCCCTGGCCGGAGTGACGGCAGACGGCGGACCGCAGACGGCAGACAAGGCGGCACCAGCGCCGGTGGCGCAGGCACTCGCACCGGCGCAGGCACTCGCACCGGCGCCGGCCGACGTGCGCGCCGCGCCGAGCGCGGTGCGGCTGGCCGCTGAATCGGGCATGGACCTCGCCGCGGTGCCTGGAACCGGCCGCGGTGGCGTCGTGAGCAAGCCGGACGTGTGGGCGGCGATGCAAGCGGAGAGACAGACGGCAGCCGGCGGCGTCCGCGAAACGCGCGAGAAGATGTCCACGCGCCGCAGACGCATCGCCGAGAACCTGTTGCAGGCGCAGCACGCGACCGCGCACCTGACGACCTTCAACGAGATCGACATGAGCGCTCTTTCGGCGCTCCGCGAGCGCATGAAGGAGCGGGTGGAGAAGGAACATGGCCTGAAGCTCAGCTTCATGCCGTTCTTCGCGAAGGCCGCGTGCCTGGCGCTCAAGGCGTTCCCGACGGTGAACGCGCAGGTGGACGGCGACGCCATCCTCTACAAGCACTACGTGAACCTCGGCATCGCGGTGGCCAGCGACGCGGGGCTCGTGGTGCCCAACGTCAAGGACGCCGACCGCCTGAGCATTCTCGACCTTCAGCGCGCCATCGCCGCGCTCGCCAAGACGGCGCGCGACGGCAAGCTGACCATGGAGGACCTCACCGGCGGCTCGTTCACGATCACGAACGGCGGCGTTTTCGGCTCGCTCATCTCGACCCCGATCATCAACTTCCCGCAGGTCGCCATTCTCGGGCTGCACAAGACGCAGGACCGTCCCGTGGCGCTCAATGGGCAGGTGGTGATTCGTCCGATGATGTACGTGGCGCTGTCGTACGACCATCGCGTCATCGACGGCCAGCAGGCGGTGCTCTTCCTCGTGAAGGTCAAGGAACTGCTGGAAGACCCGGCCACGATGCTGATCGATTGACGCTCGCTCTACCCGGCAAGCGGGCCGCGCCTTGGCGCGGCCCGCTTGTCACCGTTGACGCGACGTGTTCAGCGGCCGCGGCCGTCGGCGTATTCGGGATAGTGCATGCGCAGGCAGTCGGGACAGAGCGCGCTGCTGAACTGCGCGCCCGACTGCTGCAGCGCTTCCTCCGCCGTGTGCCAGGCGTTCTCTCCATCTCGGATGCGGCGGCAATTGCTGCAGATCGGCAGCAGCCGGCTGAGCGTGCGAAAGTCTCGCAGCGCGCCTGCCAATTCCGCGGCGGTCCGACGCAACTCGAGCAGCGCGGAAGCCTGGCAGGCGATGGCCTTGAGCGCGAGGCGCTGGTGCTCGAGCAACGACCGCCGCGGCTGCCGATCAATCACGCAGATGCTGCCGAGGTTCAATCCCTCCCGGCTGCGCACCGGCGCGCCGGCATAGAATCGGATTCCGGGGTCTTTGACCACGAAGCGATTCTCCGCGAACCGCAAGTCGCGAGTTGCGTCGGGAACGACCATGAGATCGTCGCCGAGGATCGTGTACGCGCAGAACGCTTCGTCGCGCGTCGTTTCCTTGTCGGCCAGCCCCTGGCTGGCCTTGAACCACTGCCGTTCCGCATCGATGAGCGTGAAGGCGGCGATGGGACTGCCGGTGATCGTCGACGCGAGAAGCACCAGGTCGTCGAAGAACGCGTCCGGCGCCGAGTCGAGGATGTCGTATTTTCGCAGCGCTTCGAGGCGGGCGGCTTCGTCGGGCGGCAGCGGGGCGGGCATCGTTCCCTCAAATATGGATTGCCTACACGTTGGCGGGGTCGCGCGCCGCGCGCCAGTCCCGGCGGCGCGCCGATTGGCGGCGAGCCCGATCGCCGCATCGCGGCGCTCCGATTGCGTAGATTGGGGCACCCTCAATTCCGACTCCTGTGAACGGTTCTCTCTCTCCTGACGTCCTCGTCATCGGTGGCGGCCCCGGCGGCTACGTCGCTTCCATCCGCGCCGCACAGCTCGGCCTCTCCACCGTCTGCGTCGAGATGGATCGCACGCTCGGCGGCACCTGCGTCAACGTCGGCTGCATCCCGTCCAAGGCGCTGCTGAGTTCGACGGAGCACTACGAGTTCGCGCGCTTGCACGCCGCCGAGCATGGCATCGACTACCAGGGCGTGTCGTTCGACCTCGAGCGCATGATGAAGCGCAAGGACGACGTGGTCTTCCAGAACACCAAGGGCGTGGAGTTCCTCTTCAAGAAGAACAAGGTTACGTGGGCCAAGGGGTTCGGCACGCTGAAGGCCGGCAACGTCGTCGAAGTGAAGGCCGAAGACGGCACCGTCACCACGTACACGCCGCGCAACATCATCCTTGCCACGGGTTCCGTGCCGGTGGAGCTGCCGTTCCTCACGTTCGACGAGGAGCGCATCGTCTCGAACGTGGGGGCGCTCAAGCTGCACGACGTGCCCGGCCAGCTGCTCGTCATCGGCGGCGGCGTCATCGGTCTTGAACTCGGCTCCGTCTGGCGCCGCCTCGGCGCGCAGGTCACCGTCATCGAGTTCATGCCGACCATTCTGCCGGGCAATGACGAGGACATCACCAAGGAAGCGGCGCGCATCTTCAAGAAGCAGGGGATGGACCTCCACGTCGGCACCAAGGTCACGGGCGGCCGCCGTGAGGGAGCGCGCGTGATCATCGAAGTCGAGGAGAACGGGACGCCGGCCACGCACTCCGCCGACTGCGTGCTCGTCTCCATCGGCCGCAAGCCGGCGCTCTACGGCGTTGACGCCGCAGCGCTCGGACTCACGCTCGGGGCGCGCGGCGAGATTGCCGTGGACGACCACATGCGCACGAACCTCCCGAACGTCTACGCCATCGGCGACGCGGTGGGCGGCAAGCTGCTCGCGCACAAGGCGGAAGAGGAGGGGATCATCGCCGCCGAGGTGATCGCCGGCCGGACGGTGCACATGCACTACCACAACATGCCCGGCGTCGTCTACACCTGGCCCGAGGTCGCCACCTGCGGCCTGACGGAAGCCGAGGTGAAGGCGAGCGGCCGTGCGTACCGCGTGGGCAAGTTTCCGTTCTCCGCCAACGGCCGGGCGCGCTCGATGAACGAGACGAACGGCTTCGTGAAGTTCATCGTCGACGCCACCACCGACGAGATTCTCGGCTGCCACATGATCGGCGCGAACGTCAGCGACCTGCTGGCGGAAGTGGTGCTGGCGATGGAGTACCGCGGCACCGCCGAGGACGTAGGCGCAACGGTGCATTCACATCCGACGCTCAGCGAGGTCGTCAAGGAAGCGGCGTTAGCAGCGCTCGGGCGGGCAGTACACATCTGAGGCAGAGAAACAACAGACAGACAACAGAGAGACAACAGAGAAACAACAGACGCGCTCACGACATCACCCGAGCACCTCTGTTGTTTTTCTGTTGTCTCTCTGTTGTCTCTCTGTTGTTTCTCTCAGGCCACTCCGTACTTGTCCTTGAGCACGATCCCATGGTGCATTGCGTGGCCTGCCGTGATCCATGCCAGGGCTCTCACGCTCACTTCCTTGCCGCTCGCGGTGCCGCGGCGGGTCCAGGCGGCCTCGGGAAGCCATCGGAGGAGCGCCAGCGTGGCGGCGCGCACGGCGGCGAACTCATCGAGCAGGGTATCGAGCGGCCGGTCGTTGGCGCCGCTGGTCACGGCGTAGGCGTTCTCGTCGAACGACGCCAGGGGCGTGGCGTCACCGCGCGCGATGCGCAGCGCACGGTAGGCGAAGATCCGCTCGGTATCGGTGATGTGGCAGACGACCTCCTTTACCGTCCACTTGCCCGGCGCGTAGGCGAAGGCTGCCTGCTTCTCCCCCAGGTGCTTCAGGCGCGCGAGGAAGGCCTCGCCCTGCTGCGCGAGCGTGCGCGTGATGTCACCGTCGGGGACGGCGCCGACGTACGGGCCGTAGTACGGAGCGAATTCGTCCGCTCCGGGCTTCACCGTCGCTTCGTTGCTCATCCAAATACCTCCCTGAAAACCCACTTTTCCCGAGGGGAGTGGCGTGTAAGGGTATCGTGAGGAAATGCCTCACAAACTTTCCATAATTACACCGTATTCCGCGAGGCTTCCCCACACTAGACATTCCCTCTTGCGACCGGAAGCGCGCCGAACGCAGGTGGCGATGCACCGGAGACAAACATAGAGGGAAACGCAGGGTCGCCTCGAGCGACCCAGCGTGTCGCGGTAGGCACAGCGGGGGGCGCGTACAGTGCGCCGGGGGGCCGTCACTGGCTCGTCAACCGCTGACCTACCGCGACTCGCATTAACCCCAGGAATACAACAGAAATACAACAGAGAGACAACAGAGAGACAACAGACTCCGGCGCCGGCACGCCGTACTGTTGTTTTTCTGTTGTTTTTCTGTTGTTTTTCTGTTTCTTCTCTGTTGTCTCTCTCACTCCTCACTTGGCCCTGAAGACAATCTCTCTCCTCACGTAACCATCCGCATTTGCACCGTCGCTCGGCAGCGGAATGAGCACCGGCGCCGCGCCAGCGGACAGCAGCCGATCCACCAAGGCGCCCCACTCCCTCCGTGCCTGCGGGTTCATCCATTCGGCCCCGGCCGGCGCGTAGACCACATCGGGCGCACCCTCCACGCCGCGCACGCCGCGCACGAACCCGATGGCAGTGTCGCCGGCGATCCCTTCGATCACCAGCCGCACCTGCTCGCCATCCCGGCGCAGCGAGACGACGCGCACGTTGCGGGACCGTTCGCCGATGGCCGCAGGCTTCACCGCGAATCGCACTTCCGGGGCGCTGCTGCGCGCCGTCGCAAGGTGCAGCGTCTTCTGCTCGGCACGCAGCTCGCCGTAGACGGGACGCGCCCCGGCCACTGGATTGAACGTGATCTTGAGCAGGCGCCCGGTCTCACCGCCCGCCCGCGTCACATCAAGCGTCACGTCTCCGGCGCGCACCGTGACCTTGAGATCCACCTGCGTCCGCCCCACCCACAGGCGGCCGATCCGCACCCCCCCTTCCCCCAGCGGCACCCACGGCGCGACCATCAACGTCCCCGTCGGCGCGTCCACCTCGAGCCCCATCATGCCGCGCAGCAGGGGCGTGAGAATCATCGACGTCGCGAAGAACTGCTGTGGCACCGCCGTGTCGAGCGGCTTGTACACGCGCCCGCTGATCACCTCGGGGTTGCGCCCACGCGCCTCGTCAAACGTCGTCTGCGCGGTCGCACGCAGCGCCTGCCAGCCGGCGTTCGGATTCCCGTACCGGAACTGCGCCGTGGACACCCACCCGGTCACGAAGCCCCAGACGGCGCCGTTGTTGTAGTGCAGCGGGTCGAACAGCTTGCTCGTGGTCGAGAGCGGGCGCGCCCCCCAGTCGGTCATCAGGTCGCTGCGCGCCATCCGCTCGGCCATCTGCCGTCCCCGCCCCTTCTCGAAGACGTCGAACGCCATCGCCGTGGCCGGCCAGGCAGTCATCGTCTCATTGATCTTCCCCTGCTCGAGCACGGCAAAGGCGTACTGCCCCTTGGCCGGGATCCACAGCTTGTTGTCGAGCGCGGCAATCGTCCGCTTGCGTTCGACGCGCGCCTCGTTCGCCAACGACGGCTCGCCCATCGCCTCGGCCAGGCGCGCGAAGCGTTCGAGCGACGCCGCCCAGACACCATTGAGGTAGACGTCGCTGACGATCCCTTCCTGCAAGTCGCCCACTTCGAGCGCGCCGGCGCCGGCACAGGTGTTCTCCATCAGGCCGTCGCTGTCGGTGTCGCACTGGCGCGACCATTCGTACGCCTTCTTCACATTCGGCCACAGTGCGCGCACGGTGGCGGTGTCGGCGGTCTGCTTCCAGTACTCCCCGAAGGCAAGAATCCAGAACGGCGTCGTGTCGCCGTGGTAGAACGCGTACGGATACGAACCGAACCAGTCGATCTTCCCCGCCCCCTGCGAGATCTCGTGCGTGATCTTGCCGTCGGCACGCTGGTACTTGGCGAAGAACCTGAGCACGCCATCGCGCACGAGCGCGTGCTGCCCCACCGCGCTCATCGCGAACGAGTTGATGGACGCATCGCCGCCGAAGAACCAGCCGAAGCCCGGCCGGTCGCTCGCGCCGCCGGAAAGCCCGTACCCCGCCACGAGCCCGCAGCCAAGGTCCGGATTGCAGACCATCGACTCGTCCAGATTCACCTTGGCCCATTCGACGGCGAGGTCGAGAGTCGGGTCGCCAGTGGAAACCGATACCTGCTGCGTGCGGATCGAGTCGGCGTGCGCCACGCGCTTCTTCCACTCGCGCTCGATGGCGCCGGGCGAGAGCAGCGACCGGTAGAGCGCGAGCACCGAGTCGCGCGGCATTTCGCCGCCTGCCATCACGATGGGGATGTATTTGGCGTGGATGTTGACGTTGCCGCCGGGCGGCTCGCCCAGTTTCGGCTCGGTGTAGCGCTCCTTGTCACTCCCCACGCCGATGGTGAACTGAGGTGGCGCGGCCGAGAGCATGTGCGCGGGGACGTCACTCGCCTGGGTTATGGCGGGCGAACCGAGGAAGGCACTTACCTTGCGTCGGCTCTCGCTGAAGACGAACGCCTTGGCGCCCGCGTGCCACGCCACGTACTGCCCGCCGAGCGACGCCGGCCAGGCCAGGTGCAGGTCAGGGACGAACGACGCGATGATCTCCATCGGGCGGATGGCGTCCACCTCGAGCAGCATCATCACGGCTGGCCTGTCAATCGAGGCGAAAACCGTCTGCTTCACGGTGAACGTTTCATACGCGTAGGTGATGGTCACGCCTTCGGGGCGCACCAGCACCGAGCGGGCGACATCGCGTCCGGGAATGGCCTGCGCGTACTTGGGGACGCGGAACGACAGCTTGAGGTCATGCATCCACTTGTACGGCCAGCTCCACAGTTCAAAGGCGCCGTCTTCGGTGCCCATGGCGATGGCGCGGCGGCCGACGGCGCTGACGTACTGCCCGGGGCGGGCAGCGCCGCTGAGGGCGATGGGAGACCGGCCCAGATCGAACGGGGCGATGGTCTGGGCGGGGGCGGCAGCGGGAATCGCGGCGGCGAGGGCGAGGGCGAGGGCGGCGAGTGTTGGACGCATGGTGCAGGAAATCTGCTGCAGGTGGTGTTGCCCGACGAGTCGCCCGCCTTGGTCGCCCGCCTTGGTCGCCCGCCTTGGTCGCCCGCCTTGGTCGCCCGCCTTGGTTCCGTCACCTTCGCTCGCCGGACCCCAACGAGCGACGGCAGACGGACCTTGACGCCAATGAACTGCCGGCCCGAAAGAGAAAGGGAGAGACCGACGACTCGCCCCCTTGGACGGTAGAACCCCCCGACCCCACGACCCCAAACCTAACGGATATTGAGAGCACGCCTCGAGCTGGTCCCATGGAGGTGTCACCCATCCTTGGACCCCAACCCGGAGCGGCCCTCATGCGGCGGACCACGAAGTATGTCGCGCTCGATGTCCATCAGGCCACCTCAGTCGCGTCGGTCCGTGAGGAGCGTGGGCGCGTGATCGCCCGCACGATCCTCCCGACCGAGCGCGCCGCGCTCCACGAATTCTTCCACGGCATGCGCGGCACCGTCCACGTGGCCTTCGAGGAGACGAATCACCCGGCGGGCACGTCGCTGCCCACCCTCGCCGCGACGATCAAGGCGCCCTGGGTGTGCGAACAGGGGCACCAGCAACTGAAAGAGGAACTGGGGCTGGATCACTTCGAGGGCCGCAACTGGCTCGGCCTGCATCACCATGCGCTGTTCACGATGCTGGCCTTCACCTTCCTGCAGCATCATCGCCTGCGCACGCTGGCCGGGAAAAAAACTCGAGTCGCCGGGCCACCACCCCACCCGACGCTTCCGGCGGTTCGTCGGGCACTCCTCACCGCCATGACCCCACCCATGTAGTATTAGCGCGAAGCAGTGGGGCCTGCTGGCCCCCGCATGGCGCGATCCCGCCGCAGCCGCGTTCGAACGGCTGCGGTCCACCCTCGGCGCGCAGGGGGTGGTACGGCCAGTGGCGAAGGACGCCTACTGTCCGGAGCGCAAGGGCGCGTGGGAAACGACAGCGATGGAAGACGGGAGATGACCGCGAACCAACGTGATTCGACTCCCGTCTCTCGTCTCCCGTCTGCCCTCACTTAGATGAACGCGCGAACCCCTCTCGTTGCATGACTCCCCACCCCCGATCGCCGCGCATCACCTTCCAGAACGCGTGTAGCCGGTAGTACACGGTAAGCTGTCGGTAGCCGAAGCCTTCGACGAGGGCGAAGAAGAGCAGGCGCCAGAGATCCCGGCGGGCGTTGTAGCGGCGGAAGGTCACTTCCTCGAGCACGATGGCCCACATCGAGAGCAGGATGCCGTAGCCGACGGCCACGGCGAGGAAGACCAGGGCGAACGGTGTGTTCACCGCGCCGATTGTGAGACCGAGAATGAGTCCGAGGTAGCCGAGCAGCTCGACGATGGGGGCAATCATTTCGCCGAAGGCGAAGAACGGCAGGGCCACCATGCCCACGGAACCGTAGCGGGGATTGAACAGCATGCGGCGCCGTTCCCAGATCGTGCCGATAAGCCCGCGGTGCCAGCGCTCGCGCTGGCGATGCAGAATCCTGCTGGACGTAGGCACCTCGGTCCACGCGACGGGATCGGGGATGAACGGCATGTCGGCCTTGATCCCCTGCTCGCGCAGGTGGATGTGCAGGCGCACGGCGAGATCCATGTCCTCGGTGACGTTGCCGGTCTGGTAGCCGCCGATGGCCAGCAGGTACTTGCGCGCGAAGAGTCCGAACGCGCCGCTGATGATCAGGTTGCCGCCGATGCGGTTCCAGCCGAGCCGCCCAAAGAGGAAGGCGCGCAGGTATTCCACGGTCTGGCAGCCGGGAAGCCAGCGCGAGTCCACGCGCGCGTCAACGACGCGGCCGAGTTCCACCGTGCAGGCGTTGACCACGCGGATGGTGCCGCCGATCGCCGCGATCTCGCGCCCCAGAAGGAACGGGCGCGCCAGCCGCAGCAGCGCGTCGGGCTCAATGAGCGTGTCGGCGTCGCAGGCAATGACATACGGAAAGCGCGCGGCGTTGATGGCCGCGTTCAGCGAGTCGGCCTTGCCGCCGTTGTCCTTGTCGATGACCAGCAGTCTGGAGTGCGTGCGGGAGCGATAGACGGCGCGAATGGTCGCGGTAGGAAGGATGCGCTCGATCGCGGGCGGCACTTCGTACAGGTCGTAGGCGCGCACCAGTTCGTCCATCGTGTGGTCCTTCGAACCGTCGTTGACCAGCACCACTTCGTGCCGCGGGTACGCGAGCGTGAGGAACGACAGCACGCTCGAGGCGATGCTGACCTCCTCGTTGTACGCCGGTACGAGCACCGAAATGGGCGGGAGCGCATCGGTCGCGAGCACGCGGGCGAAGTACTCGTCGTCGGCCAGCTGGAAATGCGTCCACAGCTCCGGAAACGACAGCAGGAGCAGGAGCGCATAGAAAGAATTCAGCAGGATGAAGTAGACGAGGATCGCCCAGTCGAGCGCCTGCAGTCCCTGCCGCAGCGCCTCCATCATACGTCGCCCAGCTCCAGCACGGCGCCTTCGGAGAGGCCCGAGGTCATCACGGCCATCTCGCGCGCGAACGTGTCGCTCGACTGGCGTGCGCGGCGCAGCGCGGCGCGCCCCGGTTCGCCGAGCAGCGCCAGCGCGAGCGCGCAGCGGAACCGTACCCACCAGGCCACGTCGGAGAGGCCGCGCTCGAGCTGCGGCTCCGCTTCCGCCGCGCGGAGCGCGCCGAGCGCCTGCGCGGCGGCCGCGCGCACGAAGTCCTGCGGGTCGTCGAGCAGCGCGCGCACCGCTTCCACCGACCCCGCGTGCGGATAGCGGCGCAGAGCGCGCGCCGCGCCGGCGCGCGCTTCGGGATCGGGGTGCGAGGCCAGCGCCGTGACGGCGGGGCGCAGTGACGGCAGGTTGAGCGACTCCGCGAGCGCGAGCCACGCGGCGATCTCCCGTCCCGAGGCGTCACGCGAGGTGAGACAGTCGCGCAGCGGTCCCTCCGCGAGCTGCCAGACGGTGCGCAACGTGGCGGTCGTGAAGAGGCGCACGGCGAGCGCCTCCCCCGGATAGTGCGCCACGGCGAGGCGCACGAGTTCCGGATCGTCCACGGCCGCGAGCGCCTGCGTGGCCGCGAGCCGCACCGCGGCGTGCGTGTCGTCGAGCAGCGGCTCCAGGATGTCGGCGTCATCGCGCGTGCCGACGATGCCGAGCGCGCGCGCCGCGTCGAGACGGCGCCACCACCGACGCTGCGTCGCGCCCTTGATGGCCCAGTTCGCCCACGGCTCGCCGCGCAGGGCGGCGCCGAAACTCGCGTGCTGGTCGCGCGGGACGCGCGTGTCGTAGATCTCCGAGGCGAAGACGAGCGCGGCGTCGCGCGGCATCGCCCGCAGGGCGTCTCTGACGGGATCCGCCGAGCCGGAGCCGACCAGCCACTTCGCCAGCGGCGCGCTCAGCTTGCCTCGGCTACTCCGCACGCTGTCTGCGCGGCGCAGCAGCTTCTCCCGCCGAACGAAGACGAAGATGCCCAGCAGCACGACAAACACGGCCTGCGCCACGGCGATGACGCCGAGCACGAGCAAGAGGCTCACCGCACGCTCTTTGGCTGGCGCACCCAGCGCGGCAGCTTCGACAGCAGCACGCGCAGGCTCACCGGCTTCGTGAGATAGTCGGCGGCCCCCGCGCGCAAGGCGCGCATCTGGTCGGCGTCGCCCGCGTGTGCGCTCAGGAAGACCACCACGAAGTCGTGCGGGCGATCCATCAGCAGGCGCTCGTGCACCGCGTGACCATCGAGCCCGGGCAGGTCGAGGTCGAGCAGGACCAGCGGCTTCAGGGCGGCCACGGGCATCGCGCGTAGCGCCTCGAGGGCTTCGGGCCCGGTGCGCAGTAACCTGAACGTGTAGCCCTCCTGGTGCAGCGCGTACTCCAGCAGGTCCGAGAAGGCCGGATCGTCCTCGACGATGACCACGTCGGGCGCGCGCGTCGAATCGTCGCGCGTCCACACATGATTGTCCTGTCGCGACGTGAGGGCAACGGTGGCCGCGTCGGCGGCGGCGTGCCACAGTTCCTCGACGTGTATCGGGTTCACCACGGACGCCTCGGCGAGGCCCAACACCCACGGCGCTTCCTCACCGTCGGGGTCGTCGGCGCGCAGCGCATTCAGCATGAGGAGCATCGGGTAATAGCCGTCGCGGACCGTGGCGACGAGCGACAGGCTGTCAGGGTGCGCCAGCACCGCGCCGGTCTCGCGCAGGGCGCGCGCCAGTCGCGCACACACGTGCGGCCAGCGCACCTCGTCCGCGGGATCGCGCAGGCGGGCCAGCGCGGCACTCAGCACGCCGCCCTCGCGGCGCAGGGCGCCAAACAGCTGCCCGGCCTCCCGAAGCCCCACTTCCCGCTCGGGGAGGGCGGTCGCCGGGTTGAGCCCGTGCGCCAGCCGGTGCGCGCGCACCTGCTCGAGCCGCGCGAGCAGTTGCGTGCGCAACTCCGCGGGGGCGACGGGCTTCGGCAGGAACCCGTCGGCTCCCGCGACGACGGCGCTTTCGCGGGCCTCCTTGCCCGCGTCCGCCGAAAAGAGAATGACCGGAAGCTCCGCCCACTCGCGCTCGGCCTTGAGCCGGCGCGTGAGGTCGAAGCCGGTTGTCCCCGGCAGCTGTACGTCCATCAGCAGCACGCCCGGCCGTTCGTCCTCGAGCGTCCGGAAAAGCTGCGTGGGGTCTTCGAGGGTGATGGCCCGCAGTCCCGCGCCCTCGCAGATCGCGCGCGACAGGAGGAGGATCATCGGATCGTCATCCAGAATCACCACGCTCCCGCCCGTTACCGACGTGCGCTGCGCGAGCCGTTCGATGACGACCGCCAGGTCGTCCGCGGCGATGTCCTGGTCCACGACCGTGACCGCGCCGAACGAACGGGCCGCAGGGGCCGACGCATGCCGATCGTTGGACAGCAGTACCAGCGGCACTCCGTCGGGGATCGGGAGGCTGCGCCCGAGGTTGGCGGGCGCGATCACCGCGTACGGGCGCTCCCGCTGTCCGACGCGCCCCGAGAACTCGGACTCCGCCATCACGACGAAACGCACGCCCGCCGACGCGGCGACCTCGCTCCACTCGGCAACACGGCCCGAAGGCGGCGTCACACACCATATCTCCCGGACGTCGGCGTCATCCTGACGATCGGGAGCGGCACCAAACGCCGAATAGAGCGCATCCACGACGCGGCGCACGTGCGCACCACGATACTCGACATCAAGCGCCGGGTCCATGACCCACGTCCGCGCGCGCTGTTCCATCTCGCCAATGTGCTCACTCGCCTCCGCGAAGCCATACGACCCGGAGGAGCCGCGCAAGCGATGCAGTTCGCGCCGGAGCGTGTCGAGCACATTCGCGTCGCGTGGGGCGAGGTCGAGCAGCGCCGCACACTGGCGCAGCCGCTCCAGCGCGGCGCGCGCCGAGCCGAGGAAGCGTTCGCGAAGGACGCTCGTGGGGGCGGTCATCCGGTCAGAGCGTGCGCCTGAGGCCCGCCGTCACCGTGACTCTCCGGCGCGTGTTGTCGGGACTCAGCCGTTCGGCGTCGTGGCCCAGCGTCCACGTGCCCAGCAGCCGTGGTGTCAGTCCGGTCGAGCCGTTCACGGCGATCCCGAAGGTCCTGGTGAGCGCGACCGCATCCGGCGTGATGCGCTCCGTCGGGCTGCCGCCGTAGGTCACCGAGACGCCCAGCCAGTGGTCGCCATCCTCGAAGTACCGACGCGCCTGAAGTGTGGTAGTAGCCGACGTCGTTCCGTCGCGGTTGCGCACGTACGGGCGCAGCGAAAACCAGTAGTTGCCGACGTACTTGCCCACCGCGCCCGTGAGCATCGTCACGGGGACGCCGTTGAATCGCAACTGGCGAACGCCGGCCGACGCTTCCCACGCACCCGGCAGCGCCGTGAACGCCTCGGCGCCAAAGCGCCACTCGGGAAAGACGGTCGCGCCGGAGTAGCCGGCGTTGACGTAGAGGTAGGCCTTTTCGCTGACGCGCGGATACGCGTCGGCCTCCACCTGCACCCCATCCGTCGCGAAGCGATTGGCGTAGTTCACGCGCGCGATAAACGTGCCAGCGCTGCTCCGGCTCCAGAGGGCCACCGACGCCAAGTGCCAAGGGTCGGTATCACCCGAGAACTCGACATGGCTGAGTTCGCCGGCGACCGCCGTGAACGGCGCCTGTGTGGCCTTCACGGCGGTCTCCTGCGCGAGCGCCGACGACGTCGCCGTGCATACGAGCGGCACGGCGAGCCACAGGAGGGAATGACGCACGTGGCGAATCATCTTTATTAATATACGGAAGACGCGAGAGCGTCGGTAGAGCGACGGATCGTTAAGCCGAATGCACTTCGCGAACGCGACGGAGAAGTCAGCCGTTCGTGTTCGTCAGCCTGCCGAACGTACCGCGCCGTCGCGCAACCGCGTACACGACCGTACCGGTGACCGGCACGAAGAGCGCCACGAGAAGGGCCCGCGGGTCATCGGCGATGCTGGCCGCCACCATGGCCGCGAGCAGGCGGCGCGGTATTTCGTCGAGCGGCCAGGTAAAGATCGCTCAGGCCGTCGTCTCCCAGAACGCTTCCAGCAGGTTCGCCGAGACCTGCAGCCGATAGGCGGCGGTCGAGCGCAGGTCGTCAATCGGGCGGATCTCCTCCTTCAACACGCGTTGCGCCTCGGCGATGCCCGCCCCCGAGGCGAGGGTCGCTTCCGTCTGCGGAAGCCGCACGACGGTGGGTGCGACACTTCCCAGGGCGATCCGAGGATGCGGCGAACGTACCGCCGCCATTACCACCTTGGAGATCGCCTGCGCCGCGCGGGTTCCCACCTTCCGGAACCACTGCGCTCCCTCGACGGCCGGGATTTCAACGGCGACGATCAACTCGTCGGACTGCAGCACGCTCCTTCGGTAGCCGGTGTAGAACGCGGAGAACGGCACGCGCCGCTCGCCGTCGGCATTCGCCAGCACCACCACGGCTTCCGCCACCGCGAACACCGGCAGCGAGTCCCCGGCCGGCGACCCATTGGCAATGTTGCCGCCGATCGTGCCGCGATGCTGGATCTGCGGCCCGCCGATCTCGCGCGAAGCGGCGACCAGCATCGGCAGCGACTTCCGCACCAGTCGCGAACAGATGAGGTCGGTAAAGGTCGCGAGCGCTCCGATCACGAGCACATCGCCCTGCCGGCGGATCTTCCTGAGCGGCGAGAGTCGCGAGAGGTCGACATACGCCAGCGCGGGCTGCGTACCGAACTGAAGCTGCACGTACACGTCGGTGCATCCGGCGACAGGTACCAGCGGGCCTGCGCGGCGCATGAGCTTGAGCGCCGCGGCCAGCGTGCGCGGTTCGTGCAGCGTCAGGCGGCTCAACGCGGTCCTCATTCAGCGCCCCCGATGCGCTCGGACGCCGCCTTCTGCACGGCCCGGTAGATGGCCTCGTAGCCGGTACAGCGGCAGAGGTTCCCGGCGAGCCCGGCGCGCACGGCATCCAGCGAGGGACGCGCCGGCAGCGACAGCGCGGCCATGATCATCCCTGGCGTGCACATCCCGCACTGGGCTCCGCCCTCCTCCACGAACGCGCGCTTCAGCGGGTGGTCGGCCGGCACGCCCTCGATCGTGACCACCTCGCGCCCGCGCGCCTGCGCCAGCGGCACCAGGCACGAGCAGACGGGCTCACCGTCGAGCAGCACGGTGCAGGCCCCGCACTCCCCCTCGCCGCATCCTTCCTTGGTCCCGGTGAGATGCAGGTCCTCGCGCAGGACATCGAGGAGACGCACCATCGGCGCACGGTCCACCGTCACCGCCTCCCCGTTGACGGTCATCTCCACGAGGGGCGGCGTCCGCTTACGCGCGGCCACGGGCCGCCTCCATCACGCGTTCGGGGGTCGCCGGCAGCTGCCGCAGGTCGAGCCCAACGTGGCGCAGTGCGTTCACGATCGCGGGGCCGGGACCGTTCATCGGCAGCTCGCCGAGTCCCTTCGCGCCGAACGGGCCGTGCGGATACGGGTTCTCGACCATCACCGTTTCGACACGCGGCATGTCGAGTGTCGTCGGGATGGCGTAGTTCGTGAGTTGGGCGTTGGTCATGGCGCCGTCCTTCATGACGACCTCCTCGATCAGCGCCCAGCCCACGCCCTGTGCGCTGCCGCCTTCGATCTGCCCGCGCGCCAGCACGGGATTGACCGGCCGCCCGAACTCCTGCACCGCCGTGAGCTTCACGGCGCGCGCGGCGTAGGTCACGGGGTCGTACTCCACCTCCGCCACGTCACACCCCCAGCCATACGTGCCGTAGGCGTCGCCGCGGTAGGTCTGGTCGTCCCAGTGGAGACCCGGCGGCGGTTCGTGCTCCCTCGTGACATTGGTCTCGCCGTGCCGTGCGAAGTGCTCGGCGGGGGACAGGGTACCCAGTTGTTCACGCATTGCAGTCGCGGCGCGCTCCAGAATGCCGCCAACCACCATCACGGTGCGCGATGCGACGGTGGGACCGCTGTTGGGGACGTCGGCGGTATCCGGCACCGAGAACGTCACCTCGTCCATCGGCACGTCCAGCGCGTCGGCGACGATCTGCGAGAGCGCGGTGCACGTTCCCTGACCGATCTCGGTGTTCGCCACGCGGATGCGCACGCCCCGCTCCGTGGTCGTGAGCGTGCAGCGCGACGCGAGCCGCACCTCGCCCGATCCGGTGAACCCGGCGCCGTGGCGGAACAGCGCCAGCCCGATGCCGCGGTTGGTGCCCTTCCAGGCGACGCGTTTCCGCCGCCACCCCGACCGTTTCATCGCTTCCCGCAGCACGATCTCCGCCGTGGAGTCGCTCAACACCTGCCCGGTGGCCGTGCGGTCGCCGGCGCGAAGCACGTTCCGCAGTCGCAGTTTCGCCGGGTCCATCGCCAGCGCCTCGGCGATGCGGTCCATGTGGACCTCCATCGCAAACTGCGTCTGCGGCGCACCGAAACCGCGGAACGCACCGTTGGGCGGCGTGTTGGTCATGGCGGCTCGCCCGTTGATCCGCACGTTGGGACACCGGTACGCGCCCTGCGCGTGCAGGCAGGCGCGGGACAGCACCACGGGGCTGAGCGTGACGTAGGCGCCGCCGTCGAGGACGACGTCGATCACCATGGCGACGAGCCGTCCGTCCTTCATCACGCCGGTGCGGTGACGCACGACGGACGGATGGCGCTTCGTCGTCGCGAGCATGTCCTCGGCGCGGTCGTAGACGAGCTTGACGGGTCGTTTCGCCTTGAGCGCGAGGAGTGCCGCGTGCCCGGCGATCACCGAGGGGTAGTCTTCCTTGCCGCCGAACCCGCCGCCGTTCTCCGATGGCACCACACGCACCAGCTCGCCGGGCAGGCCGAGGAGGTTCACGAGCGCGTGATGCACGTAGTACGGGCATTGGAGCGAGCCGTGGATCGTGACGCCGCCGTTCGCCTCCGGGACCGCGACGATGCCGTTGGGTTCGATGTAGACGTGTTCCTGCGCCCCCGTGCGGTACTCGCCTTCGACCACGAGGTCGGAAGCGCGGAGGCCGCGCTCCACGTCGCCGTCGCTGATGAGGACGTGCGCGTGATCATGCGACGCGGCGGCGGGGTCCAGCACCGGCTCGCCGCGCTCCTCCATCAGCTGCACGCACGCGCTCCAGAGCGTGTCGCGGTCCTCATGCGCGAGCAGCAGCACCGGCTCGGCGACGTGCCGGATATCCTCCTGCACCAGGCAGGGCTGGTCATCAGTAAGGTGCAGGGTACAGTTGCGGCCGGGGATGTCGCGCCAATCCACGACGGTGAAACCAGCGGGATCGAAGTCGAGACGTATCCCGGAGAGACGGCCCCGCGGGACCGACGTGCGGACCGTGCGGGCGTGGAGCATTCCGGGAAAGACGAGATCGTCGACGTAGCAGGCCATGCCGCCGACCTTGGCAGGCCCGTCCACACGCGGAACGCTGAGCCCGACAACTCCCATGCCGCCTCCAGTTCTTCCGACAATTCTGCCTGCGTGCGCGGTCCGTCGCCAGCTTCTGCACGTCGGAACATTCTCGCGTTGACGGTCTCCGCACGGAGGGATAACGTCAGTCAGGGACACCGACAACGACGCTTTCGCGCTCGGGCACGCCCGGAGTCATATGGCAATCGAGTTCTCACTGAACGGAACGACCCATCGGGTTGCGCCGCGGCGCGGAGAGTCCCTCCTCGAGACGCTGCGCGAGCGCTGCGGGATCACGTCGCTCAAGGATGGATGCCGGCCGCAAGGCCAGTGCGGCTGCTGTCTCGCGCTGATCGACGGGAATCCCAAAGTGACGTGTGCCATGCCGGCCGAGGCGGCCGCCGGCAGGACGATCATCACGCTGGAAGGCGTGGGCCCCGCCGAGCGTGCGCTCATCGCCGACAGCTTCGCGGCGGCCACGGGACTCCAGTGCGGATTCTGCATTCCGGGCATCGCGCTCCGCGCCAAGGCGATCACCGACAAGTCGGCGGCTCCCAGCCGCGAAGCGATCGCGAAGGCGATTGACGTCCATCTCTGCCGCTGCACCGGCTACGTGAAGATCGTGGACGCCATTGAGCTGCTGGCGCGGGCAAAGCGTGGTGAGGCGGTCCCGGCGCCGTGCGCCGACGGTCGTGTCGGGCAATCATTCGCCCGCGTCGGGGCCGGTCACAGTGCGTTGGGCGAGCGCCCATACATTGACGACCTGTTCGTCGCGGGAATGCTGCACGGCGCGCTCACGCTCTCGCCGCATCCGCGTGCGCGGGTAACGCGCATTGACACGGCGCGGGCTCGCGCGCTTGCGGGCGTGCAGGCCGTGCTGACGGCGGCCGATGTTCCGGGTGAGCGCTGGCACGGCCTCCTCTACAACGACTGGCCGGCATTCGTGGCCGTGGGCGAAGAAGTGCGATACGTCGGCGACGTCCTCGCCGCGGTGGCGGCCGACGACCGGCACACGGCGCGCGCGGCGGCGGCGCTGGTCGAGGTGGAGTACGAGGTGCTCCCGCCGGTGCTCGATCCCGAGGCCGCGCTCGAGCCCGGCGCGCCGCAGGTCAACCCGGTGCATGCCAACCTGCTCTCGAAATCCGTCATCAGGCGAGGCGACGTGGAGGGCGCGCTGGCTTCGAGCGCGCACGTCGTGAGCGGCACCTGGGCGACGCAGCGCATCGAGCATCTCTTCATGGAGCCGGAGAGTGCCTTCGCCGAGCCGATGGCGGACGGGCGGCTGCGCCTCTGCTCGCAGGGACAGGGCGTCTTCGACGATCGGCGGCAGGTGGCGCGGCTTCTCGACCTTCCCGAAGAACGGATCTTCGTCGAGCTGGTGCCGAATGGCGGCGCGTTCGGCGGCAAGGAGGACATCTCGGTCCAGGCGCGCACCGCCCTCCTCGCGCACGTGACCCGGCGTCCGGTGAAGCTGACGCTGAGCCGGGAGGAATCCATCCGGATGCATCCCAAGCGTCATCCGATCACGATGCGCTACACGGTAGGGTGTGACGCCGCCGGGCGACTGACCACGGTGAAGGCGCGGATGATCGGCGATTCCGGTGCGTACGCCTCGGTTGGCGGCAAGGTCCTCGAACGCGCGGCGGGTCACGCCTGCGGCCCCTACCGCGTGAACGCGGTGGACGTCGAGTCGCTGGCCGTCTACACCAACAACCCACCCTGCGGCGCAATGCGCGGGTTTGGCGCCAACCAGGCCCACTTCGCCATGGAAGCGTGCATGGACCTCCTGGCGAAGAAGGCGGGGCTCGACCTCTGGGAGATCCGCTGGCGCAACGCCCTCGACGTCGGCGACCCGGTGACGACCGGCCAGATACTCGAGAAATCGGTCGGCATCAGGAAGACGCTCGCCGCGGTGAAGGACCGGTACTTCGACGCGAAGGGTGCGGGACACGCCGTCGGCATCGCCTGCGGCGTCAAGAACAGCGGTATCGGCAACGGCGTGGAGGAGTGGGGAAAGGCGCGGCTCGTGGTGGAGGCAGACGGGACGATCTCGCTGTACAACGGCTACACCGAGATGGGCCAGGGCCTGTTCACGGTGCTGGTGCAGTTCGCGGCGGAAACGACGGGACTCCCTGCGGCGCTCTTCGTTCCGAAGGTGAACTCGACGTTCGACCTTGGCTGTGGACAGACGACCGGCTCGCGCGGCACGTTGTTCGGCGGACGTGCGATGCTGGCAGCGGGCGCCAAGCTCAAGGCGGATCTCGACGCCGGCCACACCCTGGCGGATCTCATCGGCCGCGTCTACGCCAGCGATATGGTCACGCGCGACACCACGGCGCTCGGCGCGACGGTGGATCGGATCAAGACGCACACGGCGTACGGGTTCGCAACGCAGGTCGTGGTGCTCGATGCCGAGGGGCGCGTGGACCGCGTCATCGCCGCGCATGACGTGGGCCGCGTGGTGAACCCGGCGCTCTGCGAGGGCCAGATTGAAGGCGCCATCCACATGGGGCTGGGCTACGCCCTCACCGAGGAACTGCCGACGGTCAACGGCATGCCGATCACCTTCAAGCTGCGCGAACTCGGCGTGCTGCGCGCGCGCGACATGCCACACGTCGAGGTGATGCTGGTGGAAGACCCGGAGCCCGAGGGGCCGATGGGTGCCAAGGGCGTGGGCGAGATCGGCCTGGTGCCGACGGCCGCCGCCGTCGCTTCTGCGCTCGAGGCGTTCGACGGCATTCGCCGCATGACGCTGCCAATGAAGGACTCACCCGCCGCCAGGGCGATGAGCGTCGGCCGCATCCGGGCGCCGTCCTGATGCCGGCCGGGTTCGTCAACGCGCACACGCACATCTACTCGGCGCTGGCGCCGTTCGGGATGCCCGAACCGGCACAGGCGCCCGAGAACTTCGTGCAGATCCTGGAACGCATCTGGTGGAGGCTGGACCGCGCGCTCGACGCACGGGCGCTGCAGACCGCGGCGCGGTGGTACGTCGCCGAGGCGCTGCGGCTCGGCACGGTCGGCCTGGTGGACCACCACGAGTCGCCGGACTTCATCGAGGGGTCGCTGGAGATCCTCGCCGACGCGTGTCAGGCGCTGGGGATGCCGGCGGTGCTCTGCTTCGGCGCGACCGAGCGCAACGGCGGACGGCGGGAGGCACAGCGCGGTCTGGCCGAGTGCCGGCGGTTTATCAACGAGAACACCCGCCCGCTCGTGCGCGGCGTGGTCGGCCTGCACGCGTCGTTCACCGTGTCGGACGAGACGGTGCGGGAAGCGGGGGAGTTGTGCCGCACGCTGGGCACGGTCATGCACGTCCACGTCGCCGAAGACCGCGCCGACGTCGAAGATGCCCTTCGTCGCGGCTGGAGCGGACCTCTCGAGCGACTTGAGGCCCTTGGCGCACTTCCCGCCGGCTCGATCATGGCGCATGGCGTCCACCTCACGCCGGAACAGGTGCAGCACGCCGAGCGCATTGGCTGCTGGCTCGTGCAGAACCCGCGATCGAACCGTGGCAACCGTGTTGGCTATGCGGGCAGTCTGCGCGCCAGTGTTCACGTGGCGCTCGGCACCGACGGCTACCCATCGGAGTTGGCGGCCGAGCGCGAGGCGTTGATGGACGAGGCCGCGAAGCATGGTGACGACATGGGCGCCGCGGCGCGGCGCCCGGATGCCGGTCACGCACTTCTGGCCGAGCGGTTCGGGGGCACCGTGCCCGCCGCGCGCTCCGTGTCCGATGTTGACCTTGAAGCGCTCCGAGCCGAGGCGGCGGTGGAAGCCTCCCGGCTCTGGGCGCGCATGGCGAACCTATGATCGAACGGATGACGACAGTCGCGGACCGCGCCACCTACGACAAGGCGGTGCAGCGGTTTCGCGAGGCACGGATTCTCCTGCCAACCTTCGCGCAGATGGCGGATCCCACGACGGTGAAGCCGGAGGTGCGGGCATCGCTTGCCGGCGTGGATCCTGACGCCGCCGATGCCCGCAACCTCTTCCGCGTGCATTGGTACAACGACGCCGCGCGCACCGGCATGGTGCCGGTTCCCGCGCACGTGGTGCTCCCCGAAGCGCTGACCGGCGTGTCATCGCCGATTGTCGTCGCGTTCGGAGACCACTTTCCGATGATCCACGCGCACAAGGTGCTGGCGGCCTACAGTTGCCTGGCGCCGCGCATCGTCTCGGGGCGATTCGACCCGACGCGCCAGCGTGCGCTGTGGCCGTCCACGGGCAACTACTGCCGCGGCGGCGTTGCGATCTCCCGCATCATGGGGTGCCGTGGCGTAGCGATCCTCCCCGCGGGGATGAGCGAGGAGCGGTTCCGGTGGCTGGAGCAGTGGGTGGTGGAACCGGGCGACATCATCCGCACGCCGGGTACCGAAAGCAACGTCAAGGAGATCTATGACGCCTGCGCTGCGCTGGCGAGGGACCCCGACAACGTGATCCTAAACCAGTTCAGCGAGTTCGGGAACCACCTCGGCCACTACGCGGTAACCGGGCGCGCGCTGGGGCACGTCTTCACGGCGCTGCAGGAGCAGGACCCTTCGCTGCGGCTCGCGGCGTTCGTTTCCGCATCGGGTTCGGCGGGCACCCTGGGCGCCGGTGACTGGCTCAAGGATCAGCACGGCGCAAAGATCGTTGCCGTTGAGGCACTTGAGTGCCCGACGATGCTCTACAACGGCTTCGGCGAGCACAACATCCAGGGGATCGGCGACAAGCACATTCCCTTCATCCACAACGTGACGAACACCGATGTCGCGGTCGCGGTGACGGACCACGCCACCGACCAGCTCTTCGTGCTCTTCAACGACGAGGCCGGTCACGCTGTCCTGAAAGCGCGGGGGGTGAGCGACACGCTGCTCGATGCACTGCCGCATTTCGGCTTCTCGAGCATCTGCAACGTGGTGGCGGCCATCAAGACGGCGAAACGCCTGAACCTCGGTGCGCAGGACGTGATCGTGACGGTCGCCACCGACGGCGCCGCGATGTACGAGTCCGAGCGGCCGAAGCTCCTTCGCAAGCACTTCGGCGGCGCGTTCGACCGGCGGAAGGCCGGCGACGCGTTTGCGCAGCACGTGCTCGGCGCCGACGCCGAGCACGTGATGGTGATGGGCCACGTGGAGCGCGACCGCGTCTTCAACCTTGGCTACTTCACGTGGGTGGAACAGCAGGGTGTTTCGCTCCCGGACTTCGTGGCGCGCCGCGAACAGCAGTTCTGGCGGGGACTGCGCGAACTGCTCCCTGCCTGGGACGCGATGATCGCCGAGTTCAACGGACGCACGGGTCTGGGGTGACAGCGACCCCGGCCTTGCCGATCCTGCCGGGGCTGCGCCTCGTTTGCGCCGGGTGCGGCTGGACGCCGCCGGACGCGGGCATACCGCGCTATCCGTTCCGATGCCCGAACGCCGGCACCGACGACCTCGACCACGTCGTGACGCGGCAGCTCAAGGCAGTTCACGTCATGACGCGGCAGCGTGACGGCGACCGCGTGGCCGTCGCGCCAGTTGACGACCCCAATCCGTTCATCCGCCATCGCGAGTTGTTCACCGCGTGGCACGCCGCCCATACCATCGGCATGACCGACGCGGCGTACGTGGACCTCGTGCGAGCGCTGGACGCAAAGGTCGCCGCCGTAGACGGCCACGGTTTTCGCGTCACGCCGTTCACGCGCGCCCAGACCCTGAGTGAGCGACTGGATCTCGATGTCTGGG
>PNKL01000046.1 GCA_013822425.1 Gemmatimonas sp.
CGGGTATCTGAGGAAATGGACGAAGGGTGCTTGGTCGATCGCATTCAACTTCTGGAGCGCACGTCGCGCCAAGCCCGGTGGCACTCCCCGTGCCCAACCAGCTGTGAACAACTCCTGAGTACGCCTGTCGCGAAAGCTCTTGATCATAGAATGTACTGTGTCACGTGACACGTGACAAGTGGCGGTGATGTCAAAGCACCCAGGCCATCATTGCGCCTGGGTGCCTCGCTGCCGTCATTATTCCATTGCCGTCGGGATCGTTCAGCCGCCCCCGCGCAACTCCTCCGCCGCCTCGTGGAGCCGCACCATGGCCATCGTGTCGAGTTCGCAGTACCGCAGCAGCTGCTCGCGCCTGGCGGGCACGAGTTTCTCGTCCATCACCTTCACGCGCATCAGGCCGAACACGCCGAGCGCGTCGTCGCCGTTGTTCACCACGAGCGACTGGTAGCTGAGGTCGCGCACCATCACCGGCAACACCTTCTTGATGGACGTGCGCCCGAGGAACTCGGGGTGCTGGTACCCGTTCTTGAAAACCTGCTCGAGGTCAAAGAGACGCGCGATCACCGCGTTGATCTGGTCGGCGAGCGCGGGAAAGGTCTTGGCCAGCAGGCCGAGCATCTGCTTCTCAAAGCTCGAATAGACGATGATGGAGCCCGTGGTGCCCAAATCGTACAGCAGCTGCTCGGTCATGTAGAGGCGCCAGTCCCCGTCGGTCGGCGCGAGATACTCCTTGTGCACCACGCCGGCGCCGGGGGCGTCCTGTTGGTGCAGCGAGTACTGGAACGGCACCATCTGGTACGGCTCGCACTCCTCGAACCACGGAAAGGGCGGCGACACCGACTCGAAGTCGAGATACCGCACGGGCCACTGCACCTGGTCGAGCACGCCGAGCGCGTCGGGGTCCACCTTGGGCACGCCGGCCTGCAGCACCTCCACCACGCGCCGCTGCGTGTCGGTGAGGTCGGCGTCGGCCGGCAGTCGTGAGATGCATTCGTAGTGCTTGAGCGCCTCGAACTTCTTCTCGCTGATCCGCGGAATCAGGAAGAGCGGGTCGGGAATGCCGCGCCCCACGCAGTCGCTCTCGAAGTAGTCGCACTTGCGGCAGGCAAAGATGAGTTCAGGCGTCGGCCGCTCGTCGGCTCCCACCTTGGCCGCAACATCACTGGCAATCGCCTGGAACTCGACGGCCCGCGCGTTCACCACCTCGGTGAGATCCATGTACACGAACGGCTCCGCGGTGCCGTTCAGGCGATACTCGCCATTGATCAGCACGAGCAGCGACCGCGCCACCTTGAGCCCTGCGCCGCCGGCGACCATGCGCGTGTACGCGAGATCATCCACATACTCGGCGTTGGGCTTCTCGTCCGCCCTGAACTTGCCCGACTTGATCTCGATGAGATCCCACTCGATACCGTGCCGGCGAATGGCGTCGGCGCGCGCGACGAGTCCGTTCCAGATGAACGTTGTTTCGAACAGCAATTGCTGCGACGCATCGGTCACCGACGCCTGCGTGCCCTCCACTGCCGCCTCGAGCGGTGTGCGGCGCAGCATCATGCCGTCGCCCATCCACGCTCGGGCGCGCTCATGCACATGGCCGCCCACCCAGAATCGCCAATGCAGGCCGGGGCCGGGGATCTCGTCGGGGGCGTGATGCAAATACCAGCCTTGGGTGCGGCAGGCCGCTCCAGCCAGGAAATCGCGCTTGTCTACTCGATCGGTCATGGGGATCGAAGATAGCGACTGCGGTGCATGGTGCAGGGTGAGGTTCAGGGGCACAGGCACAGTGTGGTGCAGAGGCAGGTTACGGATTTATGTCCGTGTGATATTAACAATTAATACATCCGGATGATATTATCCGCTGTCCACCTACCTCAGATGCGCAATGACGGACCCCACACACACTTACACCGCCTTCCTCTCCAACCGCCGGCTGGCCCACGGGTCGCTGGCGGATGTGGCCGTGGCGGTGAAGCAGGCGGAATCGCCAGTGCCGGTGCTGATCTTCGACGATGTCACCGGCCGGCAGCTGGACGTGGATACGCGTGGATCCGACGACGACATCCGCGCGCGCTACGCGCCGCCACCGGAGGTGCCGCGCGGACGGGGACGTCCGCGGCTGGGCGTGGTGCCGCGCGAAGTCACGCTGCTGCCGCGACACTGGGACTGGCTCAACGCGCACAAGGGCGGCGCCTCCGTCACCCTGCGACGCCTGGTGGACGAGGCGCGGCGCGCCGGCGGTGACAAGCGCCTCATGAAAGCGGCGCACGAACGCGCGTACAACTTTGCGTACGCCATCGCCGGCAACTTCACCAACTACGAAGAGGCCACGCGCGCCCTCTTCGCCAACGATCGTGAACGCTTCGAACAACTCACGCTCGGCTGGCCGCCCGACATTCGCAACCACGCCATCGCGCTGGGCTTCTCGCTTCCGGCAGCGGAATAACGAATGAACAGCGGTACGACGCTGGGTTTCTTCACCACGGAGCTCACGGAGGAAAAGCGGAGGGCCACGGAGTAATGCGACTTCCTGGGGGAACTGCGAGAGCACCGCACAGCGCTGCATGGCGCGCTGTCTTTACCCCACTGGTTGCAGTACTCCGTGGCCCTCAGCAGTTCTCCATGCCCCGCCGCCACCTCCCCGCCCTCGCGCTGCTCCTGGCGCTCGCCGCCTGCCGCGCCGAAGAGGTCAAGATCGGCGCCATCGCGTCGGCTCCTCCGGCCTACGTTGCCGCGGTGGACGCCGCCGTCCCCACCGCATCGGTGCCGACCGACGAGCCCGACCAGTGGCTGCTCGCGCATCTCGACGTGGAAACCACGGGGCTCGTGGCGTTCAACTCGCAGTTCGACGCCGGTTTCCTCGACGCGCTGATGCGCCGCGACGGACACACGTGGCGCGAGCTCTTCCACTACTTCGTGCTCGACATTCCCTCGATGGCCTGGTCACTCGGCTACCGCGATCTCACCGGTGCGGCGCTCGCGAAGCGCCTGAACCTGCCGGACGAGCCGAGGGTGGCCGAGGATCACACCGGGATCACGGGGGCCATGCTGAATGTGCGGATCTACAGGGCGCTGCAGCAGTCGCGGGACTTGCGGGGGATGCAGGCGTCGCGGGCCGCGAAGCGCTGAACGGCGATTCGCACGCTACATGGACCGCAGGCGGGTTGCCGCCCTCGCCAAGGGCTGATCGCGCGTCCAGAGCTCCGCGTTGCTCAGGAGCATCGAGGCGAGCAAGTGGACGTCTACCACGCCGAGTCCGGTGCCATGCAAGCGCCCGCGTTCGATGAGAGTGAGCACCTCGCCGGATGATGCTTCGGTAACCTTCGGCAGTGCATGCAGCAGTTCGAGCGTGGTGCGCCGCGCCGCGAGATTGCCGCAGGCGAGCTCGCCGATGATGAGCGAATGCGTGAGCACTTCACCCGCCTCGAGATAGCGCGCGAGCCGGTGGTCGTGGCGGCGGAAGTGGTCCACCCAGACCGAACTATCGACCAGGATCACGGCGGGCCTTTCCATTGGGGGAGGCCGAACGTCGGCGCGGCGCGAGCTCGAGGCCGGGCATCGTGCCGCCGAGCCTGGCCAGCCGGCGGGCCGATTCGCGGGCGATGAGCGCCTCAAGCCCGGCGTGCACCACGGCCGTCTTCTCCTTGATGCCGGTGAGTTCGAGCGCGCGCCTGATCAACAGGTCGTCGAGGATCATGGTCGTTTTCATATGTACCAATATGTATAGTTGATACATATCATCAAGTACCCGCAGCATAAGGCATGCCCCCGTGACTCGCGTCACCGAAATGTCCGGGCTGGTATCGCCTGATTGCAGCAGATCTCCGAGTCGGACTGTCGCGGAAGTGGCGCCCGAGCGACCACGTGTACAAGTTGTTATTATTGGACCCCCAACGAGGTGCTCGAGCCATGACGATCTCCGTTCGCTCAGCCACCACGGCGCTTGTGCTTGCGGCGCTGCTGGCCGTGCCCACTGCCGGCGCACAGTCGCAGCAAGCAACCGCCGAACTTCCCATGCTTGGCAACTGGACGGGCGTGTTCCGCAACGTCCAGATGACGCAGGAGTCGCGCAATGCAGCCGGCAGCGTCGTCGGGCGCATCTCGGGCACGGTGGACATGCAGCCGTACCGCGAGAGCGGCATGGACCTGTACCTGGTGGTGATCCAGCTCTCCACCAACTCGCCGGGCCAAGACCTGGAATGGGGCGTCTCCATGGGACGCTGCGGCTCCAGGCTCATCATGCTCGAACACGCCAACCAGCTGCCCGGGTTCGTGACGCGCAGCGGCGGCGAGGGCGAAGTGCGGCACTCGGTGGCGCTCAACATGAATGCGCAGGCCACCTACCAGGTGGGCATCTTCCGCAACGGCCACGCCCAGCAGAACATGATCGCCTGCGCGAACCTCAAGTACGACTCTCGCCTGCGGTAGTTGCAACGGTTGACACAAACAGAAAGGCCAGGAAGCTGTTCCCTGGCCCTCGGGTTCCACGTCTGTTGTCTCTCTGTTGTTTCTCGTTGTTTCTCTGCCCTCAAGGCACCGCCGTACGCGGTGGCCTTGAGGGCTTGGTTCCGTTCATCCTCGGCCGCGGACCGTTCGCAACCTCGACCGCGAGATCGCGAATGTAGCTCGTGATCTTCTGGTAGTGCGGATAGTCAATGAACTCGGGCTCGTCCGACACCTGATGGTAGTCGCCGTGCAACCCGGTGAAGAAGAAGGCAATGGGGATACCGGCGCGCGCATACATGATGTGGTCGCTGCGCCCGTAGAGGTTGTTGTAGCCGCTCCACGTGACCGTCGAGTCGAACTTGTAGTCCAGCGCCAGCGGCTTGTCGAGTTTCTTGTTCACGCTCGACACTATCTCGCCAAGGTCCTTGGAGTCGAACGACGACCCGACGACGCCCACGAAATCAGGGCCGCCGCCCGGCAGGTCCTCAGCGCGCCCGCGGCCGATCATGTCGATGTTGATGCCCGTCACGATGCTATCAATCGGCACCGTGGGGTTGTTCACGAAGAAGGCCGAACCGATGAGGCCGGCTTCCTCGCCGGTGTGCCAGACGAAGAGCGTGCTGCGCTTCGGCTTCACCTTCATTCCCTGGATTGCCTCGGCGATCTCGAGCAGGGCCATCGAACCCGAGCCGTCGTCGTCGGCGCCGTTGCGGATGGAGTCGAGCCGCGGGTTGGGGTGCGCCTTGCGGATGCTGTCCATGTTCACGCGAATGGACTGCAGCTTCGCCTGGTCGAGCGTGATCATGTTGTTGGCCAGCAGCACGCGGTTGCGGGTGTCGTTGAACGCCTTCACCGAGTCCTTGTCCACCGGCGTGTTGCTGAAGCCCACGTGATCGTTGTGCGCGCCGAGCGCGACGTACTGGTGCTTGAGTGCGGGGTCGCTTCCCGGAATGATGCCGACGACATTGCGCGCGAAGTCGGTGGAACGCTCGATGAAGTCGAGCGACGTGGTGACGGTGCCGCCGGTGGTGCCGAGCGGAATGCCGTCGAGCGTCTTGCGGCCGAAGAGCTGCGCGGCCGCGGTGCGGGTGAGTCGGATGACCGCCTGCGGCGCCAGCATGGCCACCATTTGCCGATAGACGGCGAGCGAATCCACATTCTGGTTCGCCGCGCCGGGTGCACCGAAGCTGCGGATCGCTGTTGAGGTGGCGACGGTTGGCTGGTTGATGGCGGCGCGCTGGGCGGCAGTGAGATCGTCGAGGTTGACGGTGGCAATGGCGATTGCGCTGTTGAGTCGAGTGGGCTGCGGTGCAAAGCCGCCGCGGCCGGGGCCAGCGGGCGCGGCCGCCGACGGTGCCGGCAGCAGCACGACAAATTTGCCGTTCGCCTGCGCGGCGGTGATCTGCTTGGTCGTGTCACCGGCCACGCCCCCGAAGATCACGGGGACGCTGCTGATGCCGCGCGGCGCGCGCACGCCGGGCACCGCCACCCAGTCCTTCTCCCACGCGAGCGGGTTGCCGTCCACGGTAAGCCGCGAGTGGTTGGTGAAGCTCTTCAGGTGGTAGGGCAGCACCTGGAAGTAGGTGCCGTTGTCGCCGGCGGGGAGCACGCCGAGCTTCCTGAGTTCGGCGGCGATGTAGTCGGTGCCCTTCTTGTTGCCGAGGCGGCCGACCTGGCGCCCCTGCATGGAGTCGTCGGCGAAGGTGTAGAGGCGCACCTGCAGGTCCTTCACCGAGATGGTGCTTGACGTAGGTGCCGGCGCGATCGTGGGCGGGTTACCGTACCTGTTGAGCTTACCCTGCGCGCTCGCATCGCCCGACATGGCGACGCTGGCGGCAGCGAGGGCAAGCAGGGCTGAACGGACGTTCGTCATTCGTGCTCCACGTGAAAGGAACCGCCGCGAAGGCTGGCGGTACCACTACGCACGACGCCAGTCAGTCCGTTGACAGACGAGGCGGTGCCTCGCGATGCGCCGGTATTCCCATCATGTTTCACTCGGTGCCCCCCGTGCACCCTTCTCGCATTGGTCCGGTCATGAATCCCCTTCGTTTCTCCTGCTCGTTGGTCGCGCTGATCGCGCTCGCTGCAATCACGACCGATGTCGGTGCCCAGGATCACACCGCCGCCACGGGCCGATTCAGCGGTTCCCTGCGCGGCACCAGCTTCGGCGGCGCTGTTGACGCCTCGAAGTTCTCGGGCTCCGTGGATATCAACCCGACCACCGATGGCAAGGCGGGCTTCTACAAGGTGGAGGTGCGCCTGTCTTCCAGTGGCGGAAGCGCCAGCGGCCGGATGACGAACATGCTGCCGTGGACGATTTCGCCGGGGCGCTGCGGGTCACGCGTGCAGCCCCTGGTGCAGCCCATGGAGGTGCAACCGCTCGAACTGCGCAGTGGCGGCAACGCCGAGCTGACGTGGACCGGTCAGCTCCCGCTTGCGGCGAACGGCTCCTACCAGTTCGTCGTCTACGACAGGGGGGTGCGGGAGCAGGACGTGGTTGCCTGCGGCAACCTGAAGTACACCAAGCCGAAGGACTGACCGCTCCCCCAAGCGGGCGTCGTCATCAGCCTCGCGGCCGTGAGCATCGTGGCGTAGGTAGCTGACCTTCTTTACCACGGAGCTCACGGAGGAAATGCCGGAGGGCCACGTACGGCAACAATCTGGGGTAACGACGGGACGCCACACGGACCGTTGCGTGGCGTTCGCAGTTCCTC
This sequence comes from Gemmatimonas sp., assembly GCA_013822425.1. Taxonomy (GTDB): domain Bacteria; phylum Gemmatimonadota; class Gemmatimonadetes; order Gemmatimonadales; family Gemmatimonadaceae; genus PNKL01. The sequence continues at coordinate 7,158 of PNKL01000046.1, forward strand.
CAAGCGTTTGCCGTAGCTCCGTGGCCCTCAGCAGTACTCCGTGAGCTCCGTGGTGAAAGAGCTCAGAGGGCCACACGGTTGTTATCGCTTGTGTAGCCAGCGTGCCGCGAGCACGCCGCCGATGAATCCGCCGAGGTGCGCCTGCCAACTGATGCCCATCTGACCGGGGAGCACGCCGAATACCATGCCGCCCCAGAGAGCGGTGACGCCGAGCGAGATGAGGACGGGCATCACCCGTCGCGCGAACCAGCCGCTGAGCATCAGGTAGCCCAAATAACCGAAGTTCACGCCGCTCGCGCCGATATGCACGGTGCCAGTTGCGCCGAGCGTCCATGCACAGAGACCGGCGCCGAGCGCCGACGCGGCGGAGACGATCCAGAAGCGCTTCTGACCGGCAAGGGCGAGCGTTAACCACCCGAGGACGAGAAGGGAGACGGAGTTGGCGGCGAGGTGCGCAACACTGCCGTGCAGGAACGGGGCGAAGAGAATGCCCCAGAGCCCGCGCTCGGTGCGGGGGATGATGCCGAATTGGTTGAGCGCGCCGCCGACCATGGTGTTGGCGCCGAGCGTCGCCCAGGAGATGCCGAGTGGCACGCCGAGTGTGGCTACCTGCGCCTTGACGGTGCCGGCGAGCGAGGTGGCGGTGCGGGTGATGACGGAGCGACGGGACGGCTGAAGCTGGGGCATCGTGGAGGAATGAACAACGCGATGACGTCGAGTGGAAGGCCGCGAGGCCGTTCGGCTGGCCATGAGAGGCATTCGGGCGTAGTTTGATGCCTGCTTTATTCGAGTCGCCCCCCAAGGCCCCCCGCCATGAGCACAATCGAGAGATTACAGGCCGCCCTCACCGGCCGCTACCGCATCGAGCGCGAACTCGGTGCGGGTGGCATGGCCACGGTTTACCTCGCTGAGGACCTGAAGCACGACCGCAAGGTCGCGCTCAAGGTGCTCAAGCCCGAACTCGCCGCCGTGCTGGGCGCCGAGCGGTTCGTGGTGGAGATCAAGACGACAGCGGCGCTGCAGCACCCGCACATCCTGCCGCTGTTCGACTCGGGCGAGGCCGACGGATTTCTGTACTACGTGATGCCGTATGTCGAGGGCGAGACGCTCCGTACCAAGCTGGACCGCGAGACCCAGTTCAGCGTCGAGGAATCGGTGCGCATCACGACGCAGGTGGCCGACGCACTGGACTACGCGCACCGGCACGGCGTGATCCATCGCGACATCAAGCCCGAGAATATCCTGTTGCACGACGGGCGGCCAATGGTGGCCGACTTCGGCATTGCGCTGGCGTTGAGCGCGGCCGCCGGCGGGCGGATGACCGAGACGGGGCTGAGCCTCGGCACACCGCACTACATGAGCCCCGAGCAGGCCACCGCCGAGAAGGAGATCACGGGGCGCGCTGACGTGTATTCGCTCGCGTCGGTGCTGTATGAGATGCTCACCGGCAACCCGCCGCACACGGGAGCCACGGCGCAGCAGATCATCATGAAGATCATCGCCGAGCCCGTGGAGGCGGTGACGAAGTTCCGAAAGACCGTGCCCCCGAACGTCGCGGCGGCGGTGGGGAGGGCGCTGGAGAAGCTGCCGGCCGATCGATTCGAGAGTGCCAAGGCGTTCGCCGAGGCGCTGATGAACCGCACGTGGACGAGCGCGACGTTCAGGGACGACGCCCCCATGTCACTTGCGCGTGCGCGGCGCGTGCTTACCGCGCCGTTCATCGCGGTGAGTGCTGTCGCGATCGTCGCGGTTGCTGTCGCGAGCTGGTCGGTCGTGCAGACGCCGGAGCGCCCCATCGCGCGGTTCAGCCTTCTGCTGCCGGACAGCCAGCAGCTGAACGAGACCGTGAACGGCACGCGCATGGCGCTCTCCCCGGATGGACAGACGATCGTGTATGTTGGCGGCGGCGCTGGACCGGAATCCAACCGGCTGTGGGTTCGCCCGATGGGTCAGCTGCGCGCCGTGCCGCTGGCCGGGACCGAACGCCCCGCGAATCCCGCCTTCTCACCCGATGGCAAGCGCATCGCGTACGTATCCCTGTCGTCGCCACGCGCGTTGAAGGTTGTTCCCGTGGCGGGCGGGCCTACGCTGACGTTGACCGACTCGCTGGTGGACATGGGCGGCGTGTCCTGGGGAACCGACGGGTACATCTACTATGACGGTCATCTCGAAGGCGATGGCGTCGCACGCATCCGTGAGACCGGCGGCAAGCCGGAAGTGGCCTCCCGCCCGGACTCGACGGCAGGCGAGGCCTATCACTACATGCCCTCAGCGCTCCCGAAAGGACGCGGCGTGTTGTTCACGATCATGCGGCAAGGGCAGGGAAGCGGGGCAGACATCGCCGTCCTGGACCTGCGGAGCGGCAAGCACACGGTGCTGGTTCGCGGCGTGGTCGGACAGTACTCACAGAGCGGCCACCTGCTCTTCGTGACCGACGACGGCATGCTGATGGCCGCGCCGTTCGACGCCGATGACTTGAAGCTCACCGGCGACGCGGTGCTCGTCGGCGACGGACTGTCGATCCGCGGCAACAGTCGCATTGACCTCGCGACGTCCGACGACGGGACGCTCACGTACATCGCGGGCCTGACCATGGCCGGCCGCCGCGAGTTGGTCTGGGTTGAGCGTGACGGCACAGCGCGCGCGGTGGATTCGTCGTGGAGCATGGAGATGAGCGGACGCCCGGCACTCTCACCCGATGGGCGCATGGCCGCGGTGGGGGTCGGCCGCGGGAACAGCCGACAGGTATGGGTCAAGCAGCTCGATCGCGGCCCTGCGTCAAAGGTGGCCGAGGTCGGCTGGAATCCCACGTGGACGCCCGATGGGAAATTCCTGGTGTTCACCACACCCGGCGGTGTGCTCCAGCGGGTGCCGGCCGACGGCAGCGCGCTGCCATCGCCGATGCCGGGACTCGGCGGGAGCCCAGCGCTGTCTCCCGATGGCAAGTGGCTGCTGTTTTCTTCTCGCGGAGACATCGCCAGCGTTCGCACCGACGGCGACACGGCGAGAATGCAGCTCGTTGCTGATCCCGTCACGCAGACGGGCCCGACGCTGTCGCCCGATGGACGCTGGTTGGCGTATGCGTCCGACGAGTCCGGCATGTTTCAGGTGTACGTGCGGCCGTTTCCGGACACGAAAGTGGCCAAGCGACAGGTGTCCATCGGCAGCGGCTTCGCTCCGCGCTGGTCCCGCTCCGGACGGGAGATCTTCTACGTGGACGGCAACGCCGACGCTTGGGTCGCTGACGTCGCCCCGGGCAGTGTGTTCGCCGTCGGCACCCCGCGACGGCTCTTCTCAGTGGAAGCGTACGGTCCGCTGAACCAGCACTTCTTTGACGTGAGTCCGGATGAACGGCGCTTCCTGTTCTCCCGCGCCGCCGCGGGAGCAGAGCGTGGAGAGCGCGGGGATGAACTCATCGTCGTGCAAAACTTCTTCGCGGAACTCAAGGCGAAGGTGCCGCGATGAGCCTCACCGCCGAACGCCTCAGCGCGGCACTCACCGGCCGCTACCGCATCGAGCGTGAGTTTGGCGCCGGCGGCATGGCCACCGTGTACCTGGCGCACGACCTGAAGCACGATTGCAACGTTGCCATCAAGGTCCTGCACCCGGACCTGGGCGCCGCTCTCGGCGGCGAGCGCTTCCTGACCGAGATTCGCACCACGGCGCGGCTGCAGCATCCGCACATCCTGCCATTGCTGGATTCCGGCGAGGCAGATGGGTCGCTGTACTACGTGATGCCCGTGGTGTCGGGTGAGACGTTGCGCACGCGGCTTGCGCGCGAGCATCAACTCCCCATTCCCGACGTGGTGCGCATCGCGAGTGAAGTGGCCAGCGCGCTGGACTACGCGCATCGGCAGGGCGTGGTGCACCGGGACATCAAGCCCGAGAATATCCTCTTGCACGACGGGCAGGCATTGGTGGCCGATTTCGGCATCGTGCTGGCGGTGCAGACGGCGGGCGGCGAGCGAATGACGCAAACGGGTCTCTCGCTGGGCACACCCTCGTACATGAGTCCCGAACAGGCGATAGGGGAGAAGACCATTGACGCGCGATCGGATGTGTATGCGCTTGGCGCCGTAACGTATGAGATGCTGACCGGCGATGCGCCGTTCACGGGTTCCACGGTGCAGGCCATCGTGGCGAAAGTGCTGAGCGCGGAAGCCGAGCGGCCGACGATGCTGCGCAAGACAATCCCGCAGCATGTCGAAGCGGCGGTGCTGACGTCTCTCGCCAAATTGCCGGCCGATCGCTTTGCGACGGCGGCGGAATTCAAGGACGCGATCAACCGGTCCGACTACACCGGGGCGTCGACGCAAGCGTCGAGTGCCGCGGCGCGCCATGCGGCATCGACTCGCACAGTGAAACAGCGTGTGCTGAGCGCGGCACCGTGGGCACTGGCCGTGGCGGCGCTGGCCACGAGTGCGTGGCTGGCGACGCGCCACACCGAGGCGCCGCCGCTTCCCGTGAGCCGGTTTGCCATGCGCTTCACGCCGGAAGTGGTCACGGGACGGCCGGGGCAAGCCATCGCAATGTCACAGGACGGCTCGCGCATCGCCTACGTCGGGGCGGTGAGCACCGGCCTGCAGTTGTTCATGCGCACGATGAGCGACGTGGCGCCGACCCCCATTCCCGGGACGCTGAACGCGATGAGTCCGTTCTTCTCGCCCGACGGAGAGCATCTGGGCTTCGTGGTCGGTACCAAGTTGCTCAAGGTCGCTGTTGGCGGAGGCCCGGCGCTGCCCGTCACGGATGTCGGATCGACGTTTCGTGGCGGGACGTGGAGTGCGAATGACACGATCCTCTTCGCCGACGAGCGCGGTCTGCTGGTGGTGCCGGCAGCCGGCGGCTAGGCCAGCCTGCTGCTTCGCGCCGACTCTGCGAAACGCGAAGTCTTCAACTGGCCGGAGTTCCTGCCCGGCGACAAGGCGGCGATTGTCTCCATCAACGACGGTACTGCGGACCGGCTGGCAGCCATCACGCTGGCGACCGGAAAGCTTACCCGCTTCGACGTGATGGGAGGCAATCCACACTACGTCGAACAAGGCTACGTCACGCTGGGGATGATCGATGCCGGCAGCGGCGGCGTGGTGTCGGGCACGCTGATGGCCGTGCCGTTCAACGCCGAACGCCTCCAGGTACTGGGTCAGCGCATCCCGGTGACGGACAGTGTGCAGATTGGGCTCAACAGCCGTGCCGCCAAGCTGGGCATATCGCGGCGCGGCACGCTGGCGTTCGCATCGGGCACCGTCGGCATGTCCAGCCTCGTCGCGGCCACGCGGACCGGCACGGTACGCGAGCTGAGCGCGCAGCCGAAGTTCTACGCCGCGCCTCGCCTCTCACCTGATGGAGCGCGCATCGCCGTGGTCGTGAACGACGTCGGCACCGACATCTGGATGCACGACATGGCGGCACGCACGCTCTCGCGGCTCACCTTCGACCGGTCCGGGCAGCGGCCTGCGTGGACGCCCGACGGGCGCCGAGTGGTCTACGAACGGCGCGGGAGCGAAAGCGCCGACCTGGCGTGGATTGCGGCAGACGGCAGCTCGCAGGCGGAGTCACTGACGGTGGCGCCGCAGGACCAGGTGGTGGAGTCGTTCACCCCCGACGGACGCACGATGGTGATCGCCGAGGCGCTGCTGGGCGGCAAGCGCAGCATTTCAACGGTCAACATGGACTCGGCGCGGAAGCCGACGTCGTTGCTCTCCTCGGAGACGCAGAATTTCTCGCTGAGTCTGTCGCCGGACGGCCACTGGATGGCGTACGTCTCGGATGAAACCGGACGGCTCGAGGTGTACGTGCGGCCGTTCCCCGGGCCCGGCGGCCGCTGGCAGATCTCCAAGGACGGCGGCAACGAGCCGCGCTGGTCGCCGACCGGGCGGGAGATCTTCTTCCGGTCCGGGACGGCGATGATGGCGGCCGACGTGCAGGCCGGCACCCAGTTCGCCTCCGGTGCCGTACGCGAGCTGTTTCGCACGACGGCGGCCAGCTCCACGTTCCACACCAACTACGACGTGACGCGGGACGGCCAGACGTTCATCATGGTCCAGCCGAAGGCCTCGAACGACCAGAACGTGGTGATATTGCTCAACTGGTTCGAGAATCTGGTTGGGAGTCGGAAATGAACATGGAGACGGCAGACTGCCTCAGCGCTTGTTGACGATGCGCTTCAGTTCCGTGAACCAGTTCTCGGTGACGACGAGCGGCGCGGTACGTGCATCGGTGGCCTGCAGCAGGCGCGCCATCAGGAAGCGCTGTCCGTCCGGCGAGATGTCGAACGGCGTGTAGTTGTTGGGATCGTCCAGGTAATACTCGGCGGGAAGCTTGAACAGCGTCTTCGGCTCACCCGACTTGAATGCCGTGCCGTTCGCGACGGTCACCACGACGATCTCACGCGCGGCGTTCACGAAGAAGAGTTCGCGTCCGTTGCGCGACCAGAGCGCCGAACGTCCGCCGCCCGAGGAAACCTGGAACTTGCCACCGTCGACATCGGGGAACGGACGCACGAAGATCTCGCTGCGACCGCCCTCGTCGCCCTCGTAGGCGATCCAGCGGCCGTCCGGCGAAATGGCGATGCCCGACTCGTCAAACTTCCGGCTGGCAATGAGCGGCCTGGGCGTGCTGTCCGTCCCCAGTGTCATGACCATGATGTCACGGCCCCCCGGCCCGACGCCGCCGCCGCTGCGGAAGACCACCGACTTCCCATCCGGTGTAAACACACCTTCGAGAATATTGGCGTCCCTGATCCGGATCAGTTCCTCATCCTTGCCCGTGCCGTCGGCACGACGGCGCACGAAGGCGCCGCTGCGCCCGATGTACGTCACAAAGAGACCGTCGCGGCTCCAGCGTGGCCGCATGCCTCCGGTGCTATCGAACGAGACGCGAGAGACGGGGCCGCGCGGGAGCTGCTTGACCCAGATATTGTCGCCGGCCTCGGTGTTGAGCCCCATGACGACGCGATTGCCATCGGGCGACAACTGCCACCCGGCATTCGATCCCCCCAATGCGGTGAGGGCGAAGCGGAAGCTGGTGTCTACCGGAATGCGGCGTCCGCTCCGGTCGAGCCAGGTCAGTTCGTAAAGCCGCTGCGCATTCGCCGTGCTGCCTGCGCGGGTGAACACGGTGCCTTCGTCGGACACCGTGAATGTCGGCGAGCCGTTCACGCCAGTCATGATACTGTCGAGCAACGGCACCGGTGCATCGCCCGCCTTCAGCGTGCGGGGATTGAAGGCGAGGGCGAGCATGCCTCCCTCGGGGCGCGAATAGACCAGGTGCCCGGTGGGCACGTAGAACGCGCGCACCGCACCGCGAGCAACGAGCCGTGTCGAGGTGTCGTTAGGATTCGTGACCATCACCTCACACGTCACAGTAGGGCTGCAGAGGGTGAACAACACGCCACGGCTGCCGGGAAGCGCTCCCGGGAAGGTCACGAACGCGTTGTCACCACGCCAGATCGTGCTGACCGGCCCGCCGACGTCGCTGACCCGCAGCAACGCTGTCGAGCCAATCTTGGGGATGACAATGGTACCGTCGTCCAGCCACGCCGCCCCTCGCAGCGCCGCAACGGAATCGGCCAGGGTGATGGCCGTACCGCCGCTGATCGGGATCTTCTTGAGCTTGTCACTCTGTGAATAGGCCAGCCACTGGCCGTCCGGCGAGAAGGTGAATGACTGGACCGCGCGTGTGCCCTCCAGGGCAACGGCCTTGCTCTTGTCGCGCGCCTTGATCCAGAGTTGGCTGGAGGTCGCATCAGTCGCCCCTTGCAGTGGCCCGACGTAAACGAGGTGCGCCCCGTCCGGCGAGACCGCCATCGGCAACTGTGACCAGGGCGCCGACGACGAGTCAAAACTCAGCGCATAGCGCGACACGGGCGCGCTTGGGGCCGGACGCAGAAAAGCCCAGAGCAACAGGGCCGTGGCGACGACTGAGAAGGCCGCGAGCGGCACGGCCGCGCGCGAACGCCACGGCGCACCACCGACAGCCGCTGGCCCCTCGGCGGCGCCAACGTCTGACCGCGTGAACGCACGGTCATCGAGCGCCGCCGCGAACTCGGCGGCCGACGTGAAGCGATCGGCGGGGAGCTTCTCCAGCGCCTTTAGCGTGGTCGCTTCAACGTGCGCGGGGACCGTGTGCCGCTGGATGGTGATCCCGCGCGGCTGCTCGGTGATGGCACGGGCCACGATGGCCTGCGCCGTGGAGCCCGTGAACGGCGGCTCGCCCGTGAGCATCTCGTAGAGTACGCAGCCCAGGGCGTACACGTCGGCCTTGGCGGTGATCTCACGCTCGCCCATCGCCTGCTCGGGGGCCATGTAGTGCGGCGTGCCGAGCGACATCCCCGTTTCGGTCATGCGGGTGCCGCCGTCGGAACGGCTGACGGCGAGCGAGATCCCAAAGTCAGCCACCAGCGCCTGGCCGTCGTGCAGCAGGATGTTCTCGGGCTTGATGTCGCGGTGCACCACGCCATGGCGGTGCGCATAGTCGAGCGCGCTCGCCACCTCGCGCGCAATGCGCACAGCGTCGTCCACGGGGAGCTGGCGCTCGTGCTGCATCCGCTCGCGCAGCGTCTCGCCCGTCACGAACGGCATCACATAGAAGACGGTGCCGTCGGCTTCGCCCGAATCGTGCAACGGCAGGATGTGCGGATGCTGCAGGTTCGCCGTCGTCTTGATCTCAGCGAGGAAGCGCTCGGCGCCGATGACAGCCGCCAGTTCGGGGCGCAGTACCTTGAGGGCCACTTGCCGGTCGTGGCGCACGTCGCGCGCGAGGTAGACCATGGCCATTCCGCCCTGGCCGATTTCGCGCTCGATGACGTAGCGGTCGTCAAGGGCGGCCGCCAGGCGGGGGTTGGGGGGCGTCATGGGGAAAGAAGGTGGCACCTACCGTCCATTAGAGCAACAGGAGGTATCCTTGCGCCCTCAGAACTTCCACGCCGCGCCGAACCAGGGGACCAGGATGGTGCCGTCGCCCGTTCCGATGACGGTAACGAAGCCCAGGTCCCACGATATCCCCTCGCCATGGGTACGCAGGCCGAACGACACCAGCGGCTCCTCGACATTGGGAAAGAGCCAGTTCTCGGAGACAAGGGTGAGCCGGCGCGACAGGCGCCGCGTGCCGCCCACCATCATCATCGGGTTGCGGGCGAGCTTGCCCTCGGCGAAACCGTAGCCGCCGCCAAGCGTGAACGCACAGTTAAGCCCGCCCCACGTGGCGACGCCATAGGCGATGCCGAAGTTGTTGACACTACCGAACTCATCGGAGAAGGGGGCCCCGCCGATCCAGACACCGGCCGCGGTATTGAACCGTTCCCCCTGCGTGATGCCGACCTTGGGCGAGAGGAAGTAGATGTTGTTCTTGAGAAAGTTGTCGCTGGGGAAGAGCGACATCGCGCCGCCGAGGGTGAAACGGTCGGTGACGCCACCATAGCCGTCCATGAAGAAGAGCCAGTGGTTGGCGATGTATCCTTCGCCCTTCTTCAGCATGCGCGCGGTGGGCCCGAAGAAGAGGCGCGTGGCATTGGGATCGTCGGGCCAGTACATGCCGCCATGAATCGACGAGGCGGGGACGATCCTCACCGAAGCGACGTTGCTGCGCCGCACGACGAACATGCCGGCCATGGATTCGACGCGCGCCGAGTCGCCCCACGATTGGGTGATGCGCCCGAGCACGGTGGAGCCGTCGCGGAGCCTGATGAGCTGACGCTGGCTGGTGTCGGCGGCGACGGCGAGGACAGGACCGGTCGGCTGCGCTGGAGCGCGGCTCGGAAGCATGGCTGCGAGGCATACGCCGGCAATGCAAAAGAGTCTGGAATTCATGACATCAATACCCCACTCGGCGTTCCGCGGGTCAATAGGTGGCCTGCTTCACGAAGCTGGCGTTCTTCACCACGGAGCCCACGGAGAACAGCTGAGGGTCACTCCGTGGGCCCTCCGGAGTTCTCCGTGGGCTCCGTGGTGAAGAAGTCATCAGCAATGCACCACCCGCCGGCCGCCACATTCAGACGGGTGCTCGGGTAGTCATTCTGCGCCATCCGTCAAGAATCGACCGTAGCGTTGCCTTGCCGTTGCCTGCGCCGCACCATACGCTTCGAATAGCGCACCCGTCGGTGAAGTCTTCCCGGCGATTCACGCGCCGCAGGATCGCGTTCGCGCGCCAATGGGAGTGGCAGGCGCGACATCCGACAGCACGACGGCTCACTGTACGACGCTTTTGCGCGCGCTCGCCCCCCTCGCGCGGGGTCGCTGGCGCATGTCCGCCGCCTCCCAGGTACCCGTTGTCCCATCGCATCAGGCTCGTTCTCCCGCTTGCATTCCTGTTGCTCAGCGCTGGCGCGCTTCGCGCCCAAGGACCGGCCGACACGACCATTACGGTCGTGCCAACGTTCGGCCCCGAGCGCTTTGTCGCAGCCCAGGCACCGCTCGAGCTGACGTTGAGCCGCGCGCCCGGCGGGACGGAAGGCCGCCTCGCCATCTTCATCGGGACCTCCGACCTGACGTCGCTGTTCGAACGCGACGGGGTTCGACTGCGCTTTCGCGCCAACGGCGTGGACCTGCCGGCCGGCGAGTCCGAGATGAAGGTCTATCTCGTCGACGGTGAATCCTGGACCGAACTGGCGAAACTCCCGATCCGCGTCCTGACGCCGCGCGGCTTCGAACGCGCCAATGTTGAACCGGGACTGGAGCTGCGAAACACGGGGCAGGTCGCCGAAGGACACTCGGGTTCGGCAACCGCCTCGGCGCGGCCGACGTATCAGGCGGTTGCCGGCACGATGGCGCTCGAGACGTCCCACGCGCGCGCTGGAGTTTCGCTCACCTCCTCGACGCACGTGCTGGGCGCGAACGAGCGGGCCAATGCGCTGCGCTTCGGCGAACTGGGAGACGACGCGTCGCGCGTGGACCTGGCCGACTACGTGATTCGACTCGAGGCGCGCAACGCGGTGCTCTCATTGGGGCAGGTCTCCACGGGAGCGAATCGCCACCTGATCAACGGATTTGCGAGCCGGGGCGTCACGGCGGTGGTGGGCGGGCAGCGGGCCTCGTGGACCGTGGGCGTGGAGAACGGCACGAGCATCGTTGGCACGGATAACATCACCGGCCTCGATCGCGGCGATCATCGCATCCTGTCCACCGGACTTGCTTTTGAGGCGATCCCCGCGCGACCCGGCGCCCTGCACGTGGACGCGACCGTTTTGCACGGATCGCTGCTCGCCACCTCCGGCTTCACGCAGGGCGGCATCACGGCGGCCGACCAGAGCGACGGATATGGCGTGCAGATAGCCGCGAGTTCGCCGGCACAGCGCCTGAAGCTGGCGGCCGGCTTTGCGAGCAGCAGTTCGCAGTATGCGGCCGACCCGCCGCTGACTTCCGGCGGCTCGATCGTCCCGAATCAGGCGCACCGCAAGAGTGCGCGGTACGCGGAACTCGCCGCCGGACTGCTGCAGGACCGGCGCATCCTGCGCGCTCCCGTGACGATGGCCCTCGCCCTGCGCCACGAACGCGTCGAACCGATGTACCGCAGCGTCGGCGTGTACGCGCAGTCGGACGTGGAACGCAACGCGGTAGACCTCGGCGGCAGCATTGACGTGGTGAGCGTGCAGGCCACGCACGGACGCACCGGCGACAACCTCGACGATGTCTCGTCCATGATGACCAACCGCAGCCGGCTCTCCACGCTCACGCTCGGTACGCCGCTGTCCGCACTGCTGCGCGTGACGCAGCACGCGGCGCTCCTGCCGTCGGTGTCGTATGCGCTGCAACGGATGCACCAGTTCGGTGCGGGCATCCCGACGGGCGGTCTCTACACCGCCTCGGACATTCCCGACCAGATGAGCATGGTGCACGACGCCAGCGCGCAGTGGCAGGTGAAGCAGTGGCAGGTGGGCTATCGCATGAACGCGAGCCGTCAGGACAACCGGGCACCGGGACACGAACTGGAAGACCGGATCGCGCAGACCCACGGCATCACCGTGGGCGTCGCGGTAGGTGCCGCCCTGACGCTTGGACTGGACCTCGGGCTTGAGCGCCAGGAGAACAAGCAGCTGAGCCAGGTGAACCATGTGCGCCGCGCCGGGCTCACCGGGACGTGGCGCGTGGCGTCGCTCACGACACTTGACGGGGCGCTGAGCCTGTCGCGCGCGCAAGACCCCGGCGCTGGCAGCGACACGCACGTGTCGTCGCTGCAGGCGGGCATCGCCCAGGGGATCAAGCTCTGGCGCTCGGTTGATGGCGCACCGCGCGGACAGGCCTTCCTCCGATTCGCACGCTATGCCAACGAGCTGTTCAACCTGACCAACTCGTTTGCGCCGCCCTCCCAACAGAGCGGGACGTGGAATGTCGCGTCCGGTCTCTCCCTTCGACTGTTCTAGGAGCAGCGCAATGACACATCTCAACGTGGTTCGCGCGATGCTCCTGCTCGTGCCGGCGATCGCCGCCGGCCAGGCGGGTGGTCCCGATGTGCGCGTCTCGCCGGCCACCGTCACGGTGAACTCGCAGGGACCGACCACTTCGATCCTGACCTACAGCGGCGTGGGTGGATACACGCCGGCCGAAGGAACATGGTGTGCCAAGGTGGCCCCCGCGCTCGACCGCGGCGTGCGGTGCGACCCGTCCACCATCTACGGGCAGGCGCCGCGCCCCGCGCGGCCAGTGTCGGCGGCCGGCACCTTCACGGATGTCATGTCCGTTTCCGCGTCCGTGGCGCAGCGCGCGTATGAGGCGGCCATCGCGGGCGGATCGCCGCGCTTCTACTTCGTGCGCCGGTTCGAGGCACCCGCGATGACCAAGGTGCCCGGGGTGGATCAGTACGTCGTCGTCGCGCTCCTGCTCGGTGGCGGCGGTGCCAACGCCCCGTTTGCGCTGACCAACGTGCGGCTGCGCGTGAATCCCGAGGCACCCGTGCTGTTCGTGAAGCGCGGCACCGAGCCGTCGCCGATGACGGCCGAGATTGCGTACACGGGGAGCGGGCGGCTTCGCGGACGGTGGGAGATTGTGATGCCGGGCGAAACGCGGCCCACGGCGCGCGACCTGATGACCGAAGGATCGCTGCCGAGCACCGAGCGCGGGCTGCAGCGCCGCTATCGCGAGATCGAGCGCTTCAACGTGCTGCTCCTTCCCAATGGACGGTTCACGCTGCCGGGGCCCGATCCGTCGCGCCTCCCCACGACGCTTGACGGATCGTACACGATCCTGCTGCGCGTTGAGACGTCGGACGATGCGCGCAGCGACGTGCGCGTCGTCGGTTCGGGAACGGTCGTGCACAACGGCGCGTCGGCCGATTTTCCGATGCCGACGCTCCGGTACATCGTGGGCGCGACGGGTGCACGCGTGGCCCCGTCCCGCATTCCGCAGAACGTCCGGCTCCGCCTGCCGGCCGCCGGTACCACCGTGGCACCCGACGCGACGTTGACGCTGAGCTGGTCGGATGTGGCGGCCGCCGAGCGCTATCGGGTGGACATCGAGAACGTGGCGAACGGCGCCACGCTGCTGTCGGCCATTGTTGCATCGGGCGTCGGCCGGTATGCCGTGCCGCCGTTCGCGATTTCCGCGTCGGGGCCGGCGCGCTGGCGGATCACGGCGCTGGATGCCGCGGGGCGCGAGGCCGGCCGCAGCGAGTGGCGTCGCGTGCAGCGGCAGGCGCGTTGAGGGCGAGCCGAGTGCGGGTGACGACACGCGTCGTGGATCGCGATTTCATTCGCGCGGGGCGGTCGCGCATTGACGGCACCGGGGTGTTCGCCAAGCGGAAGATCCCGAAGGGCGCACGCATCATCGAGTACACCGGCGCGCGCGTGCCGATTGATGCGAAGGCCGCGTCCAAGCCGGACACAAAGGTGCAGTCCGCCGCGAAGACGGGCCGAGTGGTCCTCGCCGCCGCCATGCTGGGCTTGCCGGCGGTGATGGTTCCGCAGCAGGCTGCGGCGCAGTCCACGGTTGGGCCGCCAATCAGCCCGACCAAGCCGATTCCGCCGATGGGGACGGCGCGGGAGGCCGACCATAAGCACTCGGAGTACCTCAAGATCGCGGGCATGTGCACCGTCATGGGCGTCGGCGACGGCCACACGATCTTCAGGGACACTGAGGGCGCGGTGTTCCATCTGGATTCGGTGACCGGGGACAAACAGGCGATGGCGGCCGACTACTTCCTGATGCTCGAAGACAGCAAAGGCGAGCGCAGCACCGGCAAGATCAAGTTCACCAACGTGATGATCGTCTCCATCCTTGGCGCCGACGCCCACGGCAACACCGTCATGCGGAACGCGCGCAACGAGACGTTTACGCTCGATCCGAGGACGGGCAACAAGGTCCTCATCAAGTGGCCCAAGTAAGGCCCAGGCAATTGCTCCACATCGGTACAGGCGGTTTGTGCTATTCTCGGCACCCACATCAACCACAAGAGGTCTGACATGCATGAACGCACGCGCAGCGGCCAACCCGAGTCGCGACCCGTTCTTTCCACTGCGGTGGCGGTGCTTGCCGTTGCCCTGACGTTCGGCATGATCGCTGCGGCCCCAACCGCGGCGCAATCACCCGCGAGCGGCACCGTACAGACGCCATCGGGCAGGGTAGCGGTGCGGAAGGTCGTCGTGAACACGCTGGGCGTGCCGACGCCCCCGGCGTTCAACATGGTTGTACACTGCTCGGCCAATGCCGCGGCACAGGGGAGTAACACGCCCGTCGCGGTGCCGGGTGGTCAGACGGTGACGCTGCCGTCGCCGATACTACACGGGATCACCTGTTCCGTGACGGAGACGGTGCCGCCGGCCATTTCCAAGGTGGAAGCGTGCAAGGGACGTGGCGCCACGTGGACGGTGAGCTACTCGCCGCCGGTGACGATTGCCGCGCGGGAAACCTCCCTGCTCACGGTGACAAACACGCTTTCGTGCGACAAGCCAACCGGTGGATCGCTGCAAGTGCACAAGCAGGTCGTCAATACACTCGGCGTGCCGGCGCCCGCGGTGTTCCACATGGTTGCGAGCTGCACGGGCATGGCAGCCACACCGCTGACCGTTGCACCGGGCCAGACGGTCACCGTGTCGAATTCAGTACCGGGCGGAAGCGTCTGCACCATCACCGAGACCCTGCCGCCGCAGATCACGGGCGTGAAGGCCTGTCCGAGCGGCACGGCTTCCTGGGTCCAGACAAACCCGGGCCCGCAGACAGTTCAGGTGGCGCAGACCACGGGCATCATCATCACGAATACGCTGACCTGCGACAAGCCGACGGGCACGACAGGGTCGTTGAAGGTGATCAAGTCGGTCAGCAACATGACCAACGGCTCCGTGACCCTCCCGACGACGTACCCAATGTCGGTGACGTGCACGCCGAGCGGGCCGGCTGGTCAAGTGCTCGCGGTTCCGGCAGGCTCAGTTGGCGCAACCGTCAACAACATCGCGGCGCCGAGTCAATGCGTCGTCACGGAAGCGGCGCTCTCGCCGATCATGAACGTCAAGGGCTGCAACAACGGCAGTGCGTCGTGGACGACAATGGGTTCGCCCAGTGGTCCGGTGACCATCACGCCCAATGGCACGGCCACCGTGACGATCCGCAACACACTGCGCTGCGACCCGCCCGCCGTCTC
>PNKL01000047.1 GCA_013822425.1 Gemmatimonas sp.
ACCACGCCCTGCGCCCTTCCCCTGCCCCTGACGTGGCCCTGATCCCCCCCGTCGGCGACAACATCCACCGTCGCGGAAACGCCTTCACCAAGGTCGTCGCCTCGCTGATGATGCTCATCACGGGGTGGCGCTTCGAGGGCCAGCTTCCCAACCTGCGCCGATTCGTTCTCATCGTCGCGCCACACACGTCCAACTGGGACTTCTCCATCGGCGTCATGGCGATGTTCGCCCTCGGACTCCGCGGCACCTTCCTGGGCAAGGACACGCTCTTCAAGCCGCCCTTTGGCTTCCTCTTTCGCTGGCTCGGCGGCATCCCCGTCGACCGGGCCTCCACCAACAACGTGGTGGACCAGACCATCGCGTACTTCCGCGAGCGCGAGAAGATCATTCTCGCCCTCTCGCCGGAGGGCACCCGCAAGAAGACCGCCCGCTGGCGCACGGGATTCTACTGGGTAGCCGTCGGCGCTGGCGTGCCGATCGTCCCTGTCGCGTTCGACTTTCCCCGCAAGCGCTGGATCATCCATCCGCCGCAGGTCATGACGGGCGACGCCCAGCACGACATCACGCACCTGCGCAGCTTCTTCTCCGCCAGCCAGGCCTGCCGCCCCGAACTCTACTGACGAAGGGGCGCACACCTATCACAAAGTGATAGTTGTTTCGTTGACTCGGCCGTTGCCGTCTGGAAGAATGAAAAGGATGACCATGATTCCCCCTCCCCCGCGCGTGCGGGGGATGACCGCTCGGCGCGCCGCAACGACAGGATTTCCGTGAGACTCAGCTTCTCGAATACGACGCCATCGCCCCGGTCGACCCGCGACGGGGACGAACAGGCCCTGAGGCAGCGCGAAGTCGAGGCGCTGCGCACGGAGTATCGGCGCGTGAAGGGGCGCATCAACTTCCGGCAGCGCCGCGCCTGGATCTTCCTTGGCCTGCTGGTCCTCACGCTCATGGTGGTCGCCACCATGGCCGTGTTCCTGCTCGTGCCCGATGAGTGGATTTCCAGCCAGCAGTCGCGCTTCACGCAGATGACCGGCCTGCTACTGCTCGTGGGGACCGCGACCCCCCTCGGCGCATACTTCGCACGGCGCTACGACCGGCAGCGCGAGCGCGTGCGCATTGCGCGCACGCGTGAGCAGGAGATCCTGAAGCGGCTTTCGCAGCTCGACGAGGCTGGCGGCCGGCGCCGGCGGCGGCGGCGCCAACGGCGCTCCTGGACCTGGCGCATCTCGCAGCCGCAGCCGTTCAGCCGCCCGTTGCTCGAGACCATGCCTCCGGCGGAACTCGATGACACGGCCAACATGCTTGGCAACCAGTTCACCGAGGCGCGCGCCCTGCGCCTGCTCGCGTATCTGCACGCGGCCATCTTCGGGTGTGCCACGCTCGTCCTCGCCTTCGTCGTGACGCTGGCGGGGCCAACCTTCCTGGCAGACTTCCTCCGCGGTGGCCCATGGAGCGGCAGCGCTGGTCCCGACCCGCTGATGTTCTGGCTGTCGCTGACGACCGTCCTCGTCCTCTTCGGCGGCGCCGGCTCGCATCGCGTCACCGTCCTGCTGCGCCGTGCGCGCGGCTATCAGGACCGCCTGGCGGCCATCGAGCGCGCGCTGTGGGACGTGCGCGTCCTACTGCGGGAGCGTCGAGAAGAAGTCTGAAAGCACCTGCGTCACCGCGGCCGGCTGTTCGATGGTGCACGAGTGGCCGGCCGCCGCAATTCGGGCCAGCCGCGACCCGGGTATGTGCTCGTGGATCCGGCGCGCCTTCGGCGGCGGCGTGGCCATGTCCTCCTCGCCGACGACGACGAGCGTGGGCACACGGATGGCGGTGATCTCGTCCATCACGCCTTCGCGCTCGATGACGCCCCGCACCGCGCGCACGATCGTGCGCGGCCGTGACGCGATCTCCTGGCGCCACGACTCACGCGTCTCGGCCATCGCCGGGTCGTGCATGAACGTGCGACCGAACAGGATCGGCATCACGCGGTCCACCACCCGCCGGGTTCCCAGCAGCCGGGTCACCAACGCGAGGCGGTTGTACTTCGGGACGTTCTCCGGCGGTTCCGGCTCCGCCGACGTCTCGAGCAGCGAGAGCGAGTAGAGCAGGTCGGGACGGCGCGTCGCCAGCCGCATGCCAACAAACCCGCCCATCGAGAGCCCCACGAAGTGGCACGGACGCGCATCGAGCCCCTCGATGACGGCCACGGCGTCGCGGTAGCACGTGTCCATGTCGTGCGAGCGGCCACCCGGATCGCTGCTCTGTCCCTGCCCGCGGTGATCGTACGTGATGCAGCGGAACCGATGCTTGAACGCGGCCACCTGCGCCGCGAACATGCGCGAGGACATCAGCAGTCCGTGGCTGAACACGAGCGCGGGGTCGGGTCCGCCCGTGTCCTCGTAGTGAAATGAGACGCCGGTGATGGTCAGGTGCGGCATGTGGGTTCGATGGGCCGGGAAGCTGGTGCGCGCGCACCGTCAGAGGTAACGCGCGCAGTCGTTTCCGGTAAGGGTGGCGTCGTGGCGTCGTTCGGCCTGCATTCATACCTTCCACGCATGTCAGATCTCCTTGCCCGCTACGCCGCGTTCGTGGACCAAGTGCTGCTTCCGCTCGAACCGCTGGCGCTCAGCCATCCCTGGCCCGCCATCGCGGCACAGGTGGAGGCCGCCCGACAGTCCGCCCGCGACCGCGGCCTCTGGGCCCCGCACCTGCCCGCCGAATGGGGCGGCCTCGCGCTGCCGCTCGCCGAGTTCGCGGAGGTGAGCGCCGTCCTCGGCCGCACGCCGCTGGGTCACTATGCCTGCAACGTGCAGGCACCCGACGTCGGCAACATGGAACTCCTGCTCGCGCACGGATCGCCGGAGCAGCGCGAGCGCTTCCTGCGGCCGCTCGCCGAGGGGCGCATCCGGTCGTGCTTCGGCATGACCGAACCCGCGCGCGCCGGCTCCAACCCGGTCTGGCTCGACACCACGGCGGTGCGCGACGGCGACGCGTGGGTCATCAACGGACGCAAGTGGTTCGCCTCGTCGGCCGAAGGGGCGTCGTTCTGCGTGACGCTCGCCGTGACGAACTCGACTGCTGCCAAGCCACATCATCGCGCGTCCATGTTCATCGTCCCCACCGACACGCCGGGGTACGCGCTGGTGCGCAATATCCCGGTCATGGGGCACGTGGGCGCGGGCTACGCAAGCCACGGCGAACTGACGTACACCGACTGCCGCGTGCCGGCTTCGGCGATGATCGGCACCGAGGGCGCGGGCTTCATGCTCGCGCAGGAGCGGCTGGGGCCGGGCCGCGTGCACCACTGCATGCGGTGGATCGGCATCTGCGACCGGGCCATCGACCTGATGTGCCGCTACGCGTTGCATCGCGAGACCGCCCCCGGTGAGCCGCTCGTCCAGAAGCAGGTGGTGCGCCACTGGATCGCCGAGAGCCGTGCCGAGACCGAGGCAGCGCGGTTGTTCGTGCGCGACACCGTGCAGCGGCTCGAACGCGACGGGCAGCGCGCGTCGCGCGACGAGATCTCGATGATCAAGTACTTCGTGCCGCAGGTGATGCAGCGCGTGCTCGACCGCGCCCTCCAGGTGCACGGCGGCTACGGGCTCACCGACGCCACGCCGCTGGCCAACTGGTGGGCGCACGAGCGCGCCGCGCGGATCTACGATGGCCCCGATGAGGTACACAAGGATGCCGTGGCGAGGCACACGCTGGAGCGGTACGTGAAGCCGCGCGGGTAGAACCTCCTCCCTCGTTCCTCGCCCCGTCCCTCGTCCCAACGCCTCTACCTCCTCCCCGTTCCGATCCGTCCGTTGTCTTACGCCGCTCTCCTCGATCAGACCGCTCCCGTCCGCGACGGCGAGTCCATTCCCATGGACGCGCTGCGTGCGTGGTGGGAGAGCGCCATCGGCCACGTGCACGCGATGGAGGTCGAGCAGTTCCCACGGGGGTTCTCCAACCTCACCTACCTGGTGCGCGCCGGCGGCGACGAGTACGTGCTGCGGCGCCCGCCGTTCGGCGTGAAGCCCGGGGTGGCGCACGACGTGCTGCGCGAGGGGCGGCTGCTGGCGGCGCTGCGGCCATCGTATGCACGCGTGCCGGCAGTCGTGGCGCTGTGTGACGACGCGGGCGTCATCGGCGCGCCGTTCTTCGTGATGGAGCGCATGCGCGGGCTGATCGTGCGCGGCACGCTTCCCGAGTCGCTCTCCTTTGGCGCGTCGCAGCTGCGGGCGCTCTCGGCGGCGGCGGTGGACACGCTGGCCGGACTGCACGCGGTGGACTGGCGCGTTCCCGGTCTCCAGACGCTCGGACGCCCCGAGGGGTATGTAGCGCGGCAGGTCGCCGGCTGGCACAAGCGCTGGACCGCCGCACGCACCGGTGACGTTCCGGACGTGGAGCGCACCATCGCCTGGCTCGCGGCCCATGCGCCGCCCACGGGCGCAGCGACGCTGGTGCACAACGACTTCAAGTTCGACAATCTCGTACTCGATCCAGCCGATCCCACGCGCGTGCGCGCCGTGCTCGACTGGGAGATGGCCACGATTGGGGATCCGCGCCTCGACGTCGCGACCACGCTCGGCTACTGGGTCGAGGCAAGCGATCCGCCGGCGGTGCGCCAACTCGGCATCGGCATCACGTCGCTCCCCGGCAATTGGACGCGGGAGCAGGTCGTGGCGGCATGGGAGTCGGCGACAGGCCGCAGCGCCGGCGACCCGGTCTGGCTGCTCGCCTTCGGGCTCTTCAAGGTGGCGGTGATTGCCCAGCAGATCTTCGCTCGGTACGTGGCCGGCCATACCAGGGATCCGCGGTTCTCTGCACTCGATTCCGCTGTGGCGGCGCTCGGCGCGCTCGCCACGCGCGCTATTGACGTCGGCCGCGTCTCGCACCTCGCATGATGGTCCTGCTGCTGAGCGCTCTGCTGGCCGCAGCGCCGGCGCACGACGCAACGCCGCGCCCGGACATTCCGTGCGCCGGCGCGATGCGCCGCATCACGGCACGGGCCGACACGGTGCGTGACACCGTGTTCGTCGTTTCGAACCGGCGGCGCGTGGCGCGGGGGTTCACGCGCGACGTCACCGACTCGCTGTGGTACGGCGTGTATGTGACGCGGCTCGTCGTGGGCGCGTCACCGGCGCCGCGCCCGCTCGCGCCGATGCACGTGACGCGCGTTGATTCCGCCGCACTCGACGCGGCCGAGTGGGGCACCCGCCTCGCCGGGGCGGTGCGTGACACGTCCGCGCGCGAAGCGGCGCTGGTGTACGTGCACGGCTACTCGTCGAGCCCGGGCGCGGCCGTGGCGCAGGGCGTGCAGGTGCGCGCCCGCGGCGGGCATGCCGGCCCGCTCGTCGTCTTTCTCTGGCCCACGCATGAGCTGTACGTGGTGCCGACGCCCGTCCACGTCTACCGGAACGACGCGCGCGCCGCGGCGCGCAGCGGCCCCGCCTTGGCGCGCGTCCTGCGCGCCGTCGATTCGCTGGCCCCTGGCGCCGTGCTGGTGGCACACTCCATGGGCAGCCGCGTCGCGCTGGACGCGCTGATCACCGATTCGGCGGCGCATGCGCAGTTCACGGCCCGTCCGCTGCGCGCGATGGGCATCTTCTCGCCCGACGCGAGTGCCCGCAGGTTTCGCGAGACGTTCGCGCCGCAACTGCCGGGCATTGCGCGCCGGGTGGCGCTCTACGGCGCGGCGCGCGACTACGTGCTCGGAGCCTCCGCGATCTTCAACCGTGAGCGCCGCGCCGCCGGCATCGCGCGGCGCGGCGATCCTCTGCCGGGCATCGAGCTGGTGGACGACAGCCGCGGCGCACGCGCTGAACCGCTGTTGCTCGCGCTCGCCGGGCCAGCGCATGCGGTGCGCTGGGCGAGCGCGGCGGTTGCCGACTTCTTTGCCATCGTGGTGTCGGGGGCCGATCCCGGCTGTCGCGTGACCGTGGGCACCGCCGACGACCGCGGGGATGGCCGGTGGCGGCTGCGCCGCGGCGCCCTGCCGCCGGCGTCCGCGGACAGCGCCTGCGTGACGATGCGCTGACGGCACGGCACGCCAAGATGCGCACCGCGCCGTCCTCTGGAGTATGCGACGCTAGCGCCCGTCCTTCTCGTCCTTTTCGTCCTTCTCATTCTCCTCGCCCGTTGAGGCGGCGCTGTCGCCACGTTCAGCGGCCGGCCCGGCACTGTCGGACGTCGCATACACCGACGCGGCGTTGTACTTGTACACAAGGTCGCCGCCCGACATTCCAACCCTGAATGCGGCCGCCGCCACGGTGAGCGTGCCAACCGCACCCACATAGCGAGCGATCCGCCCCTTGTCACCAGGCATCAAGCCGAGCGCCAGCACGGCCAGGACGCCGAGGGAGACCAGTTGCAGGGCCTTGCCCGCGTCGGCGTGTGCGTCGAGTTGCGATTCCGTCACGACCTTCTCCACCCGCTCTTCCTGATCCTCACCGGTTTCCACGGCCACCCACGCGCTGAGCGTCAGGGCGGCAGCCACAGCGAT
The DNA here is from genome assembly GCA_013822425.1 of Gemmatimonas sp. Lineage (GTDB taxonomy): Bacteria > Gemmatimonadota > Gemmatimonadetes > Gemmatimonadales > Gemmatimonadaceae > PNKL01. Next base: position 6,479 of record PNKL01000047.1, read on the forward strand.
GGCCACACCCCACGCTCGCAGGGGACGCACGCCTTGATGAATCGCCCAAAGCGAGCCAGCCGCGACGACGGGAAGCAGAATGGAAAGCACGACGGGGAAGTGCACAACGACGGGATGCAGCGGATCGGGCAACACGGGTATCTCCAGTTGAGGGATGCAGGGAGTGTGGCCCCGCCGAGAGACGGCCACCATCCGGCATTTGCCACTTCTCCATGGTACATGTGTCATCCGTCAGATGCCGGATGGCGCAGGACGCGTTGCGTGCGGTAGCGTTAGGCATGGACGAGTCATTCCTGACGGAAGATGACGACAGCGCCGGTGGAGCGCCGCTGGTCGTCGCGGGCATTCTTCTGCTCGTGGCCGTGGGGGGCGGCATTGATCTCGCGTTCGACAAGCCGGAGCACTGGCTGTCCACGCACGTGCTCTTCGAGGTCACGATGATGGCGGTCAGCCTGTCGTTCGCCAGCTGGTTGTGGCGCGGCTGGCGTCGCGCGTCGCGGTCGCTCAGCGCGGCGCGGCGGGCCTTCGCGCTGCGGCACGCCACGCTGCAGGCCGAACGCGATCAATGGCGCGCGAGTGCGCACACGGCCCTCGCCGGCCTTGGGGTGGCCATCGACCGGCAGTTCGACGCGTGGAAGCTCACGCCGGCGGAGCGCGAAGTCGCGCTGCTGATCCTCAAGGGGTACGGCCACAAGCAGATCGCCGGGGCCACGCAGCGCAGTGAACGCACCGTGCGCCAGCATGCGGTCACCGTGTACCAGAAGTCGGGCCTGGCGGGACGTGCCGAGCTCGCAGCGTTCTTTCTCGAGGACCTGTTGCTGCCGCGGGACGCCTGAGCGACCGCTGCCACGCGGTCACCGTTACCGCGCCGGCTCGATGATCAGCAGCAGCCCCTCCAGCGCCGCCACATCCACGGTCAGTTCGCGCGCGCCGGCGGCCAGCGTTCCGACCCGCGTCTTCCCTGACGCGTCCACCCGCCAGAGTACGGCGCCGCGCTGCGTGCCATGCCGTGCCAGATCGAGCGTCAGCCGTATGAGGTACGCGATCTCCCCCGCGCGCTTGGTGAACTGCTCAGGCGCAGGTTGGCGATGGTCGGCTGCATCCCCCACACGAACATGCGCGCCTGCTCCATCAGGAAATGCCGGCGGTACTTCGGGTCGAGCAGTGTCAGCGCATTCGCCGGACGCGTCGAGTCGGGCCACAGCTCGTCGTATGGCGGGTACGTCAGCGATCCGTACGTTCCATACGTGATGGCGTGATGGTGGTACACGGCCTGGAACATCGGCAGCGGATCCCACCCGCTCGAGGGGTCGCTGTACCGTTCCTGGCTCACCTGCAGCGTGAGGAACGCGTCGAGGTCGGGCAGCCAGCTTTCCCCTCCTCCCTCGCCGGCAAGGCCGAGCGACGCCCCGTTCCGGCGGCGCAGGTCGGACGCCAGCGCGCGGAAGCCGTCCATCCAGTAGTGACCGCCCCCCATCGGATGCCCGTGGTCGCTCGACCAGCAGGCGAGGCTGAGCACGGCCTGGTCCATGTAGATGCCGTCAATGCCGTACTGCTGCACCACCGTGTCGGCGATGCCGGCGTACTTGTCGCGCCAGAACTTCGTCGCGATGTCCATGGGCGCACACGGCGACGGATCGAACACCATGTACGTCTCCAGCCGCACCTTGCCGTCGCGCTCGCGCACCGCATACCGCTCGGCGTTCTCGTGCTTCCAGCTCGGCGTCTGCACGCACCAGAGCCGCTGGTTCATGTAGACAATGGCGCGCACATCGGCGGCGTGTGCTTTCTTCACCGCCTCCGTCGATGCGCGCCCGCGGTTCCAGACCCAGACGCCCGTCTCACGCAACCACGGCGTCGCGGTGCCACGCGCTACGCGGCTGTTGCGCGCCCACGCCTGCCGCTCCCCCCACGCGCGATAGCGCTCGGCGGCGTGCATCCACGTGCCGTGCACGACGCCCAGCTTCACGGCGTAGGTCGGCTCGTAGCGCGTGGCCTTTGCCGGATCGGCCAGCTGATGCGCGATCTCGATGCGGCCGTACCCCTCCTGATCGCCGGACATGATGAACGACTTGCGATACGCCAGCGAATCGTCCGTCGCCACGTAGAGCCCGGCGGTGGCGCCGCGCGTCAGCGCGATCATCTGAAAGGAGAGCTGGCCCGGATAGCCCCACTCGAAGCGGCGTCCCTTGCCGTCGGGCCCCGACAGCAGGTTGCGCGGGTCCTTCGCGCGCTGGCCCATCCAGAGCGGCACGGACAGCTCGGCCATCTCGGTGAGACCGATGCCGCCGAGGCGCGGGTAGAGCACGCGCTCGATGCCGACGCCTTCGAGTCCCTCGACGGCGATGTGCCACGCCGTTGTGGAGTCTGCCTCGGCGTGCACCGTTGCGCGCACGCGCAGCGCCGGGTACTCACGGAAGCCGTCCCACTTCAGGTGGGAACCGCCACCTCCTGTCCCGACGCCGATTCGAGGCGCCGAATGCCGCCATGGACGGCATCGAGCACCAGCCGTATGTACGGCCCGTCGAGGGCCGGACCCCGCACCTGTGCATCCGCGCTTGCCACGCCGGCGGCCGTCAGGCATCCCAGCACCAGCCCGCGAGGGAAACGCATGCGTCCTCCTATCCACTCGGAAACCCGTTGGCACAATGATGCGTACGTGCGGCAACGGCCGCGAGTACGCATCTTATGTGTCGGCCCCCACTCGGTTGCCCGTCGACGAATTGCGGTCGGGCTGAGACACGAGATCCGATCTACAGGAACTTCTGGTGAACTCCATGCTCTCGCGCCTGCTCGCGCTTTCGCTTGCGGCCGCCGTGCTCGCGCAGGCCCAACGACCTGCGACGTCCGACACAATGCGCATTTCCATGGACGACGCGCTCGCGCGCGCCGGCACCGTGGGCGAGGAAGCGCGCCTCGCGCGGTCCCAGGTGGACATCGCCTCCGCGCAGGTGCGGGCGGCACGCTCGGCGGCGCTCCCGGCACTCGACGGCAGCTTCAACTACATGCGGACGTATGCGTCGCCGTTCCGGATCAAGGCGCCGAGTGACCCCTCAGCCGACTCGGCGCTCGCGCCGATCGCCAAGCTGTTCTCGAACCTGCCGTTCGGCCGCGTCAACCAGTACACGGCGAACCTGACGGCCACGCAGGCGATTTTCTCCCCGCGGCTCGGCAGTGCGCTGCGCATTGCATCGCAGTACCAGTCGGCGGCACGCCATGGCCTGCGGGAGCAATTGGCCGAAACGGAGTACCAGGTACGATCCGCGTATGTGCGCGCGCTGCTTGCCGGTGAAATGGAGTCGAGCACGCGCGAGGCCGTGGCGCAGGCGACGCGCTTTCTCGACCAGGAGCGTCTCCGGCTGAAGGCGGGGCAGAGTGCCGAACTCGACGTCCTGCGCGCCGAGGTGTCGCTCGAGAATCTCCGCCCGCAGCTGGTGGCGGCGCAGAATGCCGCGGCCATCGCGACGCTCGACCTCAAGCGGCTGGTGAACGTTCCACTCGCCGCGCCGCTGGTGCTCACCACGCCGCTCGTCGCCCCCGCATCGCCGGCCGCCGCGCCGGGTGCGGGGGGAGACATCGTGGCGGGCCGCCCGGCCGTACAGGCGGAGGAGCAGCAGGTGCGCATCGCCAGCGAGATCGTGAAGCAGGCGATCGCGGCGTACATCCCGTCGCTCGATTTCCGCATGAGCCTCGGCCGCATCAGGTACCCGCGGGAGGTCTTCGCGCTCAACGGTCGCGAGTGGCTGACCGACTGGAACGCCTCCGTGACGCTCACCGTACCGCTGTTCAACGGCATGCAGCGCGGTGCCGACCTCTCGCAGGCGCACGTCGGCCTCCAGCAGGAGCGGTACCGGCTCGCCCAACTGCGCGAAGCCGTGCAGATGCAGTACGAGCAGGCGCTCGGCGAGCGCACGCGGGCGGCCGCGGACATCACGGCCCGCCGGCGCACCGCGGAGCAGGCGCAGCGCGTCCACGATCTGACCGTGCTCCGCTACGATCAGGGCCTTGCGACGCATCTCGATGTCAGCGACTCGCGGCTCGCGCTCCTCATGGCGCGCGCCAACTTCGCGCAGGCCGTCGCCGAATACCACATAGCCGACGCCGGGCTTCGGCGCGCGCTCGGCAGCAGCTCTCTCGCACTCTCCGCGGTCCGTTGACCATGACCTCTTCGCTCTTGCCCACTCGCCGCAACGCGCGCGCCGCGCGCCTTGCCTTCCTTGCCGCCACCGTCGCGAGCCTGTCGTGCGGCGGCCAGACCGCGGCCGACAGCGCCGCCCCGCCGATCGTGCTCGCCGCAGCCGACGTCGCACCGGCTGCCACGGCCGAGATCGGCCCGACGGTCGTCGTGAGCGGCGTGCTCGACCCCGCCGACGTGGTGCGCGTGCGCGCGGAGGTGGGCGGTACGCTTCGCGACGTGAGGGTCGACCGCGGTTCGAGAGTGCGCCGCGGCGAACAGCTTGCGCGCATCGAAGCGCAGGGCATCACAAGCCAGGTCGAAGGAGCCAGGGCGGGCGTGGCCAGTGCCGAAGCGCAACTCGTCGTCGCGCAGCAGCGACTCGAGGGGTCCAGGCGGCTCTTCGAGGCGGGGGCAATGTCGCAGATCGATCTCAAGTCCGTGCAAGCCGGGTACGATGCGGCGGTCGCGCAACTCGCGGCCGCGCGCGCCGGACTTGCCGGCATCAGCGAGGCGGCCGCCTTCACTCGCCTCACGGCTCCGATCGACGGCTGGGTCAGCGACCGCACGGCCGAAGCCGGCGAGTCGGTGAACGTCGACGATCCCGTATTCACCGTGGTCGATCCGCGCACGCTGGAACTCAAGGGGCAGGTGGGTGCAGTGGACGCCGCGCGCGTGCGCGTCGGCCAGGTGGTGCGGTTCACCGTGGATGCGCTCCCCGGGCGCGAGTTCCGGGGCATCGTCTCCCGCGTCGATCCCGTGGCAAACGCCGCCACGCGGCAGGTCGGCGTCTTCGCGCGCATGCCGAACGGCAACGGCACGGTCGTGGCCGGGCAGTTCGCGCACGGCCACATCCGCACCGGAGCCGCGACCAAGTCGGTCGTCGTCCCCCTCGCCGCGGTCCGGACCGGAGCCCCGCAATCCTACGTGCTGGTCGTCGACGGCACTGTCGTGCGGCGCCGCAGCGTGGTGACGGGGGCGCGCGACGAAAACGCTGGCGTGGTGGCCATCACCAGCGGATTGCAGGCGGGCGAGCGTGTGGTGATCGTCGCGGGGATCGAGATCGCCGACGGCGCCACGGTGTCCGCGGCGAAGGAGCGGTAGCATGTCCGAACATCGCGCCGGCCGGGGGCTCAGCGCCCTCGCCATTCGCCGCCCCGTCTTCACCGCCATGATGATGTCGGCCCTGGTGGTGCTCGGGTTCTTCTCGTACCGCCGCCTCCCGATCGACCTGTTTCCGAAGGTCGACATGCCCATCGTCACGGTGCAGACGGTGTACCCCGGCGCGAGCGCCGGCACGGTGGAACGCGAAGTCACGCGCCGTCTCGAGGAAGCCTTCAACCCGGTCGAGCAGGTCCGGAAGATCACCTCCGTCTCGCTCGAAGGGGTGTCGCAGGTCATCATCGAGTTCCAGCTCTCGCGCCACGTCGACGCCGCCGCACAGGACATCCGTTCCAAGGTGGACGGCGTTCGCCGCGAACTCCCGGCCGGCGTCGAACCTCCTGTCGTGCAGAAGATCGATTTCGGCGCGATGCCCGTCATCTCGCTCGCGCTCTCGAACCCGGACGTGCCGCTGGTTCGACTCACGTCGTTGGCCGACGAGGTCATCCGTCGCCGCCTTGAATCGGTGCCGGGAGTCGGTGAGGTGCGCATCTCGGGTGGTCTTGAGCGCGAGGTGCGCGTCTATCTGCACCCCCAGCGCATGCAGGCACTGGGCATCACCGTCCCCGACGTGGCGGGCGCACTGCAGCGCCAGAACCTCGACGTGCCGGCCGGACATGTGCAGCTTGGCCCGAGCGAACAGCTCGTGCGTGTCAGCGGACGCATCGTGGCGCCCGAACAGTTCGGTCAGGTGATCATCGCCACGCGCAACGGGCAGACCATCCGGCTCGTCGACGTCGCGCGCGTCGAGGACGCCACCGAGGAGGAGCGGTCCCTTGCCCTGGTGGACGACCGCCGGAGCATCGGCATCGATCTCATCAAGGTGTCGGGGTCCAACACCGTTGACGTGGCCGACGGCGTGCTGCGGCAGGTCGAGGCGCTGCGCGCTTCGCTCCCGCCGGGCACGCAGTTGCAGGTCGTGCGCGACAACTCGGTCTACATCCGCAACGCGGTCGCCGACGTGATTGACGAACTGATGCTCGGGGCGCTGCTCACCGTCGTCATCGTCCTCCTGTTCCTCAACGACTGGAAGGCGACCGTCATCACCTCGCTGTCGCTCCCGGTGTCGGTCATCTCGTCCTTCATTCTCATGAACGCGCTGGGCTTCACGCTCAACATGCTCACGCTGATGGCGCTGTCCCTGTCCATCGGCATCCTGATCGACGACGCCATCGTCGTGATCGAGAACATCGTGCGCCACCGCGAGATGAAGGAAGACCACTTCACCGCGGCCGGCAACGGCACGCGCGAGATCATCCTCGCGGTCATGGCGACCACGTTCTCCATTGTGGCGGTCTTCGTGCCGGTCGCGTTCATGGGCGGCATCATCGGACGATTCTTCTACGCCTTCGGCCTCACGGTGGCGTGGGCGGTGCTGGTCTCCCTCTTCGTCTCGTTCACCCTTACGCCGATGCTCAGCGCGTGGTGGGGCGTCAACCCGCACGAACACGGCGACCGGGGCGGCAACGCGCTGACGCGCACGATCATCGGCTTCAATCGCTGGTTCGATCGCATGGCCCACCGCTACCGCGGCGTCATCGAGTGGGCGCTCGGCCACCGGCGCACCACGCTGATCATCGCAACGTCCAGCCTGGTCGCGGCCTTCGCGCTGGTGCCGTTCATTGGCGGCGACTTCATGCCCAGTTCGGATGAAAGCCAATTTGCCGTGAAGTTCGAGACGCCCGAGGGATCGAGTCTCCAGCAGACGCGCGCCAAGGCGGAGCAGGTGGTGGCGGTGCTGCGCGGCCTCGAGGGCGTGGCGTACACGTACACCACCATCGGCTCCGGGCCGACCGGCACGGTGCGAGCCGGCATGGTCTTCGTGAAGCTCGTACCGCCGCATGATCGCACGCAGCCCCAGGATGCGCTGATGGTGCTCGCCCGCGCGCGGCTCGCCCCGCTCTATGGCGTACGCACGTTCGTGATGCTCGAAGGCGGCGAGATGGGCTCGCAGGCGCCGCTGCAGATCGAGGTCCGCGGTCCGGACATCGCGGAGCTGCGCCGCATTGCGGAGCAGGTGCGCGCCAGGGTCGAGCGCGTGGCCGGCGTCGTGGACGTGGCGTCGACGCTCGGCGATCCCAAGCCCGAGTTGCGGGTCGAGGTGAACCGGGACGCCGCCAACCAGGTGGGGCTCGACATCGGCGCCATCTCCGGCACCATCCGTCCACTCTTTGCGGGCGAGGTCGTGACGCGGTGGGAGGACCCGACGGGCGAAGAACGCGACGTACGGCTCCAGGTAGCCCCCGAACTGCGGCGTTCCGTTGCCGATGTGAGCGCCTTGCCGATTCCGGCCGTCGGTGGCCCCGCCGGCCTCAGCTTCGTGCGGCTGGGTGATGTGGCCCAGGTCGCGGTGTCCAGCGCCCCGTCGCAGATCGACCGCATGCGGCTGGAGCGCGTCGTGAGCATTTCCGGCAACATCACGCCCGAGACTTCACTCTCCGAAGCGTCGTCCGCCATCGAGACGGCAATCGCGGACATTCCCCTCCCCACCGGCTACAGCATCAATCTCGGCGGCGAAACCGAGATGCTCGCCGAGACCATGGGGTACGTGCTCGAGTCCATCACGCTGGCCGTAATCCTCATCTTCCTCATTCTCGCGTCGCAATTCGAGTCGTTCACGCACCCCGTGGCGATCATGTTGTCGCTTCCGCTCTCGCTGGTCGGCGTGCTGCTCGCGCTGCTGCTTACCGGCACCAAGCTGAACATCATGTCAATGATCGGCGTGATCATGCTGATGGGCCTCGTGACCAAGAACGCCATCCTGCTGGTGGACAACGCCAACGAGCGGCGACGCGCCGGGGCGCACCGGTTCAACGCGCTGGTCGAGGCCGGCGCGGTCCGGCTGCGTCCGATCATGATGACGACGCTCGCCATGATTGCCGGCATGAGCCCCATCGCGCTGGCGCTGGGCGAGGGCGGCGAGTTCCGTGCCCCGATGGCCCGCGCGGTGATCGGTGGGCTTGTCACCTCCACGATGCTCACGCTGGTCGTCGTGCCGGTGGCGTACAGCTACTTCGACGATTTCGGCACGTGGGTGAAGCGCCGGTTCGTGAGCCAGACCCGCGAGATGGAGATCACGGCGGAGCAGGAGATCTCGGGGTTGCGGCACAAGCTGACGGGGGACTGAAGAGCCTCGGGGAGGCGGGCGACGCCCTTGCTCCCCCCGATGCGCTAGTTTTGTGCCCGTGTCCGAGTTCGCTCTCTACCTCCGGATGGGGTACCACCACATCGCCGCCCTCGGCGCGTGGGACCACATCCTGTTTGTCGCGGCGCTCACGGCGGCATATGGCGTGCACGAGTGGAAGCGCATCGCCGTGCTCGTCACCGCCTTCACGCTGGGCCACAGCATCACGCTGGCCCTGGCCACGTACGACCTCGTGCGCGTCAGCTCGGCGGTCGTTGAGCCGCTGTTCGCGTTCAACGTGGGGCTCGAAGTGGGGCAGGTACTGATCGTGAGCGTCTTCTTCGCCTTGGGAGTCGCTGCCGATCGTTGGCTGCACGTGCGGCGGCGCGACTGGGTGCTGATCCTGGCGGGCGCCGCCGCCGGCATCGGGCTCACGCTGCTGCTGGACCGGCTCGGCAACGCCGCCTGACCGGCGGCCGTACATTGGCAGGGTCCGCTGCACTCGGTGCGCCCGTCGCCTTTCCTCTCTCGCGAAGGTGTGATGATGCCGCTCGTTCGCTCGCGTCGTTTCGCCGTTGCTCCGCTCGCCGCCGTCTGCCTGCCTGCTGGCGCTCGCCGCGCCGCCGCTCACCGCCCAGCGCGGCGGCCCGCCCGTCACGTCGCCGCCGCAGTGGCTCAACGCCGACACGTCGAAGAAGACCAACCAGTCCAACTTCCGCGCCATCGAGCAGTGGCCGACGCCCAACGAGTACCGCGCGGCCAATGGCGCGCCCGGGCCCAGGTACTGGCAGCAGAAGGTGGACTACGTGATCCGTGCCACGCTCGACACGGTAAAGCACGAGATCACCGGCACGGAGCGCGTGACCTACCACAACAACTCGCCGGCGCCGCTCTCGTATCTCTGGTTCCAGCTCGACCAGAATGTCGAGCGGCCGGACTCGCGTGCGCAGGTCTCGTCGCGCCCGCTTCCCCGCGGGCTGGCCCAGATGTCGGGGCAGGCGCTGCGCCTGCTCGACCTCACCGGCGAGGAGGCGCAGAAGCTCGGCATGCGCATCGGGCGCGTACGCATCGTCGGCGCCAACGGCGCCCGCCGCGCGGCGCCCCATTCCCTGAATGGCACCTCCATGCGCGTGGAGCTTCCCGCGCCCATCGCCACGGGACAGAGCGCCCAGCTGGAGATCGAGTGGGCCTACGTCGTTCCGGAGATCGGGCGCAACACCCAGCGCAACGCCCGCGACAAGGTGAAGGACGGCTGGGAGTACGAGATCGCGCAGTGGTACCCGCGCGCGGCCGTCTACGACGACGTCAGCGGCTGGGTCAACGACCAGTTCTACTCGCAGGGCGAGTTCTACCAGGAGTTCGGCGACTTCGACGTGACGGTCACCGTGCCGCGCGACCACATCGTGCGCGCCACCGGTACGCTGGTGAACCCCAACGACGTGCTCACCGCCACGCAGCGTGCACGACTTCAGCAGGCGTGGACTTCCGACGAACCCGTCTTCATCGTACGCCCCGACGAGGTGATGAAGCCGGAGACGCGTCCGACGGGGAAGGCGCCGCTCGCCTGGCACTTCACGGCGAAGAACGTGCGCGACTTCGCCTGGGCGAGTTCCAAGACGTTCATCTGGGATGCGATGGGATTCCGGTATTCGAAGGGCGGCCGGCTCATCGAGCTGCATTCCGTCTATCCACGCGACGCAATGCCGCTCTGGGACCAGTACAGCACCAAGGCTATCAAGCAGACGATGGTCACCTACGGGCGCATGGTCATGGAGTACCCGTATCCGCAGGCGAGCAACGTGCATGGCTCGGTGGGCGGCATGGAATACCCGATGATCGCCTTCTGCGGGGCCCGCCCGCGTCCGGACGGCACCTTCGACCCGTCGCTCAAATGGCGGCTCATCTCGGTGACCATCCACGAGGTCGGCCACAACTGGTTTCCCATGATTCTCGCCTCCGACGAGCGGCGCTGGGGGTGGATGGACGAGGGAATAAACTCGTTCGTGCAGTACTACGCCGAGAAGGAGTGGGACCCCAACTATCCGTCCAACCGCGGGCCGGCGAAGAACATCGTCCCGTACTTCAGGGAAGTCGCGCAGGTCCCGATGATGACCGAGTCGGACCTCGTGTACGCCAACTACAGCCCGCAGGCGTACGCCAAGCCGGCCGCGGCGCTCGTGATGCTGCGCGAGCAGGTGCTCGAGCCCGCCCAGTTCGACCGCGCCTTCCGTGAGTACGCGGCCACGTGGGCGTTCAGGAAGCCGCAGCCGGCCGACTTCTTCCGCACGGTCGTGAACGGGGCGGGCGAGAACCTCAACTGGTGGTGGCGCGGCATGTTCTACACGACCTACGCGAACGACCAGGCCCTCGGCGGGGTACAATCGCAGAACGCCGTGGACATCACCGGCAACACGGCGCGCGGCCAGTACTACCACACCATCACGATCGAGCAGAAGGGCGGACTGGTGATGCCCATCCAGCTTGGAGTCACCTACGACGACGGCACGAGCGCGCTGATCAAGCTCCCCGCCGACGTCTGGCGCTTCAACGAGAAGGCCTTCACGTATGGGTTCTTCTCCAACAAGGGGCTCGCGCAGGTGATCGTCGACCCCAACGAGGTCTTCGCCGACGTGAATCGCGACAACAACGCCTGGAAGCCGGTGGCGCGGGTGCAGCCGTGATCGGTGTGCTCGCCGCTGCGTTGTTGCTCGCCGCGCCGCACGACCTGCACCTGTCGCACACGCGGATGGTCATCGAGGGCACGGTCATCGTGGCGCGCGTCCGGATGTTCCGCGACGACCTGGAGAAGGCGATCAAGCGCCCCATCGCCGATGACGCCGCCTCGCGGACAGTGGTCGCGGCGTACCTGGCGCAGCACTTCCTGCTCACCGCCGACGGGGCCAGGCTTACCGGCGAAGTGCTCGACAGCGGCAGCGACGTGGACGGCGACCAGAAGGTCTGGTGGGTGCTCGTGCAGTGGAAAACGACCAAGCCGGTGAAGACGCTTGGCGTCAGGATGCACGTGATGTTCGAGACGTTCAGCGACCAGCAGAATACCGTGCTGGTAGCCAGGCAGCCCGGCGACGAACGGCGCGGGCTGTACTTCCAGGCGGGGGACCGCGCCGAGCAGGTGCTGAAGTTCTAGGCGTCTTGAAGTCACAGATTGTGACTTCAAGTTACTGACGCCTCTCAATGGTTCGCCCCGATGCTCAGCGCGGAGCGCGACGTCGCCGGCTGCGCGAGCTGGGGTGGCCCGAAGTTGCCGCCGACGCATCAACATTGAATCCGATGCGCGGACGAGGCGACTCCGGAAGTGGCGGGGACGCCAACTCCCGAATCGCGTCGAAGACATCCGAGAACTGACCGTCGTACCGCTGCTCCAGCTCATCGATTCGCCGAGCCAGGTCGGTTTGCGAGGTGAGCATCTCACGCAGGTGAACGAACGCCCGCATGATCGCCACATTCACTTCGATGGCACGCCGGCTTCGCAGGACACTTGAGAGCATCGCCACGCCCTGTTCGGTGAAGGCGCGTGACGCATAGCGGGCACCGCCACGTCCTTTTGAGGTCACAATCTGTGACCTCAAACCCACTTGCTCCGCCGGGGTGAGCTGAAAGGAGAAATCCGCTGGGAACCGGGCCAGATTCCGTGACACAGCCTGATTGAGCGCCTTTGTACGAACGCCGTAGAGGGCGGCCAGGTCGCTGTCCAGGATCACTCGTTGACCGCGGATGAGATGAATGCGTTCCTCAATGCCGCGTGGCGAGACTGCCGGTGGCGGCGCCACAGATCTGCGAGAAGTCGCCATGCCTCAAGAATAGACGGCACCGCGTTGCTGGTCTCACCATCTTACTGCGGTCACCATCGTTTCCTCGCCGCAGGCCCCCTCCGCACCCAACACGCCGCCGACGTCAAGGCACGCTGTCCCGCAGCACCGCCCGGTTGCTCCGGTACGGCGCGAATCCCGTCCCCCAGTCCACGCTCTGCAGCTCCAGCGAGATGCGGTCGCCATCCACGTGTACCACCACGAAATGGTACGGGTTGTCGCCCCGCTCCATCCCCGGCCGAACGAGATGATCCACGCGCGCCGAGTCCGCGCCGCTCGCCGCGACATACGCACGCAAGTCGGGTTCGCCGCGATACGCGTACAGCGGCGCTCCACCGCCGCCCGTTATCAACTGGTCCATTCGCCGCCGCACGCCCCGCGCGTCGCGGTACCGCTCCACCCAATGCTCGTACAGGTGTTCATGTCCCGTGACGAGCAACTGCACGCCGTGCTTCCGGAACAGCGGCATCCACTGGTCGCGCACCGCCACGGTGGGACGTTCGACGATGGCGCCGCCGTGCGACCCTAAGGTCGTGCGCCGGCGGCGCCCGCGCCAGCCGCGGGCCTGCGCCGCCGCGCTCGGCGCGAGCTCTCGGTCCTCAACTGCGAACAGCGGAACTGGCCGACTACGCGTACATCGGAGAGAATCAATGGCAGCTGATTCACCCCGCACCCGCGCACGACCCAGGAGCAGACCATGACGGAACGCAGGTTCGCCCCGTTCGCCGGGCACTTCCGCACCATCCCCGTGATCCTCGCCGCGGCGCTCGCACTCGGCGCCATCTCGACCAATGCGCAGCAGCCGACGAAGCTCAAGTACCCCACCACACGCACGGTGAAGCACGTGGACACCTATCACGGCACCAAGGTTCCCGACCCGTACCGCTGGCTCGAAGACGACACCGCCAGCGCCGTGAAGGCGTGGGTGGGCGAGCAGAACGCCGTCACGTTCGGCTACCTCGACCGCATCACGTATCGCGGGGTGCTCCTCGAACGGCTGAAGGAGCTGTCCAACTACCCGCGCACCTCGACGCCGGTGCGTCGCAAGGGGTGGGTGTGGTATTCGCGCAACTCAGGACTGCAGAACCAGTCGGTGTATTACCTGCAGCGCGGGCTCGACGGCACGCCCGATGTGTTGATTGACCCCAACACACTCAGCGCCGACGGCACCACGCGCGTGGGCGGCTTCTCGCTGGATGACGCCGGCACGCGCCTCGCGTACACCATGTCGCGCGCTGGCTCCGACTGGCAGGAAATCCACGTGATGGACCCGCTCACGCGGCGCGACCTCCCGGACATCGTGCGGTGGGTCAAGGTCTCGGGCATCGCCTGGCACGGGAACGGCTTCTACTACTCACGCTACCCCGCCCCAGCCGACACCTCGCTGAAGCTCAGCGCACGCAATGAAGACCACCGCGTCTACTACCACACGCTCGGCACGGACCAGGCGCAGGACCGGCTGGTCTACGGCGATCCGGCCAATCCGCAGCGGTTCCACACCGCTGGCACCACCGACGATGAGCGGTTCCTCCTGCTCACCATCTCCGATCGCGGCAAGGGCCTGGACGGCAACGCGCTGTGGGTGCGCGACCTGACGGCGCGCGACACGGCGTGGCGCAAGGTAATCCCCGGATTCGACAAGGAGTTTGGCGTTATCGATACTGACGGCGGCGCGCTGCTCGTGCTCACCAACCATGGCGCGCCCAACAGACGCGTCGTGCGTATTGACCCCGACATGCCGGCTGAGGCGAACTGGAAGACCATCATCCCCGAGCAGCCCGAGGTGCTCGAAGGCGTGTCGAAGGCCGGCGGGCGGCTGTTCGCATCGTACCTGAAGGACGTGGTCACCAAGGTCGTGCAGTACCGCTACGACGGCACCAGGGAGCGCGACGTGGCGCTGCCGGGCGTCGGCACGGCGGGATTCGCCAGCGGCGAGCGGCAGGACGGGGAGGTCTTCTTCACGTTCAACAGCTTCACCGCACCGCCCACGACGTACCGCTATGACATCGCGCGCGGCACGAGCCGCGTGTACGACCAGACCAGGCTCCCGTTTGATCCGTCGCAGTACGAGACGAAGCAGGTCTTTGCGACGTCGAAGGACGGAACCAGGGTCCCGATGTTCATCGTCGCCAGGAAGGGGCTTGCACTCGACGGCCGGAACCCGACGCTCGTCTACGGCTACGGCGGCTTCAACATCTCCACGGTGCCGGGCTTCAGCGCCTCGCGCATGGCGTGGCTCGAGCAGGGTGGCGTCTATGCCTCGGTGAACATGCGCGGCGGAGGCGAGTACGGCGAGAAGTGGCACGAGGCCGGCATGAAGGCCAACAAGCAGAACGTCTTCGACGACTTCATCGCGGCCGCCGAGTGGCTGATCGCCAACCAGTACACGTCCAGGGACCGGCTCGCGATGCAGGGCGGCTCCAACGGCGGCCTGCTGGTGGGCGCCGTGATGAACCAGCGTCCCGACCTGTTCAAGGTGGCGCTGCCGGGCGTGGGCGTCATGGACATGCTGCGCTTCCAGAAGTTCACCATCGGCTGGAACTGGGTCGCCGACTATGGATCGAGCGACGACCCCGAGGGGTTCAAGTACCTCGTGAAGTACTCGCCGCTGCACAACCTCAAGGACGGCACGGCCTATCCCGCCACGATGGTGACGACGGCCGACCACGACGACCGCGTCGTCCCGGCGCACTCGTTCAAGTACGCGGCGCGGCTGCAGAAGGCGCACCAGGGTTCCAACCCCGTGCTCATTCGCATCGCGACGTCGAGCGGCCACGGCAGTTCATCGCTCACCAAGGGGCTTGAACTCACGGCGGATCAGTTCGCGTTCACGATGTTCAATCTCGGGATGACACCGAGCTTCCCGCCGAAGGTGAACGTGGTGCCCTGAGCGGCACCATGCCAGGACTACCCCGAGAGGACGTGATACGATTGCCGGCGCCGCGGTCGGACGGCTCCTCGGTTTTCTCGACCGCCGCGGCCGCGATCACTTCGCCGACGAGGAGGAGGAGTGCATGGCGCGCCACCGGTGTCCGTCGGCGCACAAGAACAAGCAGCAGCACCTGGGACTGCTGCAGAGGCTCGCCGAGCATCGGCGATTCCACGCGGCGCACGGATACGACCCGCACGACACGCAGATCCTGGTGAATGCGCTGCAGCCCTGGCTGCACAGCCATATCGGCGGCGTGGATCGGGAGCTGCGGCGTTGCGTCAAGCTGCCGCCGTCCTGACCGGTGGTTCGCTGGGGGCCTTGAGGACGTCTGGCATTATTTCTATATTGCTATTTAGCGATCTATTGGCCCCTGAGCCGTCTCACCGCGACCCGTATCCATGCCGAGCTACGAGTTCACCTGCCACGACTGCGGCGCCCCCTACGAGGTGCGCCTTTCGATGTCGGCATACGCGGCCGGCGACGGCAGGCGATGCCCGGCGTGCGGGTCGCAGAACGTCGAACGTCGCATCACCGGATGCGGCGTCATGACGGGGAGCCGGTCGGGGGCGGGGAGCAGTGCGGCTTCGTGCGGTGGAGGCAGCGGATTCACCTGAGCGTCGTAGGGCGCCGCCCCGTGCGGGCGACATCATCCGCTTCGACAAGACGGAAGCCTCAGGCGTGGAAAACACAAGCGGGCCAACCGAACCGGTTGACCCGCTTTGAGTTGCCCCTCCAGGGCTCGAACCTGGACTCTTCTGATCCAGAGT
>PNKL01000048.1 GCA_013822425.1 Gemmatimonas sp.
GGCCGCCGCGAGCAAGCTGGGAAAGAACACCGATTACCGGGTGTCGATCGTGAACGCGCCGGGCAAGAAGGCGTACCCCATTTCGTCGTTCACGTGGCTGCTCGTGTACGAGAAGATGCCGAACGCGGCGAAGTCGAAGACGCTCACCGACTTCCTCAAGTACGCGCTGAACGATGGGCAGAAGTCGGCAGCCGCGCTCGACTATGCGCCATTGCCGGTCAGTCTTGCCAGGCAGTTGGAACAGCGGGCCGCGTCGCTCGCCGGCGGTCGTTAGACGCAGTCAGCAGCACCAGGGCACACCGTGACGGCGCGACCTCCGCGCCGCCACGGTGAAGCCGTTTCCACCAATCCCATCGTTCATGCGCATCATCTCCGCCCTATGCCGCGCCGTTGTCGTGACAGGACTTGCCGTGCCCGCCGCGCTGTCGGCGCAGTCCGCCGCGGTCTCCAGGCTCGACTTCTCCGGCATCATGTTCGGCGCCTTAAGCGTCCGCAGCAATCCGGCGCCGCGTACGTTTTGCGCGTCATGTACACCTACCTGCAATACGACCGTCCCGCCATCAAAGCCGGCTGAGACGTGGCTCCGCAAATCTGCACAGAGCGGATGCTGGACTGGCGGGCTGACCGGGCGATTCACGCCCATCGACCCCGGGGTCTTGTCCATGCCCCCTCGCCCGCACGGCGATGTCCCAGTTGTGTAACACGCCTACTCCGAGGGCGTGTGCGACTCTATCATAAGATCTTCAGCTGGCATCCCGCACCCGCCCCATCACGATCGATGACTTCACCTCGCCTCGCCCTGCTCGTAGCCGTCACCCCCCTTGCACTGCTGGCGCAGAATCCGCGACCCGACACGGCCCGTGCGCCCGCGCCAGCCGCCACGCAGCCGCGCCGATGGTTTGACCGGTACACGCTTCGCGGCTATGGCCAGCTGCGCTACAATCGCCTGTTTGAGTCCAACTCGCGGTACACCTGTGCACAATGCGACCGCTCGATCGGCAACAACGGTGGCTTCTTCCTGCGGCGAGGACGTGTGGTGCTGAGTGGTGACGCGAGCGACCGCGTCGCCATCTATCTCCAGACCGACTTCGGAGCCGATGCTGCGGGGGCGTTGCACTACTGGCAAGTGCGCGATGCCTACTTCGACCTGTCGCTCGATGCGGCGAAGCACCATCGTCTGCGCGTCGGGCAAAGCAAGGTACCGTGGGGTTTTGAGAACCTACAGTCGTCCCAGGCTCGGCTTCCCCTGGACCGGCACGACGCGTTGAACAGCGGTGTTCCCAACGAACGCGACATCGGTGTGTTCTACTACTGGACGCCGTCGGCTGCGCGGAGTCGCTTCAAGATGCTGACCGACAGTGGGTTCAAGGGTACTGGCGACTACGGCGTTCTGGGTATTGGCACCTACAACGGCCAGACGTCGAACCGGCCGGAGGCAAACAACTCCCAGCACGTCGTGGCGCGCGTGGCGTACCCGTTCCGGCTCCCGGGCCATCAACTGGCCGAGGCGGGGCTACAGTACTATACGGGTCGGTTCGTACTTCCGTCGCGCACGGCCGGTGTCGCCGTTGCCGGCGAGTATCTCGATGAGCGTTGGGCGGCGTCGTTCACGCTCTATCAGCGTCCGTTCGGTGTGGTGGCAGAGTGGACCGAGGGCTGGGGTCCTGAGTTCGAACCAGTTGCGCGCGCGGTAGTGTCGCGGCGTCTGAAAGGCGGGTTCTTGCAGCCGATGATTCGCATGACGCACGGTTCCCAGGTGATCACCGCATTCGGCCGCGTGCAGTATTACCAGGGTGGCAAGAAGCTCGAAACCGACGCGCGTCGCAGTCGCCTGAGCGAGACGGAAGTCGGTATCGAGTGGCTCCCCTTCGCCTCATTCGAACTGACGGGTGCGTTCACGAGTGGTGTTCGCGAAACTGCCGATGGTGCCTCTCCACTCGCGACGCAGCGTGGCAGGCTCGTCAAGCTTCAGGCGCAGTTCAACTTCTGATTTCCAGCGGTCGTCACCGGGCCGTCCACCGGTAGCCACTCTTCACCAACCGAACCATGACTCCTGCCGAACCGAAGGTTTCACGTCGCGATGTGCTCCCAATCTCCGGAGTTGCCCTCGCCGGCTTCGCGGTCGCCGGATGCGCGCCGGCGACCCCGGTACCGCCGCCGGCGACGCTGCCGCCCGAGCCGCCGGTTGCCAACGCCGCGACGCGCTCCAGCGGTTGCTTGACGGCAACGCCCGCTATGTGGGCGTTCTAGGCCAAGCGGCGGACCGTGACAATTCCGTTACATGGCCGGCACGACACGGTGACGCGGAAGGGCGAAGATTAGAGAGGGCGGCGGAGCCATCCGCCGCCCTCTCCTTCTTTTCGAATTCTCTTGGCATCCACGCAGCTCCATGGCGCGTCGGTCGGCGACCGCATCTACCGGTACACGACGACCGCGTTCGCGCTGAGCATCCCGCTGCTTCTCGTCCTGCTGGCCTTCGAGGTGGCGGTCGCGGCGTGGCCGGCGCTGAAGGCGTTCCACCTCGGGTTCCTCACGTCGAGCGCATGGGACGCGGTGAACGGAACCTTCGGCGCGGCGCCGGCGATCTACGGCACCATCGTGTCGTCGCTGCTCGCGCTGCTCATCGCCACGCCGCTGGCCATCGGCGTCGCGATCTTCCTCTCCGAGTTCGCGCCGTCGTGGCTGCGCCAGCCCGTCGCCTTCCTGGTCGACCTGCTGGCCGCGATTCCCAGCGTCGTCTACGGCCTCTGGGGCATCTTCGTGCTCGTGCCGTTCCTGCGCGAGCAGGTGATGCCCTTCCTCGCCGACCGTCTCCACCTCGGCGACACCCCCCTCTTCTCGGGTCCGGCGTACGGCCCCTCGATGCTCGCCGCCGGGCTGATCCTCGCGATCATGGTGCTGCCGTACATCAGCTCGGTGACGCGCGAGGTGCTCATGGCGGTGCCGCGCTCGCAGCGCGAGGCCGCGCTGGCCCTGGGCGCCACCCGCTGGGAGATGATCTGGGGCGCCGTCCTCCCCTACGCGAGCTCCGGCGTGATGGGCAGCGTCATCCTCGGCCTGGGACGCGCCCTCGGAGAGACCATGGCGGTGACGATGGTCATTGGCAACCGCCATGAGATCTCGTCGTCGCTTTTTGCCCCAGGGTACACGATGGCCTCGGTGATCGCCAACGAGTTTTCCGAGGCCACCAATGACATGCACCTGTCGGCGCTGATGGCGGTGGGCGCGGTGCTGCTCGCCATCACGCTCATGGTGAACATCATCGCGCGCTGGCTCGTCTGGCGCGTCGAGCGGCGGGGGCAGGCATGACCAGCCGCGCACCCCGGCGGTCCATTCGCGCGCGGCGGGCACGCAGCGCGGCGATGGTTGCCCTCACGGTGGTGGCGGCGCTGCTCGCAACGCTGCCGCTGGTCCTTATCCTCGGGCTGCTACTCAAGCAGGGGGCGAGTTCGCTGAACTGGGCGTTTTTCACGGCGATGCCCAAGCCCGTCGGCGAGACCGGCGGCGGCATGGCCAACGCGCTCGCCGGCACGCTGATGCTCATCGCCATCGCGTCGGCCATCGGACTTCCGGTGGGCATCGGCGCCGGCATGTACCTCGCCGAGCATCGCGGCGGGCGGCTCGCATCGGTGGTCCGCTTTCTCTCCGACGTGCTCAATGGCCTGCCGTCCATCGTCGTCGGCATCTTTGCCTGGCAGTTCCTGGTCCGCCCGGTCAAGCACTTCTCGGCGCTCGCCGGCGGCATCGCGCTGGCCGCGATGATGATCCCCCTCGTCGCGCGCGCCACCGAGGAGATGATCCGCCTCGTCCCCAACTCGCTGCGCGAGGCGGCGCTGGCGCTGGGGTACCCGCGCTGGCGCACCTCACTCACCGTGGTGCTGCGCACGGCGCTTCCCGGCATCGTCACCGGCGCGCTCGTCGCCGTGGCGCGCATTGCCGGCGAAACGGCCCCCCTGCTCTTCACGGCGTTCGGCAACCAGTTCTGGTCCACGTCGCTCACGCAGCCGATCAGCGCGCTCCCGTTGCAGATCTTCTCGTATGCCATCAGCCCCTACGAGGAGTGGCACTCGCTGGCCTGGGCCGGCGCGCTCGTCCTCCTCGCCCTCGTCCTCGTCATCAGTCTCATTGCCCGCTATGTCACCCGCTCCCGGTTCGGCCATGGCCACGACTGAACCGCAGGTGCTCGCCACGGATGTCGCGGCGACCGCGGTGGCGGCCCCCGCGGCCAACGCGCTCATTTCCGTGCGCGCGCTCGACGCCTTCTTTGGCGCGACGCGCGCCGTGCGCGACGTGAACCTGGACTTTCTCGAAGGCCAGGTGACGGCGATCATCGGCCCGTCGGGGTGCGGCAAGAGCACGCTGCTGCGCTGCCTGAACCGCATGCACGAGACGGTGACGACGGCCCGCGTCGAGGGCGAGGTGCGGCTCGACGGCAAGGACATCTACGAGCGCAGCGTGAACCCGATCGAGGTGCGCCGCCGCATCGGCATGGTCTTTCAGCGCCCGACGCCGTTCCCGACCATGTCCGTTCGCGACAATGTGACCGCCGGATTCCGCGCCGCGGGACGCGCCGCGCCCTCGCGCGCCGAACAGCACGCGATCGCCGAGTGGGCGTTGCACCGTGCGGCGCTGTGGGCGGAAGTGAAGGACCGGCTGAACGACAGCGCCATGGCGCTCTCCGGCGGCCAGCAGCAACGGCTGTGCATCGCGCGCGCGCTCGCGACCAAGCCGCGCGTGCTGCTGCTCGACGAACCCACCGCCTCGCTCGACCCGCTCAGCACGCAGAAGATCGAGGAGCTCGTCTACGAGCTGCGCGGCGACGTCACCGTCGTCATCGTGACGCACAACATGCAGCAGGCGGCGCGCGTCTCCGACCGCACCGCATTCATGCTGCTGGGCGACCTGGTGGAAGTGGCGCCGACCTCACGCATGTTCACCTCGCCGTCCGACGAGCGGACCGAAGCCTACATCACGGGACGGTTCGGATGACGACGATTACCGCCCCGCTCGCGCCCGAAGCCCCGCCGTCCGACGCACGCCCGGGCGCGGTGGCCGTGGAGAACTTCTCGTTCTGGTACGGCCCCAAGCAGGCGCTCTTCGACATCTCGCTTGACCTCGTGCCGCGCGAGGTGACGGCGCTCATCGGCCCGTCGGGGTGCGGCAAGAGCACGTTCCTGCGCAGCATCAACCGGATGCACGACCTCCTGCCGGGGACGCGCAGCACCGGCCGCATCCTGCTCGACGGCGAGGACGTGCTGGACCGGAGCGTGGACGTGGTGCAGTTGCGCCAGCGCATCGGCATGGTCTTCCAGCGCTCAAACCCGTTCCCGAGATCCATCTACGACAACGTTGCCTGGGGGCCGCGCCTCAACCGCCGGCCGTCGCGCAGCGCACTCGACGAGATCGTGGAGCAGGCGCTCCGCCGCGCCGCGCTCTGGGACGAGGTGAAGGACCGCCTCCGCACCAGCGCGCTCGGCCTTTCGGGTGGACAGCAGCAGCGCCTGTGCATCGCCCGGGCGCTGGCCAACGAGCCCGAGGTGCTGCTGCTCGACGAGCCCGCCTCGGCGCTTGATCCCATTGCGACCCAGCGCATCGAGGAGCTCTTGTGGGAACTGAAGAAGGAGCTCACCATCGTCATCGTGACGCACAACCTGCAGCAGGCGGGGCGCGTGTCCGACCGGACGGCGTTCTTCTACCTGGGCGAGCTCATCGAGCACGGCCCCACCGACCAGCTTTTCACGGCCCCCCGCGAGGAGCGCACGGAAGCGTACATCACCGGGAGATTCGGATGACCGCTGAGCCCACCGCCGGATTCCGGCACTTTCACGACCAGCTGGGCGAGCTCAAGCAGCGCCTGCTCGCCATGTCCGCGCGCGCCGAGGAGCTCGTGGAGCTCTCCGTGGACGCGCTGTTCACGCGCGACACGGGCAAGGCGCAGGCCGTCATCGAGGCCGACCGCGAGATCGACCAGATGGAGCTGGACGTCGAACAGCTCGCCGTGGAATTGCTCGCGCTCCAGCAGCCCATGGCGCGCGACCTCCGTTTCCTGGTGAGCGCCATCAAGGTGACCAGCGACCTGGAGCGCGTGGGCGACCACGCGGTGAACATCGCGCAGTGCGCGCTGCGCCTGCACGAGCTCCCGACCCGCGTCTCGCCCGAACCGTCCATGGCCGAGATGGCGAAGCGCGCCCGTGGCATGCTTGCCGACGCGCTCGACGCCTTCGTGCGCGCCGACGGCACGCTGGGGCGTGAGGTGTGCCGCCGCGATGATGACGTGGACGCGATGCACAACGCGCTCTTCCGGGTGCTGCTCACGCACATGATGTCCGATCCGCGGACCATCAATCCGGGGCTCGAGCTGCTGCTCGTCAGCCGCAATCTGGAGCGCGTGGCCGACCTCGCCACGAACATCAGCGAGGATGCCGTCTTCCTCGCCGAGGGCAAGCAGATCAAGCACCACGCCGAGCGGGACGACTAAGAGCCCGCCCCTGCGCGGGTCCATGGGCGCCGGATTCCCGCGGATCCGGCGCCCTCGTCGTTACATGGCCGTTGCGAAGCCGTGAACAGACTGTGGCGGGCCGATGGGAGCTTTTGTGGTGTCCGGAGCCGCACTGTACCCTACCCAGCCCTTTCCATGACCCGACCGCTTCGCTCCCTGATCGCCTGCGCCTGTGTGGCCGTCGTCGCGGCGCCGCTCGCGCTTTCCGCCCAGGTGCGCCACGGCCGTATCGTCGGCCGCGTGATTGACGCCTCCACCGGCCTGGGCCTTTCCGACGTCGGCGTGCAGGTCGTCGGCACCACGCTGGGCACATCCTCCGGCGTGGATGGCCGTTTCGCCATCGCCAAGATCGACGCCGGCACGGTGACCATCCATCTGCGGCGCATCGGCTTCACGCCAAAGACGATCACGGGACTGATGCTCGATCCAGGCCAGGCGCTCGAGCAGAACGTCGCGCTCGAGGCCGCCACACTTCGACTGACCGCGCAGGTGGTCACCGCGGCATCGGAACGCGGCACGGTCAGCGAGGCACTCGACCGGCAGCGCAACAGCAACGGCGTCGTCAGCGCGGTGACCGCCGAGCAGATCCAGAAGAGCCCCGATGGCAACGCGGCGCAGGCCGTCCAGCGCGTGTCTGGCGTGACCGTCCAGGACGGCAAGTACGTCTTCGTTCGGGGCCTCGGCGAGCGCTATACGACCAGCTCGCTCAACGGGACCCGTATGCCGAGCCCGGAGCCGGAAAAGCGGGTCGTGCCGCTCGATCTCTTCCCGGCGGGGTTGCTGCAGTCCATCACGACCACCAAGACCTTCACGCCCGACCAGCCGGGCGACTTTTCCGGCGCGCAGGTGGACATCAAGACCCGCGAGTTCCCCGCCGCGCGCACGTACAGCGCGCAATTCGGTTCGGGCTATGCCGCCGGCGCCACCGGCCGCGCGCTCAGCCTCGCGCAGGGCGTGGGTGGCGAACGTCTCGCGCTCGTGGGCAGCAAGCGCGCGCTGCCGCAGCTATTGCGCGAGGTCGGCAACTTCCAGGGTCTCAACCTGTCGCACGGCGACAAGAACCTGCTGGTCAGCCAGTTCCGCAACGCGTGGTCGCCGCAGGCGGCGACCGGGGCTCCCAACGTGAGCGGGTCATTCGCCGTGGGTGGTGACGACCCGATCCTGTTCGGCCACCGCCTGGGCTACTTGTTCTCGGGCACGCTCTCGCAGAGCGTTGATGTCAAGAACGACCAGGTGCGCGCCCTCGCGGACCGCGGAACGGTCAAGGGGAGCACCAATGAGATCGACCGCTTCACCGGCGAGACGACGGCGCAGAGCGTGCTCTGGGGCGGACTCGCCAACCTGAGCACGATGGCGGGCCGGCATTCGCGGCTCTTCCTGAACGCCATCTACAACCGGTCGGCCGACAACAGCACGCGCATCGAGCGCGGCTCCTTTGAAAACGAGGGGATCGAGGCGCGCATTCAGCGCATGCAGTATGTGGAGCGCGCCGTCCGCTCCACGCAGCTCGGCGCCGAGCACGCCGTCGGGGAGTCGCATGCGTTTGACTGGGTGCTCTCGGACGCGCAGGTCCGGCGCAGTGAACCCGACCGTTCGGAGTTCGTCCAGCAGGTGGAGCGCGACACGCCGACGTCGCCCGAAGCGTTCCGCTGGCTGAGCACCGGCAACGGCGGCGCGGTGCGCACCTTTTCGCAACTCGACGAGTCGAGCCGGGAGGCGCGCGCCAACTATCAGTTCACCTTCGGTCCCGCTGGCGCACAGCACCGTCTCAAGGCCGGCGGCCTGCTGCGGCAGACCGACCGCGACGCCGACACGCGCGCGTTCAGCATCAGCGCCCCAGGGGCCACGAACGAGGTCCGCGAGCTTCGCCCGGAGCAGATCTTCGACGGCCGGTTCGCGACGTCGCAGTCCCGCGTCTTCGACATCGCCCCTCTCTCGCAGGGCGGATCGTACGGCGCCCGTGACCGCCTGGCCGCCGCCTACCTGATGGGTGAGTGGACGGCGACCGAGCGGCTGAAGCTCGTCGGCGGCGCCCGCGCCGAGTGGGACCGGCTGGACGTGGACGCGGTGTCGACGCTCGGGTCGCCCATCGCCACGGCAAAGCGCTGGAACGACATCCTCCCCTCGCTCGCCGTCACCCTCACGCTGCCGCGCGACCAGCAGTTGCGCCTCTCGGCGTCGCGCACGCTGGCGCGGCCGGAGTACCGCGAGCTGTCGCCCATCAAGAGCCGCGATGTCCTCAACGGCGACGACGTGCAGGGCAACGACCAGCTCGAGCGCACGCGCGTGGTGAATCTCGACGTGCGCTGGGAGTGGTACCCGCATGCGAGCGAGGTGCTGAGCCTCGCGGTGTTCCACAAGACCTTCGACCAGCCCATCGAGCGCGTGTATCGTGCCGCCGGTTCGGGAACGCGGACCGTGTTCTATACGAATGCCCGCCGCGCGGAGAACCTCGGCGTGGAACTGGAGGCGCGGAAATCACTGGCGTTCATCGCCGATGCGTTCTCGTCCCTGCAGGTCTTCACGAACGTGACGGTGATGCAGAGCCGGATCGAACTGCCCTCGAATACGCAGGCCAGCGCCACGAACCTCAAGCGGCGGATGGTGGGCCAGGCGCCGTACGTGCTCAACAGCGGTCTCACATGGGTCAGCCAAAGCGGCGCAGCGAGCGCGACGGTGCTCTTCAACCAGGTGGGCGACCGTATTGACGCGGCGGGTGATGCGCCGCTCCCCGACGTGATCGAGCGCACCCGGCGCGTGCTCGACCTGTCGCTGCGCGTTCCAATCAGCGGCGCGCTGTCGGCGCGTTTCGACGCCAAGAACCTGCTCGACGCCCCCTACCGCACGACCCAGGGCACCGTCACCCGCGAATCGTACCGGGTGGGACGCGTGGTGCAGGCCGGGTTGTCGTGGCGGCCATAGTGTCCGCGCACCACTGAGGCGGGGCCACGGGGACCGGCAACGGTCCCCGTCGTCGTTGCGGAGGCGTACCGCCTTCGTTACGGCGCCGTGACCGCACCCTCGCCATTTCGACACCGACGCCGGCCTTCGTTCTGTGGCGCGCAACGCGCGCGACTTCCACACCACACGGAGCCCCTGCATGTTCCCGATCCGCCGCGTCGCGGCACTCCTCTTCGCTGCCGCCGCACTCACCGCCTGCGGCAACGACAGCAGCACGGCACCGACCGTCACGCCGGTCCTCGGCGCGTCGGCCACGGCCCTCTCGTCATCTGCCGTCAAGCTCACGTTCAACAGCAAGGCGGGTGACACTGGCTACACCATCGAGCGCGCCGAGGGCGCGGCTGGCGCCTTCGGCCTGGTCGGCACCGTCGCCGCGCCGTCGACCGCCGGTGCGGTCAGCTACACCGATGCCAACCTCAAGGTCTCGACCGCCTATCGGTATCGCATCATCACCGTGCGCGGCAGCAGCACCAGCGTCGCGTCGGCTGAGATCAGCGTGACGACTCTCGCCTTCGGCAGCGCCGCGGCCGAGATCGCCACCGACATCACCGCGAACCGCACGCTGTACGCCGACACGACGTACACGCTGAAGGGCTTCATTCACGTGGCCAACGGCGCCACGCTGACGATCCAGCCCGGCACGACAATCAAGGGCGACTTCAACACGCTCGGCTCGTCGCTGATGGTGCTCCGCGGCGCGAAGATCCAGGCCGTCGGCACCGCCGAGGCGCCGATCGTCTTCACGTCGTCCCGCCTGGCCGGGCAGCGGCAGGCGGGTGACTGGGGCGGACTGATCATCGTCGGGAACGCACCGATCAATCGCAGCGGCTCGGTGGAGATCGAGGGCTCCGGCACCGACGGACAGGCCGTCGTGGGCGGGAAGAACTACCAGGTCCTCTACTCGGGCGGCACGACCGTGACGGACAACAGCGGCGAGCTGAAGTACGTGCGCGTGGAGTTCGCCGGCTTTGCGCCGTCGCTGAACAACGAGCTCAACACCTTCACGTTCGCCGCCGTCGGATCGGGGACCAGGCTCTCCTACCTGAACGCGGTGAACGGCCTCGACGACTCGTTCGAGTTCTTCGGCGGCGCCGCCGACCTCAGCTACGCCGTCGCCTACGAGGGCGAGGACGACCAGTTCGACATGTCGGAGGGCTTCCAGGGCCGCCTCCAGTTTCTCATCTCCTACAAGTCCACGAACATCCCCATCCGTACGGGCGCCGGGTCGTACGCGTCGGACCTGCAGGGCATCGAAAACGACGGCTGCAACGGATCGGGGTGCGACCTCGGCTTCGACACCGCGCCGCTCACCACTCCAGTGGTCGCGAACTTCACGCTGATTGGCCCTGCGTCGCAGACCATCACGGGCGCGGGCGGCGGCTACGGCCTGATGCTCCGCCGCGGCACGGGTGGCTACTACGTCAACGGCGTGCTGGCTCGGTATCCGGCGGCCGGCATCTCGGTGCGCGACGTCGCCACGTACGCGCGTGCCGGCTCGACGGCGATCCCAGACCTCGCCGCGGCCGATCTCGCCGTGAAGAACGTCTTTATCGCCGAGACGCCCAACGCGTTCCAGGCGGCGACGGCCACGCAGAACGTCTTCGACCTGGCCGGCAACGGCATCACCCATAGCGCCGCGACGACGGCGGCGTCGCTCTTCACGACGCTTCCAGCAACTGGCGCAGTTCCCTCGGGCGCCAGCGCCTTCGACTTCACGCCGGCGGCAGGCTCGGCGATCGCCACAGGCGGCCTGGCCACGTTCACGGGCAAGCTCGCCACGAAAGCGGGTACGGCGGTGACCGGCACCTCGTACCTCGGCGCCGCGGCGCCCGGCGGCGTGAAGTGGTGGCAGGGCTGGACCAACTACGTGCGCAACTGATCACGGCAGGCAGCGGAGCGGCCGGCACCTGCATCGGGCGCCGGCCGTTTTGTTCCCTCTCGACCTCCGTCCGTAACTTGTTCCCATGCCGCCTCGCGCACTCGCATTCTTCCTGCTGATCGTTGCCGGCCTGCTCGGTCTTGGAGCGACCGGCTGCTCCACGGCGGACGCGCCCGGCCGTGACACCGCAGCCGCCGATTCTCTCGCCAGGGCGCGGACCGACTCAATGACTCGTGTGCGCCAGGACTCCATCAACCGCGCGCGGCCGGGCTACATCGTCGATTCGATACTCCCCATCGAAGAGGAAATTCGGCGTTTTCGGATTGCGGTTGGCGGAGCGCCCGCCTCGCGCCTGACCGGCGGCGCCGCTTCGCAGGATGCGCTCGTGGCCGCTCTGGCGCAGGCCATCTCCGCGAATGACTCCATCGCGTTGCGCCGTCTTGCGGTCACCGCGCGCGAGTTCATCGACCTCGTCTATCCCGAGTCGCCGTATACCAGGCCGCCCTACCGGCAGGCTCCCGGCCTGCTCTGGCGGCAGATTCAGATGCCGAGCGGCAGCGGCGTTCGCAGGTTGGTGGAGCGACACGGTGGGCGGCCGTTCCACGTCGAGCAGCTGCACTGTCCGTCCTCGCCCGAAGTGCAAGGCAACAACCGCCTGTACGTCGGCTGCACGGTACGCTTCGTCTCCGGCACGGACGCGGCACGCGAAGGCCGGCTGTTCGGATCGATCATCGAGCGGCACGGGCAATTCAAGTTCGTGAGTTTCGCCAACATGTACTGACGGTTTCGTCGCGGACGCGCGCGCATTAGAGTTGTGGCACCGCCTCCCCGCATCCCAAGGCCGTGACCACTTCCCCGCTGCGCCTCCACAGCACCACGTCGCACCCCCCGCGCGAAGAGGGAACGCAGCGCTTCGCGGCCATCGACATCGGCTCGAACTCCATCCGACAGATCGTCGCCGACGTCTCGTCCAACGGCGCCATCCGGGTCATCGACGAGATGAAGGCCGCGCCGCGCCTGCAGTCGGGGCTGCACGAGACGGGGGCGCTCGGCGAGGAGCCGATGCGGCTCGCGCTCGAGGCGCTGACGCGTATGGCCACGCTCGCCCGGCAACTCGGGTGCAAGCGCGTGGAGGCCGTGGCGACGTCCGCGGTGCGCGGCGCGTCCAATGGCGCTGCCTTCCTGCGCCAGGTGCGGGAGGTCGCGGGTCTTCGCGTACGCATCCTCGACGGGGAGGAAGAGGCGCGCCTCGCCTTCCGCAGCGCCCTCGCCCACTTCGACCTCGGGCGCGGACGGGCCGTGGTGATGGACATCGGTGGCGGCTCGGTGGAGTTCGCTCTGGCCGCCGAGGGCATTGTCGAGCGCTACGTCTCGCTCCCGTTCGGCGCCGTGCGCCTCACGGAGGAGTACCTGACGGACCGGCCGGCGCCGAAGGGCGTCAAGAAGCTCCGCAAGGCGATCCGCGACGATATCCGGCGCGTGCTGCCCGTGCGCGACTGGCGCGGGGCCGAACTCATCGGCTCCGGCGGCACCTTCACCAACCTCGCGGGCATGGTGCTCGCCCGGCAGGGGATCCGTGTGGCGCACTCGGTGCACGGCACGCGCATGCCGTGGCACGAGATCGAGCACCTGCTCGAGATGCTGCAGGAGCTCACTCCCACCGAGCGCCTCGCCGTCCCCGGGCTCAACGTGGCGCGCGCCGACATCATCCTCGCCGGACTGGCCGTCGCCGCCGAAGTCGGTGCGCGCATCGAGCCGCGCGGGTTCGTCGCGTCGGCCTATGGCATCCGGGAAGGGTTGCTGCTCGAGACGGCGCGCGTCGCGCCCGTGGTCAGCGACCCCGGCGACGCGCGCGAGCGCTCGGTGCGGGAGTTCGCCGAGCGCTGCCATTACGAGGAGTCGCACGCCCGGCAGGTGCAGCGTCTTGCGCTGCAGCTCTTCGATTCACTGGGGGCCCGCCTCGGGTGTGTTCCCGTCGACCGGCAGGTGCTGAGCGACGCGGCGCTGCTGCACGACGTGGGCTACCACATCAATTACCAGAAGCACCACAAGCACTCGTTCCACCTCATCCAGCACGCCGACTTCCTCGGCATGACCCCGGACGAACAGACCGTGGTCGCGCACGTGGCGCGCTTTCACCGCGGCTCGGTGCCCGACCGCGTGAAACACGCCGAGTACGGCGCGCTGGACCGCGCCACGCGCACGCGTGTCCAGCGGCTCGCCGCGATCCTCCGCGTCGCCGACGGCTTCGATCGCGGACATGCGGCGGCCGTGGAGCGCGTGCGCGTGCGCTGGCTGCGACGCGCCCTGCGCATCACCGCGCACCAGAGCGACATGGCGCCGTCCATGCGGCTCGAACTCTGGGGCGCCGCCCGCAAGAAGGGGCTGCTCGAAGAGGTGGCGGGGGCGCCGGTCGAGATCGTCGCGCCGGATGGCTCCGTCGTGGACCTCGGCGACGGCGAGTGATCAGCCGGCGGTGGCGACCGTCGGTGCCTCGCGCCCCGCTCCGAATGTGCGTGCCATCCCCCACGACTCGCACAGCAGCCGTTTGTGCGAGGCCTGTTCGCCCTCGTCGCCGGCGCGCCGCTGCACCCACGTGCCGTCGGCGTGCAGGTCCCACGCCTGCCGGTTGTCCGCCAGGAAGACGTTGAGCACCGCCTCCAGCCGGGGGTGTAGCGCGCGGTCCAGGATCGGCACCATCGCCTCCACGCGGCGGTCGAGGTTGCGCGGCATCCAGTCAGCCGAGCCCAGGTAGTACTCCGGATCACCGCCGTTCTCGAATCGCCAGAGGCGCGAGTGCTCGAGGAACCGGCCGACGACACTCACCACGCGAATGCGTTCCGACTCGCCGGGCACGCCCGGGCGCAGACAGCAGATGCCGCGCACGAGCAGGTCCATCTCCACGCCAGCGCTGGACGCCTCGCAGAGCGCGTCGATGACCTGACCGTCCACCAGGGCGTTCATCTTGGCCACGATGCGCGCCGGCTTGCCGTCGCGCGCGTTGGCCGCCTCGCGTTCGATCAGGCCGATGAGACGCTCGCGCAGGGAGACGGGAGCCACCAGCAGGGCGCGGTACTCCCGCTGCCGCGAGAAGCCAGTGAGCATGTTGAACAGTTCCGACACGTCCGCGCCGAGCGACTCGCTGGCGCTCAACAGGCCGAAGTCGGTGTACGTGCGTGCCGTCTTGGAGTTGTAGTTGCCGGTGCCGATGTGCACGTAGCGGCGGATCCCGTCGGGCTCCCGCCGCACCACGAGGGCCACCTTGGCGTGCGTCTTCATCCCGGGAATCCCGTAGGCCACGTGCACCCCGAACGACTCGAGCGTTCGCGCCCACGTGATGTTGTTCGACTCGTCGAACCGCGCCTGCAGCTCCACCAGCACCGCCACCTGCTTGCCCGCCTGCGCCGCCTCGGTGAGCGCGCGCACCACGGCCGTGTCGCCGGACGTCCGGTAGAGCGTCAGCTTGATGGCCAGCACGTGCTCATCGCGCGCCGCCTCGTCGAGGAAGCGTTCCACCGTCGCCGGGAACGAGTCGAACGGATGGTGCACCAGCACGTCGCGCTCGCGCACCACGTCGAAGACCGACCGGCCATCGCGCAACTCCGGCGGCGTGACGGGCACGAACGGCGGGTCGCGCAGTTCCGGCAGGTCGAGCGTCGACAGCGCCATGAGGTCGCCCAGGTCGAGCAGGCGACCCGGCTCGTGCACCTCGCGCTCGGTCAGCGGCGCCATCTCCGGATCTTCCGTCTCCCGCAACTCGCTGAGCAGCAGCGCGCGGAGCTGCGCGGGCATGCCGCGCTGCACCTCCAGCCGCACCACCTCGCCGAATCGCCGCTGAAAGACCTGCTCCTCGATCATCGCCAGCAGGTCCTCGGGCTCCTCTGTCGGCGCGATCTCGAGGTCCGAGAAGCGCGTGATGCGGAACGCGTGATGGCCGGTGATCTCCATCCCGGGGAACAGGAGGCCCAGGTGCGCCCCGATGAGGTCCTCGAGCGGCAGGTACTGCAGCGACCGCACGGGCACCCAGCGCGGCAGCGACTTGGGCACTTTGACGCGCGCAAAGTGCTCGATGCCCGTCTCCGGCTCGCGCAGCTCCACGGCGAGCGACAGCGAGAGGTTGGAGATGTAGGGGAACGGATGCCCCGGATCCACCGCCAGCGGCGTCAGCACGGGGAAGACCTGCGAGTCGAAGAAGGCGTTCACCGCCAGCCGCTCGCTCGCGTCGAGGTCGGACATCTGCAGCAACCGGACCCCGTGGTGCGCCAGTTCAGGTAGCACCTCCTCCTCGAGGATGCGCGCCTGCTCCGCCCCCATCTCGCGCACGCGCTCGTCAATCCGGTCGAGCAATTCGGCCGGCGACACGCCGTCTCGCCCCACCTTGCCGAACCCGGCGGCGACCTGCCGGCGCACGCCGGCGACGCGCACCATGTAGAACTCGTCCAGGTTGGTGCTGACGATGGACAGGAACTTCAGCCGCTCGAGCAGCGGCGTCCGCGTGTCGGCCGCCTCGTGGAGCACCCGCGCGTTGAACGCGAGCCAGGACAGCTCGCGGTTGAAGACCGGGATCCGCTGACGTGAGGACATGGCGACGTGGACGTCCGACAGGCGATCAGGCCCGGGCGAAGTGGATGACGAGATAGCTCACCGCGGCGACGAATGCGGCGGCGGGAATGGTCAGAATCCACGCCCAGATCATCTGGCCCGCCACCCCCCAGCGCACCGCGGATAGCCGCGTCGTCGTACCGACGCCGACGATCGCCCCGCTGATCGTGTGCGTCGTGCTGACGGGAATGCCGAGTCCGGTGGCCAGAAGGATGGACATCGCGCCGCCCGTCTCAGCGCAGAATCCGCCCACCGGTCGGAGCCGTGTCACCCGAGAGCCCATCGTGTGAATGATGCGCCAGCCGCCCATCAGCGTCCCCATGCCGATGGCGAAGTGGGCACCGGCCTTCACCCACATCGGGATGTCATTGGGGTTGTTGACGCGCAGGAACGAGAAGACGCCGCCCAGCTGACCGACCGCCACCTGACTCGCGAGCAGAAGGCTCATGATGATGCCCATGGTCTTCTGGGCGTCGTTGGCGCCGTGCGAGAGCGAGAAAAGCGCGGAACTCGCGAGCTGCAGCACCCGGAACAGCCGATCCACCCGCGCGGGACGCGCATTCCGGAAGATCCAGAATGTCGCGGTCATCATGCCGAGCCCCAACAGCAATCCGATCATCGGCGACAAGACGATGAAGAGGATTGTCTTGACCCACCCCGCCGGAATCACCGCCGAAAACCCGGCGCGTGCCACGGCGGCACCGGCGTACCCACCGAGCAACGCGTGGGACGAACTCGACGGAATTCCGTACCACCACGTCACCAGGTTCCACGTGATCGCGCCGAGCAGGCCCGCGAGAATCACGTCGGGATTCACGATGCTGATGTCGATCATCCCGGAGCCGATGGTCTTGGCCACGTGCGTGCCAAAGACGAACAGCGCGACAAAGTTGAAAAACGCCGCCATGCTCACGGCGGCGATGGGGCTCAGGACGCGCGTGCCGACGACCGTGGCGATCGAGTTGGCGGCGTCGTGAAACCCGTTGATGAAATCGAAGATGAACGCGACCAGGATGATCGCGAGAATGTAGGTGAGCACGGTCAACTGTTCTTGAGTGCGATGCTCTCGAGGACGTTCATGACATCCTCACACTCGTCGAGGGCGTGCTCCAGGTTGTCGTAGATCTCCTTCCACTTCAGCACGTCCAGCGCGTCGGCGCCCACCTGCCGGAAGAGCGCACCGACCGCGTCCGAGTAGATGCCGTCGCCCTCTTCCTCGATCAACTTGATGGCGCGGGCCGCCTCGATGACCTTCGTCGGGTCCTTGATGTGCTTCACGCTCTCGGCGATCACCTCGGCGCCCCGCACGAGCAGCGCGGAGAGCGCCTTCGCCGGCTCCCGGCGGTCGGTGATGTTGAACATCAGCGCGCGACGCGCCGTGCCGTCCATCAGGTCCACGACCGTGTCGAGTGACGACGCGAGCAGGTGAATGTCCTCGCGATCGAGCGGCGTCACGAAGGAGCGGTCCAGCCGGTTCATCACCTCGTGGACGATGTCATCGGCCTCCCGCTCGACCAGCTTGATCTGCGTCGAGTGAAAGTCGAGCCGGGTGGGTTCGTTGAAGAGCTGGTCGAGCACTTGCGCGGACTTGGTGAGCTTCGTCGACAACTGGTCGAACAACTCAAAAAAGCCTTCGTCCTTGGGGATCAGCCGCACGGGCGTCGCTCCAACGGAATGGTGTTCAGTGTTGGGGCACCCGGCGGTCGCCGGGTGTCCGGGATCGCGCGCGACACATCGCATCGCGTTTCACCCGCGAGGAAAGTTACGCCAGCGCAAGAAGATGCGCCAAATGGGGCACACCACAAATGGGGCACACCACAAATGGGGCACACCACAGCAGGCGAGATGCGGCTGGCTCAACGCATTGGCGAGCGCGCACGGCCGTGCACCTGCCGACGCGGATCAGCGATCCTTACGCCAGCGCGTCGAACTCCTTCCGGGACAACAGGATATCGTGCCGCCGCTGCAGGAGCGTCGGGTTCACGAACACCTTGGCAAGCAACACGCCCGCCAGGAATCCGCCAACATGTGCCCAGACGGCGACGCCGCCCGCAATTTCAGGACTCGGCGAGAGCAACTCGGGAATGCCGCTGAGCAGCTGCAGGCCGAACCAGT
Organism: Gemmatimonas sp.; assembly: GCA_013822425.1. GTDB lineage: Bacteria > Gemmatimonadota > Gemmatimonadetes > Gemmatimonadales > Gemmatimonadaceae > PNKL01. The sequence continues at coordinate 18,057 of PNKL01000048.1, forward strand.
AGAGCAGCACCAGCCAGGCGGGGAGCGGAATCACCTTCAGGATGATGACGAAGATGAACAGCATCCGCACGCGCACCTTGGGAAAGAGCACGAGGTACGCGCCCATCACGCCGGACACGGCGCCCGACGCGCCGACCGTCGGCACCGGGGAACGCGGATCCACGAGCACGTGCGCCGCTGCCGCGGTCAGTCCGCAGATGAGGTAGAACGCGAGGAACCGCCGCCGGCCCACGACGTCCTCGACGTTGTTCCCGAACACCCACAGGAACATCGCGTTGCCGATGATGTGCATCCACCCGCCGTGCAGGAACATGGAGATCACGGGGGTCAATGCGTTGATGCCCTGATCGTCGATGACGCAGGCGAGGTCGCGTCCGATGGGCACGCCTGATCCGAGCGGTGCGAGGCCCGTCAGTTCGCCCGGCACCATCCCCAGGTTGCACACGCTCGCCGCGAGAAGCCCTTCGTCACCGCCAGCTCCCTGCACCAGCACCCAGACGGCGAACATCGCGACGATCAGGAAGATCGTTACGACGGGCACGCGGATGGTCGGGTTGTCGTCGCCAATCGGTATCATTTTGGTTCAGCACCCGGGCGAGTGATGGGAGATGGCAGACGGGAGAAGGGAGAAGGGAGATCGCGGACTTCACGTGCTGTTCCACCACGAACACCGGACCCAGCACCGCCCGCTCGGCCCCCGAAACTACCCGGCGCGCAAGTACAGCGTTAGACGCGTGGCCCCCACCAAAAGGTTTCGCAAACCCTGCCGATCCTGCATCTCGGCACCCTGCAAGTCGTTGTCCTGCCATTAGTAGCGGACCACTTGCGCCAATTCCCGTCAATTCGGCAGGGCTTTCGTGGCCTCACCCTTGCTTGACCTATAGTTGCGACAGTCCGGCGAAACCGGCGCCCCCGGCGTGTCGTTGGGGACCTTTGCGGCACGGTTGCCGTGCGATCTTCTTACCGAGACGAGGACCAGATGGCAGACAAGGTCATTGGCATCGACCTGGGGACCACGAACTCCGTGGTCGCCGTGATGGAGGGTGGCGACCCGGTCGTCATCCCGAACGCCGAGGGCGGGCGCACCACGCCGTCGGTCGTCGGCTTCACGAAGGACGGCGAGCGCCTCGTGGGGCAGATCGCCAAGCGGCAGGCGGTCACCAACCCGGCGAACACCGTCTTCTCGATCAAGCGCTTCATGGGACGCAAGACGTCCGAGGCCACCGAGGAGCAGAAGCGCGTGCCCTACAAGGTCATTCGCGGTGCCAACGACGTCGTGATGGTCGAGGTGCAGGGCAAGACCTACTCGCCCCCCGAAATCTCGGCGATGATCCTGCAGAAGATGAAGCAGACCGCCGAGGACTACCTGGGCCAAGGCGTGACGCGCGCGGTGGTCACCGTGCCGGCATACTTCAACGACTCGCAACGTCAGGCCACCAAGGACGCGGGCAAGATCGCCGGCCTCGACGTGCTGCGCATCATCAACGAACCGACGGCCGCCGCGCTCGCGTACGGCCTCGACAAGAAGGGAAAGAAGGACGAGAAGGTCGCCGTATTCGACCTCGGCGGCGGCACGTACGACATCTCGGTGCTCGAGCTCTACGAGGTGGACGGCTCCAAGCAGTTCGAGGTGAAGTCCACCAACGGCGACACGCACCTCGGCGGCGACGACTTCGACCAGCGCATCATCGAGTGGCTGGTGGCGGAGTTCAAGAAGGACCAGGCGATCGACCTCTCCAAGGACCCGATGGCGCTCCAGCGCCTGAAGGAGGCCGCCGAGAAGGCCAAGATCGAGCTCTCGGGCACGCAGAGCACCGACATCAACCTGCCGTTCATCACGGCCGACCAGTCGGGCCCCAAGCACCTCAACTACCAGATGACGCGCGCCAAGTTCGAGCAGCTCGTGGATGACCTCATCCAGCGCACGCTCGAGCCGATGAAGCAGGCGCTCAAGGACGCCGGCATGCAGCCGACCGAGATCGACGAGGTGCTCCTCGTCGGCGGTTCGACGCGCATCCCCAAGGTCCAGCAGATCGTGAAGGACTTCTTCGGCAAGGAGCCCAACAAGGGCGTCAACCCGGACGAAGTCGTCGCCGTCGGCGCGGCCATCCAGGGGGCGGTGCTCACGGGCGAGCAGAAGGACGTGCTGCTGCTCGACGTGACGCCGCTGTCGCTGGGCATCGAGACGCTGGGCGGCGTGACCACCGTGCTGATCCCGCGCAACACGACGATTCCGACCAAGAAGTCGGAGATCTTCTCCACGGCCGACGACAACCAGACGACGGTGGAGATCCACGTGCTGCAGGGCGAGCGCGAGCTGGCGCTGCACAACAAGACGATCGGCAAGTTCCAGTTGACGGGCATCCCGCCGGCACCGCGCGGCACGCCGCAGGTGGAGGTGACGTTCGACATCGACGCCAACGGCATCCTGCACGTGACGGCGCGCGACAAGGCGACCGGCAAGGAGCAGAAGATTCGCATCGAGGCCTCGAGCGGGCTGTCGGACGCCGAGATTGACCGCATGGTCAAGGACGCCGAGAAGAACGCCGCCGAGGACAAGGCGCGCCGTGAGGAGATCGACACGCGCAATCGCCTCGACTCGATGTCGTATGAAGTGGAGAAGAACGCCAAGGAGTGGGGCGAGAAGCTGCCCGCCGACCTGAAGACGCGGCTCGACCAGGCCGTGGAGCGCGCCCGCAAGGCGCACCGCGGCGAGGACTTCGGCGAGGTCAAGGCGGCGCTCGAGGAACTCAACGCCGCCTTCCAGGCGGCCGGGCGTTCGTTCTACGAGCAGCAGCAAACGTCAAGCGCCGGCGAGCAGGCGCCGCCACCAGGCGGCGACGCGCCACCGGCGGACAAGAAGGCCGACGATGTGGTCGAGGCTGATTACGAGATCGTGGACGAGAAAAAGAAGTAGGCGAAAGTGGGCTGATGGCGGCAGGGAGATGGTAGGTGGTCGAGGGTAGATGGTAGATCGTGGACGGATAAGGCATGACCCGGCGCGATCCGCCGCCGTCCCGCCATCTCCCCTCCACCTTCAACCCTCAACCCTCAACCCTCAACCCTCTACCCTCTACCATCTGCCGCTAGGGAACCTTCACCCCCCCAGTTTGTCTTACCAATCGTCCCCTCAAACGGTTACTGTACCAGCCATGTCCTTCCATTTCTCCCGTTCCAAGATGGCGGCCATTGCCGCCTCCGCCTTCATCGGCGGCGTGTTCTTTGCCTCTTCGCTCGACTGGACGCAGGGCCTGTTCGCGCAGGGCGGCGGCAAGGTCAAGACCGAGACGATGGCGCCGATCCCGGCCGGAGTGCCGGGTGAGGGATTCGCCACGATCGCGGAGCGCGTCACGCCGGCGGTGGTGTCCATCCAGGCCGAGCGCGACGCGCGCCGGCCCCGCCCGGGCACGCAGCAGCGGCGCAACGTGCCGCCGGGCTTCGAGGACTTCTTCAACCAGCTCGATCCGCGCCAGCAGGGGCCGGCCGAATCCTCCGGCTCGGGGTTCATCGTCAGCAGGGACGGCTACATCCTCACCAACAACCACGTGGTGGAGGGCGCCGACCGCGTGAAGGTGCTGATGAGCGACCGGCGCGAGTTCAAGGCGAAGATCGTCGGCCGCGACCCGCAGACCGATGTCGCGGTGCTCAAGATTGACGCCAGCGGCCTGCCCACCGTGGGGCTCGGCGACGACCAGAAGCTCCGCATCGGCGAGTGGGTGGTGGCCATCGGCAACCCGCTGGGGCTGAACTTCACCGTGACGGCCGGCATCGTCAGCGCCAAGGGGCGCGGGGTGGAACTCGCCGGACTGAACCGGGACAGCCTCGCGATCACCGACTTCATCCAGACCGACGCGGCGATCAACCCGGGCAACTCGGGCGGACCGCTGATGAACACGCGCGGCGAAGTGATCGGCATCAACTCGGCGATCGCCAGCCAGACCGGGTTCTATTCAGGCTACGGCTTTGCCATTCCGATCACGCTGGCGAAGACGGTGATGGACGACATCGTGGCGCACGGCCGCGTGCGGCGCGCCATCCTCGGCATCACCATCAACGAGGTGAATGCCGAAGACGCGGCGGTGGCCGGGCTGAAGCAGATCGCGGGCGCCAAGGTCGGTGGGTTCAACGGCAACGAGAATTCGCCTGCCCGCAGGGCGGGACTCGAACCGGGCGACATCATCGTGCGTGTCGAGGGCAAAGACGTGGACCG
>PNKL01000049.1 GCA_013822425.1 Gemmatimonas sp.
GACTGCACTTGTAAAGGTTATTTACTGGCGGCGCCTAAGCGCGTTCCTACCGAAGCGCGATGAAGTCGTCCGCCGACAATCCGATGTCCTTGGCAATCTGTCGGATGAGCACGGGAGCGATGTCGCGCCCACCGTGATCCGGCACAGTGGTGCCGCGGCCGTCGGGGTGACGGAACTGCTTGTGCGAGCTGCGCTGGCGGACCTCGACAAATCCAAGCGCGGTCAAGATCCCAATGACTTCACGCGGCCGGAGTGGCAGAACGCGCCCCATGCCGACTACGCGACTTCGAGCGTCTGCGTGCCGACGAACTCCGCGTCGAGATCCGGATCCCCATCCTCAAGCAGCATGTCGAGGACTTCTCGGAGGTTCGCGCGAAGCTCATCCAACGTCTCGCCCTGTGAGTGCGCACCCGGCCAGCCGGGGATATACCCGACAAACAGGTTTGTTTCTTGATCGCGCTCAATGACTGCGGTGAAGGTGCGCATGGTAACTCCGTGGGCGGTTGCCGAAATCTCTCCTGATTCCATCTCAGGCGCAAATCGCGCTAACGTCAAGTTGTGCTGCGGCCGCTTCCATAAAATGCGGTTGGGCGGCCGTGCGGTACCTTCAGGTACGATAAAGCACGGCCGCCCAACCGCTACCCCAGCGCGGCCGTCTGCACCAACTGCCGTTATACCGCGCGCATCTCGATCTACACGGGCTTGATAGAGAAGCTGAGCTTGTACTCGGCGAGTTTGACTCCCGGAACGCGACTCACCGCCAGCTTGAGGTCATCCGGAATCGTCTTCGCGACGATGTATCCGCGGCACGGTGCGCTTCCGAGCTCCTTGTCTACCCAACCCATATAGTGGAGAATCTGGCCGACGGTCTTGTTTCGGCCACGCGAGAGCTTCAGTTCGATCACGACGTACTTGCCATCCTTGCCTTTCGCGAGGAGGTCGATTCGACCGCCATCGATAGCGTACTCCACGCCGTGCTCGACAAGCGCGAGGCCGGGTTCAATGCGATCCAAGTTGGTGGCGAGGAAATCGCGCAGGTGCGCTTCAAGGGCGAACTCGTCCGATTCGTCGTCCTGAGACTCAACTGCGGTCGCATCGCCACTGTCGCCGGAGTCTTCAAACTTCTCTTTGACGTGCCGGTATCTCGCGAGCTTCTTCGCGCCTTCTGGCGTAGCCGAGAACGTCCAGTGCTTGGCGCAGAACTCATTGAAGATGTCAGCCTTCTCGAACAGGGCGACGAAGAACCCTCGTCGCACGATGGACGCCGCTGGCAGCTCGCGAATGGCTTGCGCCTCCGGAGCTAGTCCGTGCTCGGCGGCGAATCCGTAAGCGGCGAGCAAAGGGAGAGCCTTCGTCTCATCGTGCGGCATTGAACGCTCGGCGTCGGTATAACGAGATTAGACAGCGCGTTAGACTACAGGATGGAACGTTAGACTGCAGAAGAACGGTTAGACTGCAGAACGCGGTCAGCCTATCACGCTTGGTGACCCTCAATATTCAGCGCAGCAAGTCATTGCGCCAGCGCGTCTTGGGTGCGTCTTGGGTGCTCGGGCTGCAACGGACGGTCGGAATGCCAGGCTGACGCAGCCGGTCAGCCTATCATGGGTGAAGCGCCGAGCGGTCTGAAATGGGTGCCTCGGCAGCCCGTGCGCAGCCGTCCCGGCGCATCGCGGCGCACAGGCTCACCGCCCAATCAGGAACGCCAGCGCCTCCCCCATCCGCACCCGCCATGCGGTCTCATTATGCTCAGCACCCTCAAGCGCGCGCGACAGCAGGTTGACGTCATCCGTGTATCCGGCTGAACGCATAAGTGCGTCGGCGCGCCGCTGATACGGGCCATACATGGCGTCGAGCGTCACCGTGCCGTGGTCGAAGTAGAACCGGTGCGTCTTGGAGTCGGGCATGTTGCGCCGCAGGTACTCGATCAGCGAGCCGTCCCCCACGGGCCAATGCGTGCTCACGCACCCGGCCCCACCAAACACCTGCGGATACTCGGCCACGGCATAGCACGAGATGAGCCCGCCCATGCTCGACCCCATCACGAACGTGTCCGCGGGTCCGGGCCTGGTGCGATACGTCTTGTCCACGAACGGCTTGAGCTCGGTGACGAGGAACTTGAGATACGAATCCGAAACCACCCCGGCGGTGGACATCTTGCGGCCGGGCACCGACATCATGCTGTCGCCCGGCGGCACGGCCTTCTGCGGCATGTACTCCTCGAACCGTTTGGGCGTATTCCAGACGGCCACCACGATCGCCGGCCGCACCTGCTTCTGCGCGATGAGCTGCGTCATCGTCTCGTCAATCGCCCAGTCCACGCCGGTGTACGACGTCGCGGGGTCGAACACATTCTGCCCGTCGTGCATGTACAGCACGGGGTACCGCGTCGCTGTGTGGGCTGAATAGCCGGGAGGCAGCCAAACCTCCACGTGCCGCGCCGCGACAAACTGCGACGGGAAGTCGCGATGCATACGCCGGTCGCCAGTCACGGCGAGCGACGGACCGGGCACGGCCTCGCTGAGCACGGGGAAGATGCACGCGCTCCGCTCGGGCACCCGCACGGTCACGCCCGTTCCCCACGACGTCGCCGTGCCGCAGACGCCCAACAGGTCGGCGCCAATCTTCCCCAGCAGAATGCGCGCATCCACCGCGGCGGTGTCGTTGTTGATGGCGATCACCGTCGCGCCGCGCTGGTACACGTACAGCTGATCTTCCACCACCAGGTGCTTGATCCGTCCGCCACGCAGCTCGGCGCGCTCGGCCCTCAGCTTCAGAAGCTTCTGCGTGTGCGCCCAGACGGCCTGCTCGTCGGCCGTGCGCCCGGCCGCCGTGAACGCGTCGCGCGGATCGCCGGGCCATCCGCCGGGAATCGTCCGCCGGTTGTCGGGGTCGCGTCCACCGGGAATGGCGATCTCGTCGCCGTAGTAGAGCAGGGGAATGCCGCGCGTCGTCAGCAGGAACGTCGCGGCCAGCTTGAGCCCCTCGACGGTCGCGCCGCGCTCGTTCATGAACCGTTCGACGTCGTGGTTGCCGAGGAATGGGGAGAGCCGGTTGGGGTCGGCGTAGATGTGGTCGCGCGCCACCATCATCGCGAGGTTCCGGATGGAGCCGCGCCGCGCGAAGACGTCGCGAATGGCGAAGTGCACGGGGAAGTCGAACTGGTAGTCCACGCCGGTCCTGATCTTGTCCCACCCGGTGGTGCCATCGAGATGGAACGCGATGACGGACGGGTCGCCGTCGTATGTCTCGCCGACCACGCGCAACGTAGGATACTCGCGCTTGATGGCCGCCATCCACGGCTTCCAGTAGCTGCGCGGCACGTACTGCCACGTGTCCTGCCGGATGCCGTCCACGCCCGTCATTCCCACCCACCAGAGCGTGTTCTGGGTGACGTAGCGCGCCACCTCGGGGTCGTTCTGGTTGAGGTCGGGGAGGAAGCCGCCGAACCAGCCGTCGAGCGTCGCGCGCCGCGTGTGGTCGGTGGAGTACGGATCGGCGAGCGCCCACCCCTGCCACGTGTTCGACAGGTGATTGGCCTTGGTGCCGTTGTACCACGTGGGCGTCGGCGCGTCGGTCACCCACGGGTGGTACGGCCCGGTGTGGTTGGCCACCATGTCCTTGATGACCTTGATGCCCATCGTGTGTGCGTCGTCCACCAGCGCGCGGTACTCGTCGAGCGTGCCGAGGTGCTCGTCCACGCCGTAGAAGTCCACCGCGCCGTAGCCGTGGTAGTCGGTCACCGCCTGCCCGTCGTACCGCTCGACCTCGTTGATGTTGTCGTTGTTGTCATAGATGGGCGTCATCCAGATGGCGGTGATGCCGAGCGACTTGAGGTACGGAAGCTTCTGCCGCACGCCGGCGATGTCGCCGCCGTAGTAGAATCGCCCCTTCGTGCGGTCAATCAGCCCCGGCGACTTGGCCGTCCGGTCGTTCGACGGATCGCCGTTGACGAACCGGTCGGGCATGATGAGGTATATCACGTCATTGGCGTCGAATCCGGCGAAGCGGCCGGCCTTCGGCAGCGGCGCCGACACCGTGAAGTCGAAGCGCGCCTCGCCCGCCGGCGTGCGCACGCGGATCGGGTACGCGCCGGGTTTCGTCGCGGCCGGTACACTGACGTCCGCGAAGACGTACGTTCCGCCCTCGTTCACCTTGGCCGTGCCGCAGGTCAGGGTGGCGGGGCAGGCGAGCTTGGCGCCGGCGAGGTGCTGCCCGCGAATGAGCAGGCGCACGGGGTTGATCGAATGCCCCGCCCACCAGTTGGGGGGCTCGACCTTGGTGACCACGGGTGTTTGCGCCGACGCGAGGGTGCTCGCGAACGTCAGTGCCGGGAGCAGGGCGCGCAGGGGCCAGCGGGGCGTGCGACTTCGCGTGAGCGGTGATGTCATGCTGCTGCCTCCGCGCGGTCCTTCACGCGCGTCATGAGGAGGGCGGCGAGCGCCATGAAGACGCCGCCGGCGATGATCGCCGCCATCCGGTTGTTGTCGAGCAGGTTGTTCATCACCCAGCCGAACCCCAGCGAGGCGACGATCTCGGGAATGACGATGAAGAAGTTGAAGATTCCCATGTAGACCCCGGTCTTGGCCGCCGGGATCGAGCCGGCGAGGATTGCGTAGGGCATGGAGAGCGTGCTGGCCCAGGCGATGCCGACGCCGACCATCGAGAGCAGCAGCCAGTTGGGATTCGTGATGATGGACACCGACAGCAGCCCCGCCGAGCCGGCGAGGAGGCAGGCGGCGTGCGTGAACTTGCGGCTCGTGCGGTGCGCCAGCGGCGGCAGCAGGAAGGCCACGACGAAGCAGACCGCCGAGTAGGCGCCGAAACAGACGCCGGCCCACTCGATCCCCTGCTGGTAGAGCGGCGACCTGGTGTCGGGGGCGCCGAAGACGTTCGTCGCCACGGCGGGGCCGAAGTACAGCCACATGCAGAACAGGCCGAGCCAGGTGCAGACCTGCACCAGCGCCAGTTCGCGCATCGTGTCGGGCATCGCCTTGATGGCCTTGCCGATCTCGGCGATGCCATGCGCGATCCCGGCGCTCTTCTTCTTCTCTGCCTCGAACGCGGCGAGATCAGCCGGCGGATGCTCACGCGTGGTGAGCACCGTATACAGCACCGCGCCGAGGAACGCTGCTGACCCGATGTAGAACGACAGCTTCACGGTCGTCGGAATGGCGCCAGAGGCCGCGCCGCCGCTCACGCCGAACCAGTTGGTCATCATCCACGGCAGGGCCGACGCGATCACGGCGCCCACGCCGATGAAGAAGCTCTGCATCGCGAAGCCGCGCGTGCGCTGCGACTGCGGGAGCAGGTCGGCCACGAAGGCGCGGAACGGTTCCATCGAGATGTTGATGGACGCGTCGAGAATCCAGAGCAGTCCGGCCGCCATCCACAGCGTGCTGGAGTTGGGCATCAGGATCAGCGCGAATGAGCTGAGCAGGGCGCCCACCAGGAAGTACGGACGCCGCCGGCCGAAGCGCGGCGACCATGTGCGGTCGCTCATGTGGCCGACGATAGGCTGCACGATCAGTCCCGTGAGCGGCGCGGCGAGCCAGAGGATCGGGATCTGGTCGGGCTTGGCCCCGAGATACTCGTAGATCGCGCTCATGTTGGCCATCTGCAGTCCCCAGCCGAACTGAATGCCGAGGAAGCCGAAGCTCATGTTCCAGACGGTGGAGAACTTCGCGTGCGCGGGCGCCTGCGCCATGGTGAGCTCCTAACGGTCGTAGAGGTCCACCAGCGTGCGCAGCCGATGAACGAGGGTGGGCGTGAGCTGCGGCCAGGTGAAGCGGAACCCCCAGTTGCCCGACGGGCGGCCCGGGAGATTCATGCGGGCCTCGCCGCCGAGCCCGAGGACGTCCTGCAGCGGGATCAGCACCGTGTCGGCCACCGACGCGAGCGCCGCGCGGATGAGCGTCCAGTGGATCTCGCGGCCGTCGGTGCCGAGGTAGCGTTTTGCGAACGAGCGCTCGCGTTCGATCGCCTCGGCGGTGCGCGTGGAATCGGCGCCGGGCTTGGAGTTCCACCAGCCGACGGTGGTGTCGTTGTCGTGCGTGCCCGTGTAGACGACGCGGTCACGCGTAAAGTTGTGCGGCCGGAAGTTGTTCGCCTGGTCGTCACCGCCAAAGGCAAACTGCAGGATGCTCATGCCGGGGTAGCCGAACTGCTCGCGCAGCGTCTCAACGGCCGGCGTGATGACGCCCAGGTTCTCCGCGACGATCGGCAGCGGGCCCAGCGCGCGGGTAATGGCGTGGAAGAGCTCGGCCCCTGGACCCGGCACCCACTGACCATGAATTGCCGTGGAGTCCGTGCCCGGCACTTCCCAATAGGCCTCGAAGCCGCGGAAGTGATCAATGCGCACCGCGTCGAACAGCTCGAAGGACGCGCGGATCCGCCGCACCCACCAGTCATAGCCGGTCGTGCGCAGGGCGTTCCAGTCGTAGATGGGGTTGCCCCAGAGCTGGCCCGTGGCGCTGAAATAGTCCGGCGGAACACCGGCCTGTACCACCGGACGTCCATGCGCATCGAGTCTGAAGAGCGTCGGATGAGCCCACACGTCGGCGGAATCGTGGGCCACGTAGATGGGGAGGTCGCCCATCAGGCGAATGCCGCGCGCGGCGCACGCCGCCTTGAGCGCCTCGAACTGCGTGAAGAACAGGTACTGCTCGCGGCGCACGTGCTCCACGTCATCGGCCAGGCGAGCGCGCCACGTGCCGAGCGCGACGGGCTCGCGCCTCGCCGCGCCTTCCTCCCATGCCGTCCACGGCGCGCCGCCGTGCGCGTGCTTCAACGCCATGAAGAGCGCGAAGTCCTCGAGCCACCACGACCGCGCGGCCACGAAGGCGCGGTAGGCGTCATCGGGCACCATCGCCGTCGTGGCAGCGCGCAGGAGCGCCTGCTTGTGCGGGATGACGCGACCGAAATCCACGATCGACTCGGGGAACTCGCAACCGTCCGCCGGCACGTGCACGAGCAGCGGATTCCCCGCGAAGGCGGAGAAACACTGGTACGGCGAGTCGCCGTAGCCGGTGGGACCAAGCGGCAACATCTGCCAGAGCGTCATGCCTGCCGCGTCGAGCACCTCGACGAAGCGATGGGCGTCGGGGCCCAGGTCGCCGATGCCGTGCGGGCCTGGGAGCGAGGTGGGGTGCAGCAGGATACCGGCGGAACGAGGGAACATCATCTGGGCAGCGGGAGCGTCGTGATGGGCTGGCGTGCGGCGTTGTGCCGCGGGTGCCGCGTGGCCGTCGTCGCCCGGAGGCGACGCCGTGAGCTTGACCGTGTGGTCCGCCGCGTCGGTGCCCGGACGGCGAGCCGGGCGCTCAACAACGACCGATACTGAGCGAGATGCCACGGCGATGCCGGCAGGCGACGGGAGCGCGCGATCACACGTCGGCACGTCGCCCTGCGTGTCGATGACGTGGTGCCAACCGAAGCCGCGGCGGGGAGGCGGGAGCAGCACGGGGACGTCGCGCGACGAACCGTTGAGGACGAGGGCGACGCGATCGGCGGTGATGTAGGACGTGCCCTCGGAGAGCACGGCGACGAGGACACGGGCGTCCGGCCCGTCCCAGTCGGCGGGAGTCATTTCCGAGCCGTCGGCGCGCCGCCAGGTCACGTCGGCGAGCGAGGTCACGGAATCGGTGATGCCGGTGAGCCAGCGGTCGGCGCGCAGCGCCGGATGCTCGCGACGGAGCGCGACGAGCGCCGCGACGAAGCCGGTGAGGTCACGGTCGGCGTGCGCCCAGTCGAGCCAGGTCAGCGCGCTGTCCTGCGCATAGGCGTTGTTGTTGCCCAACTGCGTGCGGCCGAACTCGTCGCCCATCGCCAGCATCGGCGTGCCGCGCGAGCAGAGCAGCGTGGCCAGCAGGGCGCGCACGTCCCGGCGGCGCGCGGCGATCACGCGGGGGTCCGTACTGGCGCCTTCCACGCCGTGGTTCCACGAGAAGTTGGCGACGGTGCCGTCGCGGTTGCCCTCGCCGTTCGCCTCGTTGTGCTTCTCGGCGTACGACACGAGGTCGGCCAGGGTGAAGCCATCGTGCGCCGCGATGAAGTTCACCGAACACGACGGGCGGCGCTGGCGCCGGTTCAGGACGTCGGCCGAGCCGGCAAGCCGCGTGGCCAGTTCGCCGGTGAGGCCCGGGTCGCCGCGCCACCAGCGACGCACGGCGTCGCGGTACTTGTCGTTCCACTCGCCCCAGTCGGCGGGGAAGGCCCCCGCCTGGTAGCCGCCCGGACCGACGTCCCACGGTTCGGCGACCAACTTGAGCGAGCGCAGCAGCGGGTCGGCCGCGATGGCGGCGAGCAGCGGCGCGGAGGCGTCGAATCCATGGTCGCGCCGTCCGAGCGCGGCGGCGAGGTCGAAACGGAAGCCGTCGGCGCCGGTGGCCTGCGCCCAGTGGCGCAGCGCGTCGAGCGCGAGGCGCATCACCGGCGCGCGGTCGAGCGCCAGGGTGTTGCCGCATCCGGTGTCGTCCACGTAGCGGTGCGGCTCGCCGGGGACGGTGCGATAGTACGTGGCATTGTCGAGGCCGCGCAGCGACAGCGTCGGCCCGTCGGCGTCGCCCTCGCCGCTGTGGTTGAGCACGATGTCGAGAAGCACCTCGATGCCGGCACGCTGAAGCGCGGCCACCGCGCCGCACAGCTCCTCCATGCCGCCGGGTGCGAGCCGCGGATCTGGCGCGAACCAGCCGACGGTGTTGTACCCCCAGTAGTTCGTCAGCCCGGTGCGGGCCAGGTGCGGCTCGTCCACGGCCGCGGCGAGCGGCATCAGCTCGACGGTGGTGATGCCGAGCCGCACCAGGTGCTCGATGACCGCGGGGTGCGCGAGCGCGGCACAGGTGCCCCGCAGCGGGGGTGGCACGTCGGGATGCAGCCTGGTGAAGCCACGCACGTGCAGCTCGTAGATCACCATGTCGCCCCATGGCACGCGGGGGCGGGCGGTCGCACGGGGTTCGACGGGCGCGACGGCAACGCCCTTGGGTACGAACGCGGCGCTGTCGTCGTCATGGCGCGACCCGTCCTGGTGCTGGCCGCGCATCGCGGGGTGGAAGGCGAATGCGCGGTCGAGTGCGCGCGCGTACGGATCCACGAGCAGCTTGGCCGGGTTGAACCGATGCCCGTCGTCTGGCGCGTACGGGCCGTGCGCCCGCAGGCCGTAGCGCGCGCCCGCCGTGACGCCGTCCACGAACCCGTGGAAGACGTCGCCCGTGCGTTCAGGAAGCGGGATGCGGGTCTCGCGCCCGTCGTCGTCGAACAGGCAGAGTTCGATGCGATCTGCATGCGCCGAGAAGACGGCGATGTTGGCGCCGTCCGGGGTGAGGGTCAACCCGAGCGGATCAGGCAAGCCGGCGCGCACGGCGGGGGGCATCCGTCAGCCCGCGCGCTCGGCCGCGAGCGCGCGGAAGAGCGCCGCGTACTGCACGGCGGGCCGCGCCCACGAGACATCGGTCTTCATGCCGCGGCGCTGCATCTGCTGCCACGACCGCGGGTCGCCGCGCAGCTTCGCGACGCGCTCGAGCGCGAAGGCGAGGGCATCGCGCGAGTCCGGCGCGAAGACCACGCCGGTGCCGGCGTTCGCGGCCACCGCCATTTCGTTGGCGTCGATGACGGTGTCGGCCAGCCCGCCGGCGCGCGCCACCACGGGGACTGCACCGTAGCGCAGCGCGCACAACTGCGTGAGGCCGCACGGCTCGAAGCGCGACGGCACGAGCAGGGCATCTACACCGCCCTGGATCTGGTGGGCGAGTGACTCGTCGTACCCGATGGACACGGCGATGCGATCGGGGTGGGCGGCAGCCGCTTCCAGCAGCGCCGCTTCCAGCGTGAAGTCTCCCGCGCCGAGCAAGGCGAGCTGGCCACCCTGCGCGATGAGTGCCGGAAGCACGTCAGGGAGGAGGTCGAGTCCCTTCTGCCAGGTGAGCCGGCTCACGACGCCCACGAGCAGGGCGTCGGGATCGGGGGCGAGATTCATGCGCGCCTGCAGCGCCCCCCGGTTGGCGGCGCGTCGTCCCAGGCGGCGCGCGTCGTACGACGACGCGAGATAGGGATCCGTCGCCGGGTTCCACACCTCGGTGTCGATGCCGTTCAGGATTCCCGTCAGGACATCGGTCCGGTGGCGCAGCAGCCCATCGAGCCCCATGCCGTGCTCCGGCGAGCGGATCTCCGCCGCGTACGTGGGCGACACCGTGGTGATGCGGTCGGCGAGTGCGAGTCCCGCCTTCAGGTACCCGATGTCGCCGTAGTACTCGACGCCGTCGGCAGCGAACGCGCGCGGCGGCAGGCCGACGACCTCAAGGAATTCACGGGGGAACTTGCCCTGGAAGGCCAGGTTGTGGACGGTCATCACCGTGCCGGGGCGCCGCCCGTCCGAGTAGTGCAGCAGCGCGATGGCCAGCGCCGCCTGCCAGTCGTGCGCGTGCAGGATGTCGGGCGCGAAGCCGGGGACCGCGCCGCGCGCCACGTCCGCGGCCGCCGCGCCGAGCGCGGCGAAGCGCTGCGCGTTGTCGGGCCAGTCGGTGCCATCCGGCGCGACGTACGGATTGCCAGGTCGCGCGTACAGGTGCGGCGAGTCGAGCGCCATCAGGTCGAGTCCGCCGACGCGTCCCGCGAGCAGGCGCGCCGGCGCCCCCTGCAGGAAGTCGTACTCGCGCACGGTCACGACGTCCTCGAGCGCCTCGATCACCGACGCGTAGCCCGGGAGCAGCGTTGTCGTCGCGATTCCCTCGCGCGTCAGCGCCAGGGGCAGTGCCCCGACGACGTCGCCCAAGCCGCCCGTCTTGACGAGCGGAAAGGCCTCCGAGGCGACGGAGAGCACGGTGCGCACGGACATCAGGCGCCCAGCCGGTCGATCATCGGCTGCGTGATGAGGCAGATGCCGCGTTCGGTGCGGCGGAACCGGGCGGCATCGAGCGCCGGATCCTCACCGACGACCAGCCCCTCGGGAATGCGCACGCCATGGTCGATGATCACGTTGCGCAACCGCGCGTGGCGGCCGATGTCGGTTTCGGGCAGGACCACGGCATTCTCCACCCGCGCGTACGAATGCACGTGCGCGCCGGTGAAGAGCAGCGAGCGGCGCACCGTCGCGCCGGAGACGATGCACCCGCCGGAGACGAGCGACGAGATGGCCTCGCCGCGCCGGTCATGCTCGTCGAAGACGAACTTGGCCGGCGGGTTGATCTCGGCGTAGGACCAGATGGGCCAGTCGCTGTCATACAGATGCAGTGAAGGCACGACGTCGGTGAGGTCGATGTTCGCGTCGAAGTACGCGTCAATCGTCCCCACGTCGCGCCAGTAGACGTCCGCTTCGCCCTCGGCGCGAACGCACGAGTCGGTGAAGCGATGCGCCACCGCCTTGCCATGCCGCACAAGCCACGGAATGATGTCGCGCCCGAAGTCGCGCGTGGACGACGGATCGACGGCGTCACGGCGGAGCTGGTCGTGCAGGAAGGTACGCCGGAAGACGTAGATGCCCATGCTCGCCAGCGCGTACCCGGGCTTGTCGGGCATCGCGGGTGGATTGGCCGGCTTCTCGAAGAAGTCGATGATCCGGTCCGCAGCGTCCACGTGCATCACGCCGAGGCCGCTGGCATACGCGAGGGGCGTCTCCACGCACGCGACCGTGACGTCTGCTCCCGCGTTGACGTGCTGCACCAGCATCTTCTCGTAGTCCATCTTGTACACATGGTCCCCGGCGAGGATCATGAGGTACTCGGGGGCGTAGCCGTCGATGATGTCGATGTTCTGGAAGACGGCGTCGGCCGTGCCGGCATACCACTGGGTCTCCGACACGCGCTGGCTGGCCGGCAGGATGTCGAAACTCTCGTTGCGCTCGGGGCGCAGGAAGTTCCAGCCGTGCTGCATGTGGCGGATGAGACTGTGCGCCTTGTACTGCGTGGCCACCGCGATGCGCCGGATGCCGCTGTTCAGCGCGTTCGACAGCGTGAAGTCGATGATGCGCGACTTGCCGCCGAAGTACACCGCCGGCTTCGCCCGGCGGTCGGTGAGCTCCATCAGGCGCGCCCCGCGCCCCCCGGCGAGAACATACGCCATCGTCGAGCGGGCGATCGGGGTGGAGTAGGTGGCAAGGGCCATGGGGCGGATTCGGTGCGGGTGGTATGTCGCCTAGTTGCCGGTGTGGGCCAGCCAAAGCGTGCCGAGCGGGGGGAGCGTCACTGCGGCCGAAAACGGGAAGCCGTGCGACGGGACGGGCTCGGCGGTGACCCCCCCCGCGTTGCCGACGTTCGAGCCGCCGAACGCGGCAGCGTCGCTGTTGAGAATCTCATGCCAGCGGCCGCCGTACGGGAGGCCCAGGCGATATCGGGCGCGCGGCACGGGCGTGAAGTTGGCGACGGCCACCACGGGCCGCGCGCCGTCGCCGCCGAAGCGCGCCCACGCGAACACGGAGTGCGCCGCGTCGTCCACCGCGATCCACCGGAATCCCATCCCCTCGCAGTCGCGCTCGTGCAGGGCGCGCTCGGCCCGATAGAGCCGGTTGCAGTCGCGCAGCAGCGCGTGCACCGCCTGGTGCGGGGGACGCCCCATCAGCTCCCAGTCGAGCTGGGTGTCGTGGTCCCACTCGCGTCCCTGCGCGAACTCCTGCCCCATGAACAGCAGTTTCTTTCCCGGATAGGCCCACATGAACGCATAGTAGGCGCGCAGGGCGGCGAAGCGCTGCCACGGATCACCGGGCATCTTGTCGAGCAGGGAACGCTTGCCGTGCACCACTTCGTCGTGCGACAGCGGGAGCACGAAGTTCTCGGTGAACGCGTAGAGCAGGCCGAAGGTCATCTTGTCGTGGTGCCAGCGGCGATGCACCGGGTCCTCGGCCATGTACTTCAGGGTGTCGTGCATCCACCCCATGTTCCACTTGAAGCCGAAGCCGAGTCCGCCCGCGAAGACCGGATGCGAGACGCCGGGCCACGCGGTGGATTCCTCGGCCAGCGTCATCACGCCGGGGTGCCGCGCGTAGACGATCTCGTTGAGCCGGCGCACGAAGGCGACGGCCTCGAGGTTCTCGCGCCCGCCCTCGCGGTTGGGAATCCACTCCCCGGCCTTGCGGGAGTAGTCGAGGTAGAGCATGGACGCCACCGCGTCCACGCGCAGGCCGTCCACATGGTAGCGGTCGAGCCAGTAGAGGGCGTTGGCGATGAGGTAGTTCACCACCTCGCGCCGCCCGAAGTTGAAGATCGCGGTGTTCCAGTCGGGATGGAATCCGAGCCGCGGATCCTCATGTTCGTAGAGCGCGGTGCCGTCGAAGCGCGCGAGGCCGTGCGGATCAACCGGGAAGTGCGCGGGCACCCAGTCCACGATCACGCCGAGGCCGGCGGCATGGCACCGGTCCACGAAGCGCGCGAACCCGGCGGGGTCGCCGAACCGTGACGTCGGCGCAAAGAGCCCGATAGGCTGGTAGCCCCACGAGGCGTCGAGCGGATGCTCGGTCACCGGCATCAGCTCCACGTGCGTGAAGCCCAGGGCCGCCACGTAGGGGACGAGCGCGTCCGCGATCTCGTCGTACGTCAGCCAGCGCCCGTCGGGTCCGCGGCGCCACGATCCGAGATGCACCTCGTAGATCGCGATCGGCGCGCGGCGGCGGTCACCGGACGCGCGCGCCACCATCCAGGCCTGGTCCGTCCAGGTGAACGCCGTCGTGTCGCGCACCACGGATGCGGTGGACGGCCGCAGCTCGGCGCCGAACCCGACCGGGTCCGACTTGAGCGGAAGGAGGTCGCCGCCGGCGCCGATGACCTCGTACTTGTACAGCGTTCCCTCACCAACGGCGGGGACGAAAATCTCCCAGACGCCGGTGCCGAGGCGCAGCCGCATCACATGGCGCCGGCCGTCCCAGAGGTTGAAGTCGCCGACCACCGCCACCCGGCGCGCGTTGGGAGCCCACACCGCGAAGTGCACGCCCCGCGTGCCCTCGTGCACGAGCGCGTGCGCGCCCAGTCGGTCGTACAGGTTGGCGTGCGTCCCCTCGCCGATGAGCCAGTCATCCATCGGCCCGAGCACAGGGCCGTAGGCGTAGGCATCGTCCACGATCCACTCGTCGCCGCCGCGGTGCGCGCGGAGCACGTAGCGCATCCGCCGCGCGATGCGGCCCGAGAACAGCCCCGCCGGGTGCCGCCGCACCAGCGTGCCGATGGTGCGGCCGTTGCGCGCCACCACCTCCACGCGCTCGGCGCCGGGAATGAACGTGCGCACATGCACGCCTTGGGCGTCCTCATGGATGCCGAGCACCGCGAAGGGATCGGCATGCCGGCCCGCGACGAGCGCCGCGACGACGTCGGGGGCCAGCGCCGGGTCGCCCGGTCGCTCAGGTCTTTTCCGGGCCGGCATCCCAGATCTGGTGGGCGTACTCGAGGATGGCGCGATCGGCCGAAAACCAGCCCATTCGCGCCGTGTTGAGGATCGCCTTCCGCCACCACCCCACCGGCTCGCGGTACTCGGCGGCAACTTGCCGCTGCGTCGCACGGTACGACTCGAAGTCGGCGCAGACCATGAAGTGGTCATGGTGACGCAGGTCGTTCACGAGCGAACGGTAGCGCGACGCGTCGTCGGGCGAGTAGACGCCGGACGCGAGGTCCTCGAGCACCTGCGTCAGCGCGGGCGATGCCGCAATCACTTCCGTGGCGTCGAGCCCGGTGCGCCGCCGGGCCGCCACGTCCTCCGCCAGCAGGCCGAAGATGAACATGTTCTCGTCGCCCACGTGCTGACGCATCTCGATGTTGGCCCCATCGAGTGTCCCGATGGTCAGGGCGCCGTTCAACCCGAGCTTCATGTTGCCGGTGCCCGACGCCTCCATGCCGGCGGTCGAGATCTGCTCCGACACGTCGGCCGCCGGGATGATGGATTCGGCCAGGCTGACGTTGTAGTTCGGCAGGAACACCACCTTGAGCCGATCGCGCACCACCGGGTCGCGATTCACGAGCCGGGCCACGTCCGTGGCGAGCTTGATGATCAGCTTGGCCCGTTGATAGCCCGGCGCCGCCTTGCCGGCGAAAATCTTGACCCGCGGCACCCACTGGGCCGTCGGATGCGCCCGCATCTCGTTGAAGAGCGCGATCGTCTCCAGCAGGTTGAGCAGTTGGCGCTTGTACTCGTGGATCCGCTTGATGTGGACGTCGAAGATGGCATCCGGGTTGAGCGGAATCGACAGGCGCTCGGCGACCAGCCGGCCCAGCGCCACCTTGTTCGCGCGCCGGATCGCCGCAAACCGGTCGCGGAACGTGGCGTCCTCGGCGAACGCTTCAAGTTCCTTCAGGCGGGACTCGTCGTCGAGCACCGTCGGGCCCACCGCGCGAATGATGAGGTCGGTCAGCGACGGATTGGCCTGGTAGAGCCAGCGGCGGAAGGTGATGCCGTTGGTCTTGTTGACGATGCGCCTGGGATACAGCGTCTCGAACTCACGGAACACCGTCGTGCGCATGAGCTCGGTGTGCAGCGCCGAGACGCCGTTGATGTGGGCGGACCCCAGGAACGCCACGTTGCCCATCCGCACGTGGCGCCCGCCGTTCTCCTCGATCAGCGACACGGCCGAGAGCACCTGCGGGTCCTCGCAGCCGCGCACGCGCAGCTCGTCGAGGTGCAGGGAGTTGATGAGGAAGATGATCTGCATGTGCCGCGGCAGCAGCCCTTCCAGCAGCGGCACCGACCACTTCTCCAGCGCTTCCGGGAGGAGCGTGTGGTTGGTGTAGTTGAACACCGATCGCGTGATGTCCCACGCCAGTTCCCAGTTGATACCGTGCTCGTCAACGAGCAGGCGCATCATCTCGGGGATGGCGATCGCCGGGTGGGTATCGTTGATCTGGATGGTGACGTGGTCGGGGAGCGACAGCAGGTCGCCGTGCTGCGCCTGGTGGCGGCGCAGGATGTCCTGCAGCGACGCGGAGGCGAAGAAGATCTCCTGCCGCAGGCGCAGTTCGTGGCCGGCGGGCGTCTGGTCGTTAGGGTAGAGTACGCGCGAGATGGTTTCCATGCGAACGCGCTCGGCGAGCGCGCCCACGTGGTCGCCGCGGTTGAAGTCGTCGAGCGACAGCGGGTCGGCGGCCCGCGCCGACCAGAGGCGCAGCGTGTTCACGTGCGCGCCCCGCCATCCCGTGATGGGCGTGTCGTACGCCACCGCCCGCACGCTGTCGGCGGGATGCCACACCGCGCGCGCGGTGCCGTCCGGGCGCTCCTCCATCTCCACGCGCCCGCCGAACCCGATGGTGTACGTCACCTCCGGACGCTCGAACTCCCACGGGTTGCCCGACGACAGCCAGTCCTCCGGCAGTTCCACCTGCCAGCCGTCGGTGAGGGCCTGGCGGAAGATGCCGTGGTCGTAGCGGATGCCGTAGCCGTAGGCCGGAATCCGCATCGTGGACATCGCCTCGAGGTAGCAGGCGGCGAGGCGGCCGAGGCCGCCGTTGCCGAGCGCCGGGTCCGACTCGCGCTTGCGCAGCCGGTCGAGGTCCACGCCGAGGTCCTGCAACGCCTGCCGGGCCGTCTCGATGAGGCCGAGGTTGCCGAGCGCCTCGAACAGCTGCCGCCCGATCAGGAACTCGAGCGAGAAGTAGTACACGCGCTTGCTTCCCTCGCGATACGTGCGTCGCGTCGAGTCCATCCAATGCCGGGTGACGTAGTCGCGCGTGGCGAGGGCGGTCGCGACGAACCAGTCGTGCTCCAGCGCGTGGCTGGCGTCCTTGCCAACGTGGTACTTGAGCTTCTCCGTCACGCGCTCGCGAAACGCGGTGATCGCGTCATCTGCAGCGGGGCCGGTGGCCGGCGGAAAGTGTTCCATGATTGACGGCGTTGAATCGGGTTCGAGATTGCTGAAACTTAGCGCGCGGCACCCTTCGCCGGAGGACGCATGCCGCGTTAGATTGTGGCCCATGAATGGACCTCGACCGCGAAGGCACCCGTGACCGGCATTCCCAACTCGACGCGAGCCGCGCTTGACAGCTTGCACGCGCTGGGCGGCGACGGCCTCGTGCGGCAGATGGTCTCCATCTTCATCGACCACTCGGCCGGCCGCATCGCCGCACTGCAGAGTGCGCTGGACGCCGGAGACCTGCACGGCGCGGCCGGGGCGGCGCACACGCTGAAGGGAAGTTCCCGCCAGCTGGGGTTGTCGGAGATGGCCGATGCCTGCGTGGCGCTCGAACAGGCATGCAAGGGCGGCGATGCGCCAGCGGCCCAGACGCTGGCGGCCGCCGTACACGATTCGTATATGGCGGCCGCGGACCTGCTGCGCGAGGCTACGGCGTAGTCGGGACCGCCGTCTTCCGCGCCGAGTCGCCCGCCGATACCGGCGGCGGTACCGCGCCGCCGAATAAGTCGCCGAGTCCGGTGGCCCGCGCCACCTTCATCGCCTCACCGATCGCCTTCTCCGACCCTGCCCGGTCGCCCTGCGCACTGAGCGCCTCGGCGAGCACGTAGTTGGTGGAGACGTAGAGGTAGGGAATGCCCACCGACGCCCGGTCCACCCACTTGTTCTTGCGCGCGAGGGCTGCAGGCGCGCGGAACTCCGCGGCAAGCGACTTCATCCGGTTGACGTCCACCCATCCCTCGCCCTGCACCTGCACGAGGCCCGGACCGCCCGTGATCGAGTCGGGCAGCAGCTTCCGCGAGAGCCCCTGCGTGAGCACATAATTGCCCAGGCCAAGCTCAAACGCATAGCCGCCCGACGTGCGGCTGAAGTAGACGGACCGCTTGCCGTCCTGGATCATCTTCAGCACGAAGATGTCGGCGCGCGCGAGGAAGCGCGGCTGGATGACGGCGCGGATGTTGCCCGCCACGAACAGCTGCGGTTGCGAGAGCTCCTGACCGAGTGGCACCGCGTCCGCTTCGTCCATGGTCATGTTCATCGGCGGACCCGATGGTTTCGGCCACACCTTGCCGCGATAGGCCGACGGACCCTTCAGCGAGTCGTAGTCGAAGACCGGACGTCGCAGCAGTTGCCGCGTGTACCAGTCGGTATTGAGCAGCGACGTGTTGGCCACCACCACGTCCTTGCGCACGCCCAGCACCTCCTGCGCGTACCACAGGGGGAACGTGTCGTTGTCGCCAACGGTAACGAGCACGCCGTACGGCTCGACGCTGTTCAGCAGGTCGATGGCGAAGTCGCCGGTGTCCGTCTCGCCGCGCCGCGACGAAGCCTCCCAGTTGCCGAAGAGCGGCACGAACGCGAGCAACAGAACGGGCGAGGTGAGGGCCCAACCACGGGTCGTCGGCAGTTCGAGCGTCTCGCCGCCGAGCTGCGTTTTGGTGCTCCCCACCAGCGCGGCGAAGGACTCCCACACGAACGTGAGGCCCAGCGCCGCCCAGACCGACCATGCCGAGAAGCTCCACAGGTAGAAGTAGTCGCGGTCGCGCACCTCGCGCTGCACACTCTCCCCAAGTTCCGGCGCCTGCGAGTAGCCGTACCTGAAGTTCATGTAATAGATGAGGAGCAACGTCAGCGTGAACATCAGCGGCCCGAAGAAGGCGAAGCTTCGTGGATCGCGGCGGTAGTGCACCCAGCCGCCGAGAATGCCGAGCACGAGAAAGATCGCGGCCAGCGATCCCTGCAGTCCGGGCCGCACGCCGTCCACGTCGCGCAGCCACTGCCACTTGAAGTACAGCCACCACATGCCGATCTGCGCGCCGAGCGGCGCCTGCCGCTCGCTCAGTTCCGGCTTGCCGTACTGGCCGCGGTTGAAGTTGTACATGAAGGCGTCGTACGTCCCCTTCGAGAAGGTGCACGAGAGCTTGAGCCCGTCACGGCAGGCCGTGGGTTCGCCTTCGTTGATGGCGGGGAAGTGCGCGGCGCGAATGGGCTGCGTCGCGAACGGCGTGCCGCCGAGGACGAGCGCGCCAGCGCAGGCGAGCAGCAGCCGCCAGCGCGTGATGGTGCGCGGGCGACGGATCAGCACCGCGAGTCCCGCCGCCGGCGCGGCCAGCATGCCGGCCATGTGGTTCGCGTAGCCCAGGCCGCAGACATAGGCGATCAGCACGAGGATGCGGTCGGCGGCGGGGCCGTCCGGGTCGTCGCACCAGCGCACCGTCAGCCAGGCGGTGATGGCCATGCCGGCGAGCGACAGGGTGTAGACCTTCTCGTTCACCACCGACTGCGACCAGACGGTGAACGCGGTGGCGCCGATGAGCACGGCGAGCGCGCCGCCCGCGATGCGCTGCCAGCGTTGCGCGAACCAGCCGACCAGCACGCGCTCGGTGATCAGGAACCACATTGCGGCCGAAATGGCGCTCGAGACGGCCGCGAGCAGGTTGATGCGCATCGCGACCGAGGGCGCGATCGGGAGGATCGAGAAGACCCGCCCGATGAGCACGAAGAGCGGATTGCCCGGCGGATGCGGGATGCCCAGGGTATACGCGGCCGCGATGTACTCGCTCGTGTCCCACATCGCGGTCTCGGGAGAGAGCGTGATGAGGTAGAGCAGGAAGACCGCGACGCCGGCGATGCCGGCGGCGAGGTAGGACGGACGGGAGTCGAGTTCAGTGGCAGCAGTGGTCGCCATCGGGCTCAGAACGAGGGGAGGATTCTCAATAACCCATTAATATAGTGGGGAGGGGGAGGGGTGCAGGGTTTGGTAATGGGGGAGGAGTGGCGAGAGGAGGCCCTGCACCCCTCCTCTCTACCCAGCTTGTCGTGCTTAGTGCCGGAACAACCGTTGTCCCGTAAACACCATCGCGATCCCGTGCTCGTCGGCGGCGGCGATGACCTCGGCGTCGCGCACGGAACCGCCCGGCTGCACGATGGAGGTCACCCCGGCCGAGGCCGCGTGGTCAATGCTGTCGCGGAACGGAAAGAACGCGTCCGACCCCAGCGCCGCTCCCGCCGTGGCGTGTCCCGTCCCCTTGGCCTTGTGCGCCGCGAGGAAAGCGGCGTCCACGCGCGACATCTGGCCGGCCCCGATACCGATGGTCGCGCCATCGCGGGCGAGCACGATGGCGTTCGACTTGACGCTCGCGACCGCGCGCCAGGCGAACAGCAAGTCGCGCCGTTCGGCCTCGGTGGGGAGGCGCTTGCTCACGACCGTCCACGCACCGTCGTCGATGACCGACGGCGCCTTCTCCTGCACCAGCACGCCGCCGCGAACGCGCTTCACGTCGAGCGCGCCGGGACGCTCGGCGGCGCGTCCCTCGAGCACGCGCAGGTTCTTCTTGGCACCGAGGATGTCCACCGCCTCCGGGGCGAAGGACGGGGCGACGATGCACTCGACGAACAGGGAGGAGATGGCCCGGGCAACGGCGGCGTCCACCGGGACGGTGAACGCGATGATCGAGCCGAACGCCGAGACCGGATCGCAGGCGAGCGCCTTCTGGTACGCCTCGAGCGGCGTGGCGCCGGTGGCAAGGCCGCACGGTGTCGTGTGCTTGACGATCGCGCAGGCGCACTCGCCCGCGAACGGATCCACGGCCAGCAGCGCGCCCTCGAGGTCGAGGAAGTTGTTGAAACTCAGCTCCTTGCCGCCCTTCTGGACGAGTCCCGCCAGGCCGGCCCCGCGCGCATCCACGTAGAAGGCCGCTCTCTGGTGCGGGTTCTCGCCATAGCGCAG
>PNKL01000050.1 GCA_013822425.1 Gemmatimonas sp.
GCCCAAGCGCTCCTCGACGCCGCGCGGCGGCGCCTGTTGCTCCTCGGCGCCTCCGACACGCTCATTCGCCAACTGGAGACCTCTGACGGCATGCCGGACGCCTGGCTGGCGGTAACGGCGCCATTTGCCGGCAGCATCATCGAGCTTTCGGCGCTCCCCGGACAAGCGGTCGAGGCAGGGACGGCGCTCTACAAACTCGCCGACCTTTCGACGGTCAACGTCGCGGCGAAGGTTCCAGAACGCACCGTGTCGGCCGTGCGCATCGGCCAGCACGCGCTGATCCGTGTCGCCGGTCTGTCGCCGTCGGCGTTCACGGGCCGCGTGACGCGGGTTGCCGATGTGATCGACGCCGAACAGCGCACCGCCACGGCGATCGTCACCGTCGCCAACACGAACCGC
Source organism: Gemmatimonas sp. (assembly GCA_013822425.1). GTDB lineage: Bacteria > Gemmatimonadota > Gemmatimonadetes > Gemmatimonadales > Gemmatimonadaceae > PNKL01. Next base: position 400 of record PNKL01000050.1, read on the forward strand.
GCGCTCAAGCCGGGGATGTTTGCCATCGTCACGTTGAGGGCGAATGACCGTGAGACAAGCGAGGCGCTCACGATCCCATCCGACGCTATCGTCGTGAGCGGCAACGAGCGATACGCGTTTGTCGAGGTCGGGCCACGCACGTACGAGCGCCGCGCCGTTGGCCTGCTCGCGACCACAACGGCCGGCATCGGGCCGCTCAGCCGGCGTGTGGCGGTCTCGAGCGGCATTACCGCAGACGATCGCGTGGTCGTCCGCGGCGCCTTCACGCTCAAGTCGGAGCTGGCGAAGGCATCCCTCAAGGACGTCGATTGAGGGCGCGCGCATGATCGATCATCTCATCGCGTGGGCGATCCGCTTTCGGGTCGCCGTACTGCTGCTCGTCGTCGCGCTCATCGGCGGCGGCATCTGGGCGTTTCGTTCGCTCCGCGTCGACGCATTTCCCGACCTGACGAACGTCCAGGTCGCCGTCCTGGCCGAAGCGCCCGGCCTCTCGCCAGTCGAGGTCGAACGGCTCGTCGCCTTCCCGATCGAGGTCGCGGTGAACGGCGTCCCGCGTGTCGAAGAGGTGCGCTCCCTCTCGAAATACGGGTTCACGCAAGTCACCGTCGTCTTCGAGGACGGCACCGACATCTACTTCGCGCGAATGCTCGTCAACGAGCGGCTCCAGGGCGTGCGCGACCAGCTCCCCGTGGGCACCGAGGCAACGCTCGGGCCGATGGCCGGCGCCACGAGCGAGATCTACCTCTACACGCTCGAAGACACACTACATCGCAAGGCGGCCCATAGCGACAGCGCGCTTATGGCGCTTCGCACCCTGCATGACCGTGTGGTGCGCCCGCAACTGCGCAGCGTGCCCGGCGTGGTGGAGATCAATCCGTTCGGCGGTTTCGTGCGACAGGCACAAGTCGTGGTAGACCCGGGCAAGTTGGCCAGCTACGGCCTTTCGATCGCCGAGGTCGTGACGGCCGTCGAACAGAACAGCCAGGTGCCGACCGGTGCGTACCTCGAGCACGGCGAGGAGCAGTACATCCTCCGCGGGCTCGGACAGGCGACCAACCTCGACGACCTGCGCAAGACTGTCATCCGTGCGCGTGGCGGCGTGCCGGTGCTGGTGGGCGACGTGGCAACGGTGGGCTATGGGGCCGAGGTGCGCCAGGGTGCCGTCTCACGCGACGGCGCGGGCGAGGTCATGAGCGGCATCGTGATGATGTTGCGGGGTGCCAACAGTCGAGAGGTCGTTCGCGCCGTTCGGGCGCGCGTAGCCGAGATCAACAGGGCGCTCCCGCCCGGCGTGGTGCTCGCGTCCTATTACGACCAGACGGACCTCGTCGAGGGCACGCTGGCCACGGTCGAGCACAATCTGCTGGCGGGGGGGTTCCTCGTCATCGCCATCCTCCTGCTGTTTCTCGGCAACGTCCGCGCGGCGCTTCTCGTGGCGGCCACAATCCCCCTGTCATTGCTGGCAGCGTTTCTCGGCATGCGGTGGCTCGGGCTGTCGGCCAACCTGATGAGCTTGGGGGCCATCGATTTCGGCATGATCGTCGACGGTGCGGTGGTGATGGCGGAGAACTTCATCCGGAAACTGCACGCCGACCCCGTCCACGACGCACACCCGCATGAGGGGACCGCGCCACCGGCTGCTCGCGCCCTTTCTTCCGAAGAAACCCGCACGAGGATTCTCGCCGCGGCGCGCGAGGTCGCACGACCGATTGTCTTCGGCGTCCTGATCATCATGCTCGTGTACGTGCCGATCATGACGCTGCAGGGCCTGGAAGGGCGGATGTTCCGCCCCATGGCGCTCACCGTCGCCATCGCGTTGCTGGGCAGTCTCCTGCTCGCGCTCGTGGCCGTGCCCGCCGTGGCCACGTGGCTCTTTCGCCATGGGGCGCGCGAGTCGGCTTACGCGGTACGCCTCGAGCATTGGCTCGACCATCATTACACGCGCGTGCTGCACACGACCATGCGCCGTCCCGCGGTGGTCATCGCCGTTGCGCTCGCCATCTTCGGCGCAAGCACGCTGCTCGTACCGCGCCTCGGCACGGAGTTCCTGCCCGAACTCGACGAAGGGTCCATCCTCATCCAGGCAACGAAGGATCCGAGCATCTCGCTGTCGCGTGCCACCGAGGTACATCGAGAGATTGAGCGCGTCATCGGGCAGGCGCCGGAGGTGACAACGGTCGTGAGCCGTATGGGCCGCGCCGAAGTCGGCAGCGACCCGATGGGCATCAGTCAATCGGATGTCTTCGTGATGCTCAAGCCCCGCGCGCAGTGGCGGCGGGGTCTCACGAAACAGGACCTCATCGGCGAGTTGGACCAGAGGCTCAACGAGGAGATTCCGGGTGTCGGTTTTGGTTTCACGCAGCCGGTGAAGATGCGTCTCGACGAACTGATCTCCGGCGTGCGGAGTGACCTGGCCGTCAAGGTGTTCGGCGACGATCCCGACGTGAACCGCGAGACCGCGGAGCGTGTCGCGGCCGCTATTCGGCGCGTCAGCGGCACGGCCGAGGTCTTCGTCGAGGCAACGACCGGACAGGGGTACGTGACGCTGCGCATGAAACGCGAGGCGCTCGCGCGATTCGGCATTCCGGTGCAGGACGTGCGGCAGGCGCTGGCCGTCGCCGTGGGCGGCCAGCCGGTGGCGCCCGTCGTCGACGCCGGCATCTACACGATCAATGCCGTGGTGATGGTGCCGTCGGAACTTCGTGCGACGCCGGAAGGCATCGGGAGCATCACGGTCGCATCACCAACGGGCGCGCGCGTGGCCTTGGCCGAGTTGGCAGATATTCGCGTCGAAGACGGGCCCGTGCAGGTGAATCGCGAGCGAGCGCAGCGGCTCGTGATCGTCCAGGCGAACGTCCGCGGTCGCGATCTTGGGGGCTACGTCGCGGACGTCCAGCGAGAGATCGCGCAGGACGTTCGCGTGCCGCCCGGTGTGTTCCTGACCTACGGCGGGCAGTTCGAGAACCAGCAGCAGGCCATGAGCCGGCTCAAGGTGGTCGTCCCGCTGTCGATTGTGCTGATCGCGCTGCTGCTCTACGCTTCGCTGCGCGAGTGGACCTTGGCGGGTCTGGTGCTCGTCAATCTGCCGTTCGCCGCCGTCGGAGGCATACTCGCGCTTTGGCTGCGTGGCTTGCACCTGAGCATTTCGGCGTCCATCGGGTTCATCGCGCTGTTCGGTGTGGCGGTGCTCAATGGTCTGGTGCTGCTCTCGACCATTCAGCGACTGCGCGGCAACGCGAATGACACCAGCGCCCGCGACGCGGCCGTGGACGGCGCGCGCATACGGCTGCGCCCCGTACTCATGACCGCGCTCGTGGCGTCGATCGGGTTCATCCCCGTGGCCGTGTCGCACGGGACGGGCGCGGAGGTGCAGCGCCCGCTCGCCACCGTCGTGATCGGCGGCCTCGTGACGTCGACGCTGCTGACGCTCCTCGTGCTCCCGACGCTGTACGCCGTGGTCGCGCGGCGCCCTCGTCGCGTCACCGTCCGCCTTGTGGCACCGGTGCGCTTCGACGAGCCTCCAACATCGGTGGACTCATGAAACCACGCGCAGTGCGGTTTGACCGCTGGCTTCAATGCGGCGCGTGGGGGTGACGCCAATGCGCCGCCTTCCGGGCTCCGCCAGCCAAGGATGCCGGCGAATGCCGTGGCCGACGTTCGAGGCCGTCGTCGTAAACGAATCACCGAATCGCGCCGAAGGGCAATCACTAAATGGAGGTCGCATGAAGAACCACGGACATCTGATGATCCTGGCTGCGGCCGGACTGATTCTGCTGTTGAGCGGCACCACAGCAACCGCTATGGCACAGGCTTCCACGCCGTCACCTGGCAAGATGCCACAGCATGTCGTGTTCATCTCCTGTCGAGAGATCGGCCTCTGCCTCAGCGGGATACGGGCGGCCCCTGGACGAGCCCGCGGCCCGACGCGGTAAGCGATACCGGAGCCATTGCCCCGGACGCCCCCGGAGAAGAGCCAGCTCCGTCGACCACCCCGACCCTGAACACAAGCGTCGTGAAATGCATATCCCAGTCCGCTCCAGGACCCATGTCAGCCGGCACGACGTGAATCGTCCGCACGTTCCAGAGACCAGCTCGTTCGAGCGGAACGCGGACGATTCCGTCCGCGTTGGTCTTCAGCACGAGATCCTCGGGCGCTGGTGCCCCCGACAGCGAATCTGCCGCAACTCCTGCGCGCACGTGCACGGACGGCAACCCACGACCAGCATACAGCAGGCGAATTGCCAGTGTGTCCCCGGCAGCAAGAACGGCCGGATCGCTCAGCGGCACGAACTCCAGCGGGTACCCTGTCGTGAGCGAGAAGGCGCGCGCACCACGCTCCCCGACCTCGACTATGGTCTTGGCATACTTCGCATGACGGCGCGTGAGGCTGTCCGACTTCGAGAACCGCCCTTCCCGTTCGTACTGTGCGACCACTTCCGGAGCGCCTTCGGTCTCCAGAGTCATCCGGAAATTCGCGGTCGTCACACGAACCGTCTGGGGTGCAAGGCGCACGGCGACAATGTGCTGACCGACGCGGCGTGGTGTGCCGCGTATCACGAGCGACGTTCCCAGTTTCGAGAGATCGGTCAGTTTCGCTTCGCCGTCCGCGCTGATCAACCGTGCATCAACGATCCGCTCGACGGCAACAGCCGACTCGCTGACAGGGAACTTCATGCCATTCTGGCCACGCACCCGCATCATTCCACCGGCCGTGACCTGGAATGCGTCGGGCACGAGCCAGAACTCGTGAGCCAGAAGCGCTGCCCCACTGAAGACCGAGAACGCAACCGTACACGCCATGATCCGGACGCCTCGCGAACGGACGGTCCATATATCGGAGAACTTTTCCACGCGGAACCCCCTCGGTGTGAAAGCGGTGTGTGGTAACATGCTGAACAGGGCACAGCCAATTACGAAACGAAACAGCCAACGGCCACGCTTCAGTGTACGTGCAGCGGCGCGGACGTCTGTGCCTCCACGACCCGGTCTCCGGACACATTCTGCACCATGCGCCACGAGAACCACGTCAGCATGCTGAGAACCAACGCTGCGCCGACGAGCAGTGCGGCGACGTCGCCATTTGTGAGTGCAATCCACCGACGAACGGCGTCATCTCCGCGCGAATTGCGCACCGCTTCCGGAGTCGGCGGCGTGACGCGGCTCATGCGTCGGATCCCGATGCGCCGGGTGAATCAGACTCCCGCACTTCGCGCAGGTCTCGCGTGCCCGGAAATTGCAGCCGCCATCCCGTGGCGATCATACCCAGAATGGCAAACTGGAACAACGCCAGAAACGTCACGTCCACCGCTTGGATACCGGTGAAGCTGAACATATGCACGGCGAGGAACGGACCGAACATTCGCCAGAAGAAGGGCCGGCGCTGAATGATCTGGCCTGTGTTCTGAGCGACGTACACGTCGGTTCGTCCCGGGTCGTCGAAGCGGAACTGGTACGTCGGCACAGGACGGTTGAGGTCCATCCAGAGCTGCGGCGAAGTACCCGCGTAGATGAACGACGGCTTCCCGACGACCTCGTGCCGGACGATCTCGCCGGCCACAGCTGGAGCGAGCGCCTCGATCGGCACGCCGGTGGCCGCCGCAAACACACGTGGCGCCTCGTCCATCCGCGAGGTCACGACCCATGCGTCCTGTTCTCCAAGTTGCCGCCACTCGATTGCCTGCACCGGTTTCTGACTCGGCGGGAGTACTGCGGACAGACGGGCCAGGACAGTTGCTGGCCCATCGAGCGACCGCTCGGTGGTGAACCCTGCGCCCCAGTCAGCGCTGAAGCTGGCCTTGCCGCGGAATGGATCCTCCAACGGGCCGAGGCTGATCCAGAGGTATGCACCCACGATCAACTGGAGCGCGAGAACGCCACCAGCTACCGCGCCCAGTTTTCGATGCCAGTTTCTCGACGGTTGGCGGAGAACACGGCTCCGCGCGGCCAGCGCCGTGGAAGCATTGCCCGGTCGTCGCCACCAGAAGAGCATGTAGCCGAACAGCGTCAACGCGATAACACCGAAGGCGGCAGCGAAAAGCAGTGTTGTCCAGAGCCCGATGTGGTCCGTGAGCTGGTTGACGTGGAAAGTTCGATACCACCAGTTGAACCTCTCCGAGTCGGCGTTCAACCGCCGGAGCGTGCGCCCCTCGTCACGCGAGATGATGAGCGTCGCCGGCTGGTCGCCGATGATGCTGGCCCGGACCACGGGCACGCGATCCAGTTCGTAGTATCGATTGTACTCAGTCGCCGATTCGAGTCCGGCGACACGGCCACCAGCCAATGCCTCGCCCGCTACAACCTGCAGCAAGACGTCCGCCAGTGGGTCGAGACGTTCCCCGGTGCGGGCATCGAAGACCATGGCCTGCGCGTACGGTGTCGGCTTCACCACATACCACAGGTGCGGCCCACGCGACTGCAACCGAAGCCAGTAGATGCGCTTGATGCCGTGCTCCGTCGCGAGCTTCCTGAGCACGGCCGTGGGATCGACTGTTGCCTCGTCGAGCCGAACATCCACCGAGTTGTAGGGGTTCAGCGTATAGACCCCCGCCAGTCCGTTCGGCGCATTCATCGTGACAAGCATCATCACAGCCGCGGAGACAACCCATCCCGCAAGAGGCACCGTCAGACCCAGCCCCAGCCAGCGATGCCACGATGCCACTCTTGCCTTGTCGCGTGCGCCGAACATCAGTGCTCCTGTGGATTCGACGCAAGCGCCGGGACTTGTCGACAACCATCGCCGGGACTGGGTCTTGCCTGTGGGCGGGGGGGGGGCCGGCTGCACTGGAGCACGCGAGTGCCAGCGCAGCCAGCCTCCGTCAACGGACTACCAGTTCACCTTCAGTCCGGCCGTGTAGTTCACGCCCGGCAGCGGGTTAAAGAACCTGCCGGCCCCTGCGTTGATCTGCGGCTGCGACGAATAAACCTCTGAGAACACATTGTTCACGGCGGCAAAGGGCGAGAACTGTACCCGGCCTAATGATCGTTCCAACCCCACGCGAAGGTTGACCAACCGGTACGCATCATTCGTCGCCGTATTCGCATCGTTGAGGAAGAACTTGCCGACCGACTGGAATTCCACGCCGCCGGTGATCCCTCGCTCGTCGCTGTACCGGAGTTCGGCGAATCCATTGTGCTTCGGGATCCCGGGCAATTCGTTGCCTGCAAAATTGCTGGTGCCCGCCACATAGCGTTCGAAGCTGAAATCCGAGTATGTGTACGTGCCGGCAAGGGTGAGCGTCCGCGTGAGGGCGAATTTCGCGCCGGCCTCTACCCCCCTTTGCTTTACCGCGGCGGCGTTCACCAGTGCCGCGAACTGCCCGGTGAGCGGCGGCACACGCACGAAACTGACATTTACCTGTTGGTCGCTCAGCTTCTGGCTGAAGACCGCAAGCTCGAATGAGCCCCTCCCCGCTGCGCCGCGTGTCCCGATCTCGTACGTACGGATTGTGAGCGGCTGGACCACCTGGTTGGTGACGAATTCTCCGTCGGATCTGGGCGAGTTGCGGAGCTGACCGATGACTGGAGCCTCAAACGACTCGCTGACGTTCGCGTAGGCCGAAAGCGATGGACCTACACGGTAGGTCAGTCCGACCTTCGGCGTCACGCGGGTAAATGTTCGCGGGCGCGTCAGGTCCTTGCGTAGCTTGTTCTGCTGCCGGAAGCGGATATTGTCGTAGCGGACTCCAGCGGTCAGCGTCACGTCGTCCCGGAGTGCAAGCTCTTCGAGCGCGTACACGCCGACCGCCGTAGCCTGTTCGTCAAACGCGGAGAACGCGGTGCCGGCGCTCGTCGTCCCCGGGCGACCGGTCGTTGTGGTCTGGATTGGCGTGTCATGGAAGTCCACACCGGTGGTGAACCGGCTGCCAAGTGAACCGATCTGACGCGTCGAGAGCAGTCGGGTAGTGACGCCGCGGTTCAGAAAGCTCTGCTGGATGAACTGCGTCTGGGCCGGGCTTTTGTGGATCGTGCGCGGGACGTAAAAGATCTGCGTCTCCAACTGCTCGGTCTCGGTAAGAGACCGCTGCACGTTCAGTCCGAACCGAAACTCGTCGAAACGGCCGAAGTTGTCGAGGCGTACTCCGTTCACGCGGGTGAAGCTGGTCGAGTCCGCGATGGTAGGGGTCGCGCGCATCTCGCCTGCGGTGAGTCCACCGGGGACGTCCTGCCCAAGGTTATCGTAGGACATCACACCCGTGATGGTGTTCCGCACATCCGGCCGGTAAACGAACTTCGAGGTGAAACCTGTCTGGTCGAAGTTGGAATTGTCGCGGTAGCCGTTCTGTTGCGTGCGCCAGGCGCTCGTGAGGTAGCTCACCGCGCCACCGAACGCCTGCCCTGTGGCCTTCGCGTGGACCCTTGCGAACCCGAAACTCCCGCCGAGCACTTGCAGCTGACGGCGCGGCGTCTCGCCCCCGGTCTCGGTGGTCATGGCGACGACTCCGCCTGCCTGGTTGCCATACAGCGTGGAAGCCGGGCCGCGCAGTACCTCGATGTTCGAGATGGATGTCATGTCGAGGTTAGCAAGGTCCTGCCCGGAGCCACCGGCGTTGTTCTTCGGGATGCCGTCGATCAGCAGGCGGATGCTGCGGACACCGAAGGTGTTTGACGAGCCGGCTCCGCGGATCGCAATCGTCACGCGCGACGCGCCGCCGAGCTGGTCCCGGATGACGAGGCCGGGGACGGTTCGCAACGCTTCTTCAATGTTCGTGTTACGCCGACCTGCCCCCTGAATTATATCTTGCGAGACGACGCTGACCGACGCGGGCACGTTCGCCAACTCCTGGTCACTCCGTGTGGCTGAGACCACCACCTGGCTGAGTATCGACGGCGCCTGAACGAGCGTGATGTTCACTGACGTTTCGCTGCCGACTGCAAGGTCCACGTCGACGAAGCGCGGGAGGTAGCCGAGCAAAGTGGCGCGAAGACGGAACCGTCCGGCAGCCGAGGCAGCCAGGCTGAATCGGCCGTCTTCGTTGGTGCGTGCGGCGCGCGCAACTCGGCCGCTTGCATCAATCAGTTCCACCGTCGCGCGCGGGACAGGCCTACCCTCGGCGTTGAGGACCTGGCCGCGCGCGGTCGCGACCGCTGGTCGATCCTGCGCTTCGGCAGGTGCTAGCCCCGTGACAACGAGGGCGGAGAGCGCGAGGACGGTGCGCCGCCAGAACGGACACTGCTGGGGGACGAGGGGGGGCATGGGACGGTGGGTAATGGGTGAGGATAACGAACGGGAGCGGCAATCGGGGAGGGGGTACGGCTTATCGTGACAGTGTTCACAGCAGGCAACCAGTCCCCGCAAGCACGACTCGGGGGGAGCATTGCGTAGGGCTCGTTTTATGCGGAGTAAAACCTGCACCGGCAGTCTCGCCGTGTCAATCGCGGGAATGCGCGGGTCGTCCGGTCAGCCCCGCGGCGGGTCTCGTCGCCCCGTGACGACGGGCTGATGTGGGCTTGCCGCGCGCGCCGAACAGCCCCGACTGGTGAGGCGGGGCGCGCGGGGCCGCATTCAGGAAAATCAGGGTGCGTAGCAGGGCGCGGTGCTGGCGGTCGGTCAGCAACTCGCGCCACAAGCGGCGGCGGAGGGTGGGCTGCGCGTCCAGGGCTGCGCCCCTACGGCCAGTCCTCCGAGATCTACGGCGGCACCGGTTCAGTGTGGGACTACGGCCCGCTCGGCGTTGAGCTGAAGGAAGAACGTCAGGAACGCGTGGTGGTACGCGATGGTGCGCTCGCGCGAAGACGTCGAGGGGTTCGACGCGGCGATCCTCATGCACCCGAAGGTCTGGGAGGCGAGCAGCCACGTCAGCGGCTTCAACGACCCGCTGGTGGACTGCAAGGTGTGCAAGGCGCGTGTCCGCGCCGACCAGCTCGACGGCTCGTCCTGCCCGCACAAGCCAAGCAAGAAGCCCGGCGAGCACACCGGCTGCCAGCTCACCGAGCCGCGCCAGTTCAACCTGATGTTCAAGACGTTCATAGGGCCGGTGGAGGACACGGCCGCCGTGGTCTATTGCCTTGATCGCTGGTGCCTTTGCCTCGAAACAGGCAATCGCGACCAATACTGCACGTGCGAGGCCTCAAGTCGGGTGCATCACGCGCCGATCATGCAGGTGTTGCCGCTGCAAGGTGCCGTCGCTGCATCACCAGGCCGGGATCAGATCGACGGTCCCTCTCACCGCCTGGTCGCACTCGGACTCCGGGGAACCCGGGGACGCTGCACGGCCGGCGCAAGCCGCAACAACGCCTGAGCGAAGCATCGGCCTGACCACTCGAGCGCACCACCGATCCACGGTTCCCAGCTCACCTCCTCGAATGTCAGATGCGGCGTCGGAGCACCTGCCTGAGTGCGGCCCACAGGTTGCTTCCTGTCGCTGGTAACGGGGTCACGGCCTTCTCGGCGAGCGCAGGTGCCGCTGGGGGGACTTGAACGTTGTGTATGGTGGCTTCGAGAGTACCTACTTCACAACATTCCGCATCGTACACGACGTAGGCCATCTCGACGGCGCGATTGAGATACACGCGTTTCACACCTGGCAGGGCACGTAGCGCGTCTTCAACCGTCATGAGATCGGTATCGGCGACGTCAATGGGCAGGGTCACTCTCACGAATGGCATTGGCTTTGCCTCGTGGACGCGGTTCGGGCTATCTGCCGCACCCAGAATATCCACACTCGCTGCTGGCCAGAACGGTACGTGCGCAATGTGAAGGCCGGCTGAGCCTCTGCTGAGCCAAGCGGGGACGGATGCCAGGCTTCCGAGCTTCAGCGCACGCTCAGGTGCCGCTCAGGTGGCCGTGCGATCTTGTCCACCGATGGAGCTTGGTGTCGCACTCGCGGCGGTCGAGCCAACGTGGGGCTGTTGCTCGGTCGAGGTCCGGCCGACATTGTTCGACACGAAGGCGTGGCACAGTCGGCGTGCGTTCGCAGGTCGGTTGAAGGGGTGCCTCATTCAAAGGGGAGCCATGCGTCTCGTACCGATAGCCATCGGCATCGCCTGGGTCACAGCGGCGGCAAGCGTGCCCGCGCAGCGGGCGAGTCGCGATACCGGACAACGTATCGCCGCTCACACGCTGCTTGGCGTCCGTGTGCCGACGGGCCGGGAACGAGACGTCCTCGGGCCGGCATTCCTCATCGGCGGGCAGGTCGCGGTGCGGATGGGACGTTACGCCGCGGCGATGATGAGCGTATCTGCCGCGCAAGGAGACGACCGAACACACGTGGGCGACAACGCGCTCACGGTGGTGCAGTATGACGTCGGCGTGGAGCGATACGGGTGTCCATTCTGCAGCGGCGTGCCGGCTGTGAGGCCCTTCGCGGGTGCTGGTGTCGGCGGGCGCACGTATCGGCACGACCGGGGCAGTCGTCCGGCGACGACTTCTGCCACTGTCTATGTGGCTGCGGGTGCCGAACTCCGAAAGGGCCGCGCGGGGTTCCGTGCCGAACTTCGGGATTACCTCGTCGGCGTGCAGCGGGACGGGCGGCGCAGCGTCTCGAATGAGTTCGACCTGCTCGCCGGCCTGGCGTACCACTTTTTCTGAAGCGCGCAGGGATGGGGCAGCCCCCTTCATGCGATTCTGGAGAACCGATGAAACAGCGAATGATGATTCCCATTTCCGGCATGACCTGCGAATCGTGCATCGAGGCCGTCCGCATCGCACTCGCGGCCGTGCCGGGCAGTCAGGTGGATGCCGTGTCGATCGGCTCGGCCACCGTCACCTATGATCCAGCGCGAACGAGCCCGACCGATCTCGCGAAGGCAGTGCTTCGCGCCGGCTACAGTCCGGTTGCCGCGAATTCCCTCGCCTACGCGGGGACATTCGCGGGCCGACATGGCTGTTGCGGCGGCGGTGCGCAGTCGTAATCCGCGCTGCTTCCTCGAGCTTCCGGGTGCGCCTGCGGATCCGCCGTCGCGCTTCCGGTTCTCGCCGTCCGCGCCCAGCACAGCCACACCGTAGTGCGGCAATCGAACCATGGCATGACGGCCTGCACGCCACTTTCGCCTACGAAGCCAGCTTCGCTGCGCCGGTCGCGTTGACCCAACGCAGGCGCAGCGGCTGGCGGCCTGATGCACCGGTCTCGGGTCGCCAGCCTGTGGCCTCCGCCTGCCGGCGAAGGAACATGCAACTCTCCTGCTGCGACGAGGCCGCGTGGGTGGCCTTCAGCGCTTCATCACATCACCCAGGTGGAATGCGCGCGGGCGCGGCCTCTCCGCCGATGATGATCGGCAAGCCATTCTTGTTTATTGGTACGAAGTAGTACCGTGTTGCGGCGTTGTCGAACGCCTTGTACTGCAGGTACTCCGTTGACAGTGTCTTGGCAATATCCGTTTGTGCGCGGGCCTGGGCCTGTCCCTTGATCACGATGGCCTTGGCTTCTCCCTCGGCTCGGAGGCCCAGCGCATCGGCTTGCGCCTTCGCCTGTGTCCGCAGGATGTCCGCGTCGCGATCGGCCACCTCGACCTCGAACTTCTTCTGTGCGAGGAGTTCCTGCATCGCCAGCTTCGCGGAGATCGCTTTCGTCACGGTCGGATCGTACGCGACGTGGTCGATGGAAACGCGATCCACTTGCAGCGGCCTGCCTCCGATCGCTTCACGGAGTGCGTCGGCGATCTTCTGCTCGACCACTGGCGCGTTCTTGGCAAGATCGGCGTGCAGATGTCGGCCGAACTCGGTGCGTGCGAGCGCCACGAATGGCGGACGAATGACATCGTCGTAGTAGCGCCGGCCGATCTGCGTCGCAAGCTCGTGGAGGCGCGCCCGGTCGGGCCGAAACGTCACCGTCACGCGGGTCGCGACATGCAACGCGTCGGCGGTCAGCACCTCGACCGGCTCGGTCCTGCTCTGCCACGTCACGGGAAACACCACGTACCCGTTCCACGGCCACCGGAAGTAGAAGCCTTCCGGCTTCAGCTCCTGTTGCAGTGCGGGCTTCTTCAGCGCGGCGTACTTCACACCGACTTCGCCCGTGCGAATCGTGGTGCCGCAGCCGGCGAGCGCCATAGTAAGCACGATCGTCCATATCCTCTTCATGATCTCCTCCGGATCGAGTGGTAAACAAAGTCAGGCCGCTCGGAGATGCTTCCGTTCCGAGCCACGGTCGACTCGGTGCCTCGCCTGCGCGCGGGGGATGTGTCGCACGGCCGTCAATTGGTGCGACGGTCGCGTTCGCCCGGGCGAAACGGCATTCAGGTATCATCGCGATCGACTCTCCTCGGCCGAATGCCGTCGGCCAGTCACAACCTAGTGCCGCCTGATGAGGACACGATGAAGGCGTCCTGAGGGTCGAAGGTTGACGTGACGCCCTGGAGGAAGAGCGGCCATCGGGCTGCTCTTCGTGCATCCGCTGCCGCCGCGCATGGCCCGATGTATTCGATCTTCGGAAGGCGGACTGCATTGCGCCGCCGCGCGCCACGACGTCGATCTTCACGCGACTTTCACTGTACGTTCAGCTCCGCGTCGCATCGTGGTCTTTGCGGACGTGGCCCGGTCACACAAGATGGAGAGACGCTGCGTGAAGGCTGCGACTGGGGCGCAGAGGGGGCCGCAGACGGCGGTGCTGCCCCCTCGCCAAAGGCACCGTCAGCGGGCCTCGCCCGAGGCCACTTCTCAGAGCACCAGCCCCGCCCGGAATGTCGACCATCCTTCAGGAAGGACTCAGCCGACGTTCAGGTGTCCCGATGACATTTGACGGCCGAGGATCACCGAGACTCAGGACCCACACACGTTCAGTTGTTTACCGAGGAGGACGAGATGCTCAACAATAATGTGATGACGTTTCGATGTCGCGCTGTCCCGATGTCCGCCGCGGCGTGCCTGGCCGCAGTTGCCGGATACGGCAACCCGCTTGGCGCGCAGAACGATTCCTCCGTGTCGGCGCTTCGTCTGACCGTCGCGGTCGGTCCGGCGATCACCGTGGGCACGCTTCGCAGCACGTCGCGCGTGGGTTATACGATTCAAGGCTCCGTCGCCGCCCTTGCGCCGACATCCGTGTGGGGACTGCGCGGAGATGTCATGTACCAGTACGTCGGATCGTTCGGTTCGCACATGAGCTCGAATGGCGACGGCGCGTACCGCATCAGCGGCGAGGCTGTGAGTTCGGCGGCGGTGTTCATGAACGCCCTTGCCGTGAAACGGCGTGGTGGTGCGGTGTTCTGGTACGCGGTCGGCGGGGTCGGCATCAGTCTGCCGGACGCGATGAACATGAGCAGCGGAGGCGAAGTCAGCCGCGGTAACGCCGGTATGGCGTGGCAGGGCGGTGTGGGAGCCGAGTGGCCATTTGGCAGTCGCGCGCTGAGCGCCGAAGCGCGCCTCCAGTCGCTGCAGTCATCATACAGCACCAGTTGGTATACGACGCTGCCGATCACTCTCCGGGTGAGCTTTTGAGCCGCGCCGCGGAGTGGCACGCGCCGACGGCGGAGCCGGCAGCCGCCGCATGGTCAAGCGGAATGTCGACGCAGGACGGTGGCGGGGGACCACCGCTGTCGTGCCTGTCCCTTGCCAAACTGCGAGAGCGGGAATTCGGGCGGCTTGACGCGCGCGACGAAGTCTATCTCGACTACACCGGAAGCGCCCTTCCGTTCGACTCCCATGTGCAGTGGCACCTTACGCTGCTGCGCTCGGAGGTATTCGGGAACCCACACTCCGAGAGCCCCGCGTCGCTGGCGAGTAGCCGTTGGACAGATGCGGCAACGGTGGCCGTGCTCGCGTTCGTCGATGCCGACCCGGCCGAATACGACGTGGTGTTTACGGCGAACGCGAGCGCGGCCGCCAAGCTCGTGGGAGAAAGCTTTCCGTTCGAGCGAAGGTCGAGACTCGTGCTCGCTGCGGACAATCACAACTCGGTGCTCGGGATGCGCGAATTCGCGCGGGCCGCCTGCGCGACGGTCGCGTACCTGCCATTGGGTCCGGGGCTTCGACTGCGAGACGCGCAGCCGGTGCTCGCCGCGGCGTCTCCCCGACACCCGAGCCTGTTCGCCTTTCCGGCACAGTCGAACTTCTCCGGGGTCCGGCACCCACTGGCCCTCGTCCGTCTGGCGCGGTCGCGCGGGTACATGGTGCTGCTCGACGCGGCTGCGTTCGTGCCGACTGCCGTGTTGTCGCTTCGGGAGGTGCCGGCCGATTTTGTGACCCTTTCGCTGTACAAGGTGCTCGGCTATCCGACGGGCGTTGGCGCGCTGGTCGCGCGCCGTGAATCGCTTGGCCGACTCCGTCGCCCATGGTTCTCTGGTGGCACGGTTGAGTTCGTGTCGGTGCAGAATGACCTCCACCAGTTGCGGCGCGGCGCGGAGGGGTTTCATGACGGCACGCCCAACTTCCTTGCGCTCTCCGCCATACCACGCGGGCTTGCCCTGATCGCGGACATCGGAGTGCCTCGCATTGGCGCCCATGTGCGTCGCATGACAGAAGCACTCATGGCTGGGCTCCGGGCCCTGCACCATCGCAACGGCCGGCCGATGGTAACGATCTACGGCCCGGTGGATGGTGTGGCGCGGGGGGGAACAATCGCGTTCAACCTGCAAGATGAGCGTGGCGCCCGGATTCATCACGCCGCCGTCGAGGCACGTGCCGCTGCGTACCGAGTATCGGTCCGGAGCGGCTGCTTTTGCAATCCGGGAGCGTCAGAGCACGCCTTCGGATTCAAGGCGGCGCGCGTGGCGGCCTGTCTGTCCGCCTCCTGCCGTCCGGAACGCGACCCGAGCCTCTCAAGAGAAGACTTCGAACGTTGTATGGGAGACACGCCTGCTGGCGCCGTGCGCGTGTCGCCCGGTGTCGCCACAAGCGAGCGCGACATCGCACGCCTGCTCGAAGCCCTGGAGGAATGGCGTAGGTGATGACTTGACACGCGTTGGAACGGACACTTCTGCATCCGCCCGGCAAATCAGCATCCGCCGCGTGGCTCGCTCGATCTGCACGTGCGCGTGAGCCGACGCGCCATTTGGGATCCCCGCTTTACATCCGCGATCCTGCACACACATATATGAGGAACGCCTCGCTGCCCTGACTCGGACCACCCGGGAGCCGACATGTCGCGCATTCTCGTCATCGACGACGATCCTTCCGTAACCAGCGTGCTCAAACGCGCGCTCGCCTACGAAGGGCATCACGTGGATACTGCCCTGACGGGCATGCAGGGTCTTGCTGTCGCGCGAGATCACGCGCCGGATCTGGTGGTGCTCGACATCATGATGCCCGGGCTCGATGGGTACGAAGTCCTTCGACGTTTGCGGGCCGCCGATCCCAAACTGCCCGTCTTGATGCTCACCGCCCGCGACGCTCCGGGCGACCAGGTCCAGGGACTCGAGGGCGGAGCGGATGATTACGTGGTAAAACCATTCACGTTCGAGGTATTGGCCGCACGTGTGAAGGCGCTGCTGCGTCGGCATGACACCGACCATGCGGAAGTTCTCCGTTTCGATGATCTCTCGCTGGACACGGGCACGCGACGCGCGCGCCGTGCCCAACGGGACATCGACCTCACGTCGACGGAATACGAGGTGCTGCGACAGTTCTTGCTCCACCCACGCCGTGTGTTGCCGAAGCACATGCTCATGGACCGTGTCTGGGGGTACGATGTCGAAGGAAGTTCCAACGTGCTCGAGGTTTACATCAAGCAGCTTCGCCAGAAACTGGAGGCAAACGGTGAACCTCGTCTCATCTACACGGTCCGCGGGGCAGGATACGTGCTCCGCGAGCCGTAGTCCGGGCACGTCGTGTCCATCCGTCTGCGGCTCGCCATCTGGTATGGTGCGCTGAGCGCGATCGTGGTCGGCATGGTGTGCGCCTACGCGTACTTCGTGCACGCCCGAACGCATTACGACGAGTTCGACGAGATGCTCCAGAGTCGGACCGAGCATCTGGGCCGGATGCTTGCGGATGCGCGGACGCCGGTCATGAGGCATGGCGTCCTCGCGATGGCTGCACCACTCGGCGTCGCGGTGCGCGTCTTCGACCCGTCAGGCACGACGATACTGGAGGAGGCAAACGCGCATCAGATTCCCTCGCTGACACCGCGCGACGTGCTACGCCAACCCGCGCCGCGGCTGTATTCGTCGCTCACGGCTCGAGTGCCCATCGCTCACGGGCGCATGCCAAGCACCGGCACCTTCGGTGTCACTGCGCCACCCTCGCGCTGGCGCGCATATGTCATCGCTGCACCGACCGGCAACGCAATCATGGGACTGGCGTCAGTGGCCGCTGTCGACGCGTCGGTCCGGCGCTACCGACGCTTCTTGTTCCTGCTCGGCGTCGGCGGAGTGTCCGGCACATTCGTTGTGGGCTGGCTCATTGCCCGGCACGCGCTGCTTCCCGTCGCGAAACTCACGCGCACTGCCCGGCAGATCGCTGCGGCACGCGTGCCAACGCATCGCGTTCCAATTGAGCGTGAGCGGGACGAGCTTGGACAGCTCGCGACGACCTTCAATGAGATGCTCGCGAGCCTCGAAGCTGCCCAAACCGCGCAACAGCGATTCGTCTCGGACGCCTCCCATGAAATGCGCGCCCCGCTCACCGTCATTCAGGCAAACCTCGAGATGCTCGAGCGCGCAGATCGCCTGGCGCCGGATGAGCGACAGCAGGCAATTGCGGAGGCGAGTCGGGAGACAGAACGCCTGGCACGGCTCGTTGCGGACCTTCTCGCGCTCGCGCGCGCCGACGCCGGTGTCCAACTGCGGCGCCAGCCGGTAGAACTCGATCGTCTCCTTATGGAGGCAATCGGGGAGGCGCGCCACTTTCTGGACGGGCAGCACCTCGCCATTACAGGTCTCGAGCCCGCGACCGTCGTCGGCGACCCGGACCGGCTCAAGCAACTCCTGCTAGTCCTGCTCCACAACGCCGTCAAGTACACACCGGCCGGTGGGCGAATCTCGGCCGCGCTTCGTCTGGACAACCGGTTCGCCATGGTCACGGTGACGGATACCGGCATTGGAATCGCCCCCGAGGATCTCGATCGAGTATTCGAGCGCTTCTATCGCGCCGATCAGGCGCGATGCCGGGAGCCGGGAGGTACAGGGCTGGGGCTCCCCATTGCTCAGTGGATCGCGACGCAGCACAAGGGAGTCGTCAACTTGCAAAGCGCCCTGGGTAGTGGTACGACAGCGACCGTCAGGTTGCCGTTGTCCTCATGACGTTCCTGATGGTCGGTGGGCATCTGGTCTGGCGGAGTTTCGTGGGCGGGATTGAGTCGTCCACCGGGCAACGACCGCGGCGGGGGGATCACGGGTCCGTTCCATCGCCTTGGCGCCCGAGTGCGGCCAGGTGAGCATCGCTGCGGCCTGGTCCTCGTGGTGTCCAGCCACTGGGCCCAGATCGCGAGGCGTATCGCATGGCAAGTGGGGCAGACGCACCGGCATTTGCACGAGAAGGCAAGCAAACATTCGTCGGCACAGGCGTCACACCGGATGCGCGCGAAGCGCTCGTCGTACACCGTCGGCAGGCGGTGGAGATGATCCTGCACCAACCGGAACAACGCGGGCCGTGCGCGACAGCCTTCTTCGACCAGCTTGCGTTTGACTTGGCTCACCGAGGAGCCGAGGTGCCGGGTGGTGCGCCCATCGACCGTGCTGATCGGTCGCTTCGCGTGAATGTTCGGCGCCGCTAGCACGCGAGGATTAGGTCTGTTGAGCGATTGTGCGCTTCCTGCCCTTACCCCATCTCTGTATCACAGACTTCCTTTTCGGGATCGGAGTTTGGAGTCTCGCTGCGTTGCCCCCTGCTTTGCCCTGCCGATGACCGACAACTCACATTCGAAAAGGACCTGCACCGACGAGATGCTGTTCGTCCATCATGAGCGCCTTGCTGGAAGCGGAGGTGCTCTCTCCAAAGATTCCGGTCAACGCAAAGGGCATGTGAATAAATAACTGCTTGATTTACCGAAGGCTGTGTTGTACATTCAGGCGTGGACCTCAAGACGCTCCGCCGCAAGTATAGGACACTGCGCTCCGTGTTGACGGAGCGTTCGCGCCGCTTCTGGGCGGCGAGCGAAGCGGCGGCCCTCGGCCATGGCGGCATTGGGCGTGTCGCGCAGGCCACCGGGATTTCGCGCTCCACGATCAGTCGGGGCATTCGCGAACTCAACACCAAGGGTACCACCCTGCCGGCGGAACGAACGCGCCGCCCAGGCGGCGGACGCAAGCGCAGGGTGGACACCGACGACCGACTGGCCGCGGATCTCGACGCGTTGGTGGAGCCCACGACGTCGGGCGATCCGGACTCGCCGTTGCGCTGGACCTCGAAGAGCGTGCGCCGCTTGGCCACCGAGCTGCAGGCCATGGGCCACGTGGTGAGTTACCGGTTGGTGGCGCAGCTCCTGCATGCCGCCGACTACAGCTTGCAGGCGAATCGCAAGACGCGAGAGGGACCGCAGCACCCGGACCGCGATGCGCAGTTCCAGTACCTCAACGAGCAGGTCCGGCGTTTTCAGCGCCAGCATCGTCCGGCGATTTCCGTGGACGCAAAGAAGAAGGAACTCATTGGGGATTTCAAGAATCCCGGGCGGGAATGGCGACCGCAGGGCCACCCGGAGGCCGTGCGGGTGCATGATTTTCTCATCAAGGAGCAAGGCAAAGCGGTGCCGTACGGCGTCTACGACCTCGCGCGGAATGAAGGCTGGGTGAGTGTCGGCATCGATCATGACACGGCCAGTTTCGCGGTGCACACGATTCGGCGGTGGTGGCACCGGATGGGACGGCGCGCCTACCCGGATACCACCGCGCTGTTAATCACGGCCGACGCGGGCGGCAGCAATGGCTCCCGGGTCCGCCTGTGGAAGTGGGAGCTC
>PNKL01000051.1 GCA_013822425.1 Gemmatimonas sp.
GAGCGGGAGCCTCTTCATCATCGCGCCGCTGCTGCCCGCGGTGGGGCTCCCCGTGGAAGGGGTCGGCATTCTCATCGCCCTCGACGTCGTGCCCGACATCTTCAAGACCATGCTCAACGTAACCGGACACCTGACCGTGGCCACCGTGATTGATGCGATGCAGAAGCGGTGGCCGGGGAGCGACCGCGTGTAGCAGCCCGTCCAAGCTGTTGGAGCCGCGGCACTGTTGGAGCCGCGGCACTCGCTATTTGGGGCGAACCCCGCCATATTACTCGTTCGGGCAGCGACGCACGTGGCGCCGCCGCTCCAGTACTGATCAGGGGCCTCGCTTCTGCGTTGGCCCTTTTTTCTTGAGATCAGGCGGTCTAGGACGAACGGCTTTGCCCGGACTCCGACGACATACCATTACCAGGAGTTCGCTATGCGTACGCAAGGCTCAGTCAAGTGGTTCAACGATGAGAAGGGTTTCGGTTTCATCACGCCCGATGGCGGCGCGAAGGATTGCTTCGTCCACCACTCGGCCATCCAGGCCTCCGGCTTCAAGTCGCTCGCCGATGGCGAGCGCGTTGAGTTCGATATCGTCCAGGGCCAGAAGGGCCCCGCGGCGGAGAACGTCGTCAAGCTCGGCGCGTAATCACCGCGCCGCAGGACAGCGCCGGTCCTCCCATCCGGGAGGACCGGTTCTTTTCGTGTGGGGCGGGGTATCTGGACAGTCCGCGGCTGATGACGGAGTTCAGGCTCGGAAGTGCAACCGTCTCAACGGCGAACGACAACTGCTTTGCCGCGGATTACGCGGATCGATGGCGGATGGACACGGAATTGTAAGTGGGGTGTCCCCAAGGAGGGATCCGCGTCTGTCCGCAGGTTATCCGCGTGATCCGCGGCAAGGCGGTTGCAGATTCCTACCCCAGTGGAAGCGGATGCTCGGGTTCGTCTACCGTCCACCGTCTCCCGTCCACCCTCTACCGTCACCCAGGTTCTCACCCCATAGTTTTCACCTTCCACCTTCCGGAGCTTCCCTGTGATTTGCCCCCCGCGCATCTCGACCGTAGTTGCCGTGCTCGCGTTCGCCAGCCTCGCCGCCCACGCCTCCGCGCAGGGCAATGAAGTCACCCGCGCCGTCGCCGGCGGCGGCATCTCCGCCAAGGGCTGGGCGGGCCAGGTGGACGCCAATGAAGCCAAGAACGGCATGACCATCAACTCGGCCAGGTTCGTCGCCGAGGGGAAGGGGTATCACGTCACCACGGGCCCGTCGGCCACCTACTGGCAGACCGGCGGAACCGCCAGCGGCAACTACACCGTGAAGGCGACGTTCACCGAGCCCAAGTACCAGAACCTCAACGACCACCCGCATCCGTACGGCATCGTCATCGCCGGCAACGACCTCGGCACGGACAAGGCGACGCTGCTCTACTGCACCGCGTACGGCAACGGCACGTACATCGTGCGCGGCTTCGGCCCGGCGCCGTTCCGCCTTGGCGGCCGCGGCGCGACGGCGCATGCCACGGTGAACAAGGCAGCGGGTGTCGGCGCGCCGGTGACGCAGGACATCGCCGTGACGGTGCAGGACGGCAAGGTGTCATGCACCATCAACGGCACCGTCGTGGCCACGTTCGACAAGGCCGAGACAGTGGGTGAAGGGAAACTGAAGTCGCTCGACGGCACGTACGGCCTGCGCTTCGGGCACAACACCGAAGTGATGGTCAGCGGACTGACGCTGACGAAGCACTAGCGGTGCGTGCGCGGGGCAGCGGCCCCGCCCTGACGCGGAGCCGCTGACCCGCGCGAGGTTGGCCTGCGCCGCCTCGTATCCCGGCTGCAGGCGCACGGCTTCGGCGAACTCGCGGCGAGCGTCGTCGATGCGCCCCCTCGCCAGCAGCGCCTCCCCCAGCGTGTTGTGCCCCTGCGCGACCTTCGGCTTGAGCCGCACGGCCTCGCGCAAGTGCGCGATGGTCTCGTTGAGTCCGCCCGGCTTGCGCGAGACGAGGCGACCGAGATTGTGGTGCGCCATCCAGGCGTCGGCAGGCGTGTCGCCCCCGACCCGAGGCACCCCGACCCGGGGCACGTGGTGTGACGCGCCCGGCGTGGTTGATTCAGCGACGCGATTCACTTGTCCCGCCGCGCGGCAGCGGCGATCTTCACCGCGTACCGCAGTTGAGCCCCCCAAACACGAGGTGCCCCATGCGCCGCACGTTCCTCACGTTCGCACTCGCCGCTGCCGCGCCGCTGCACGCCCAGGGCCTGATGGCCGAGATGCACGGCGATGTCCGGCAGGTCCAGCAGAAACTCATCGGCCTCGCCAAGGCGATGCCCGAGAACACCTACGCATGGCGCCCCACGGGGGCGCGCTCCGTGGGCGAGCTCTTCATGCACGTCGCCGAGGACAACTATTTCATCCCGGTCGCGATGGGCAAGCCGGCGCCGGCGGAGACGGGCATCACAGAAGACTTCAAGTCGACGGCCGCCTATTCCAGCAAGCCGCGCACCAAGGACCAGATCGTGGCTGAACTCGAGGCGTCGTTCACGCACCTGCACCAGGCGATGAACCTCACCACGGACGCCAACCTGGGCGAGAAGATCAAGTTCTTCGGGCAGGACTGGACGCGGCAGAAGGCGATGCTGCTGACCGTGACGCACCTGCACGAACACCTCGGCCAGGCCATCGCGTATGCGCGGTCGAACAACGTCGTGCCGCCTTGGAGTCGGTAAGGCAGACGGCGGACGGCGGGCCGCAGATGCGTAAGGCGAGGTGATGCGCGCAGCCGTTGACGGACTGCGCGCTGCCGTTCCCGGACTGCTGCTCGCACTCACTGTTTCCGTGCTCGCCTGGGCCGGCGAGCGCGCGTTCGTGGCCGCATCCGGGCGCGCGCTGGTCGAGGCCATCGTGCTCGCCATCCTCATCGGCGCCGTCGTGCGCGCGCTCGTCGTGCGCACGCCGGCGCGCTTTGCGCGCTTTGCGCTCGGCAGCGCGGTGGCGAGCGGCCTCCTGCTCGAATGCTCCATCGTTTTGCTGGGCGCCGGCTCCGACCTGCGCGCGCTCGTGGCGGCCGGCCCCGCCATCCTCGCCGGCGTGGTGGTCATCGTTGGCGTCACGCTGGTGGCGGGCACCTGCATCGGGCAGTGGTTTGGCCTGCCGCGATCGCACGCGCTGCTCGTCGCTGTAGGAAACGCCATCTGCGGCAACTCGGCCATCAGCGCGGCGGCACCGGTGGTGGGCGCGCGGCGCGATGAAGTGGCGTCGGCCATCGCCTTCACGGCCGTGCTGGGCGTCGCGGTCATCGTCGGCCTGCCCGGGCTCATCCCGCTGCTCCACCTCAGCGACAACCAGTACGGCGTGGTGGCCGGGCTCACCGTGTACGCGGTGCCGCAGGTCATCGCGGCGGCCTATCCGGTGAGCCTGGTGGCGGGGCAGGCGGCGACGCTCGTGAAGCTGATGCGGGTACTGCTCCTCGGGCCGGTGGTGCTGGTGCTGTCGTTCACGGAGCATCATGCCGCGCACATGAAGTGGTGGCGCGTGGTGCCGTGGTACATCATCGGCTTCGGCGTCACGGCCGCGCTGCGCACGCTGGAGGTGATTCCGGCCGCGGCCGGCGACGTCGTGCGCGAAACGGCGCGGGCGCTCACCGTCGTCGCCATGGCGGGGCTCGGGCTCGCGGTGGACATCGACGCGGTGCGCCGCGTCGGCCCGCGCGTGGGCGCGACCGTCGTCGTCTCGCTGCTGCTCATGCTGGGGCTCAGCCTGGCGCTGGTGCGGCTGCTCACCGTGTCGTAGCCTTCAGTACGGTCCCGCGACGCTCCCCAGTTGCCGTCAGGTGTCAAATATATTACTGTATCGATGTACAGGCAACCTTTACCGTTGGAGTCCGTCACGATGCCAGTTGCATTCAGGGCGCAAGGCCTCGCGTGGGCCGGCGCGGCGCTCCTCGCCGTTTCCTGCGGCGGGGGCGAACCCCAGGCGGTTCCTGCCCTCGTCTTCAATGAGGCAGCGTGGACGCCGCCCCTCGAGAAAGACATCCCCAACGACTCCCTCGGCGCGTCCATCAAGCGCGGCCTCTACCTCCTGCGGTTCACGCCCGAGTCGCTGCCGCAGTACGCGACGTCGTCGTTGCGCTGCACGAGCTGCCACCAGAACGACGGCCTCAAGGCGTCGGCGGCGCCGCTCACCGGCTCGCACGCGCGGTTCCCCAAGTACATGTCGCGCTCCGGCGCGGTGATTTCGCTCGGCGACCGCGTGAACTACTGCTTCACGCGCTCGCTCGCCGGCAATGCCATTCCGGTGGGCAGCCGCGAGATGACCGACATCCTGGCCTACTTCGCCTTTATCTCGAAGGACGTGCCCGTGGGGACGAAGATCGCCGGCAGCGAGGGCATCATCAGCATGAAGGACACGCTGGTGGGTGACATCGCGCGCGGCGAGCAGTTGTACGCGAGCAAGACCTGTGTCACCTGCCACGGGCCGGAGGGCAAGGGAGCTGGACCGATCCCCGCGCTCTGGGGGCCGACGTCGTACTCCATCGGCGCGTCAATGGCGCGCGAGGAGCGCGCGGCGTCGTTCATCATGCACAACATGCCGCAGACGCAGCCGGGATCGCTGTCGCCGCAGGAGGCCTTCGACCTGGCCGCCTTCATCAATTCGCATCCGCGTCCCGACTCGCCCGGCAAGGAATTCGACTGGCCGATGGGTGGCGCCCCCAAGGACGTGCCGTACAAGACCAACGGACACGAGGCGTATCGCCCGCCCGCGTCGCTCGTGACGCGCGCCAACCCGCAGGGCGCGCTCGTCCCCAACCCGCCGGTGGTGGGCCGCGCCAGCACGCAGAAGTGACGACCGATGACCAAGCGCATGGCAGGTTCAACAACGGAACTGCCGCCCGCGGCGCGTGATGCGGTGACGACGCCCGCGGACGAGTCGATCTCGCGGCGCGACCTCATTGCCGGCGCCGCGGGCGCGATTGGCGTGGCGGTCGCGGCCGGTATCCCGCTCGTCGCCGGCGGACAGGCGGCGAAGGCAGCGCCTGTCGCGCCGGTAGTTCCCGCCGATCCGACCAAGCTCCAGGGCGCGCCGACCTCCCAAGTCGGGTCGCGCTCGACCTTCTTCAAGCCGTCGCGCACGCCGTTCGGCGAGACGGTGGGCAACTCGCTCACGCCGCTGCAGGATCTCGCCGGCACCATTACGCCGGCCGACCTCCATTTCGAGCGGCATCACGCGGGTGTTCCGCTCATCGACCCGGCCAGGCACACGCTGCTGATCCACGGCCTCGTGGAGACGCCGTTGATGCTGACCATGGACGAGGTGAAGCGCTTCCCGCAGGTGACGCGCACCTACTTCATCGAGTGCTCGGGCAACGGCCGCAATGCCTACCGTGAACCGAAGCCCGACCTGACACCGCAGAAGGTCGCCGGCCTGGTGAGCAACACCGAGTGGACCGGCGTCCCGCTCAAGGTCCTGCTGGACGAGGCGGGCGCGAAGCCAGAGGCGACGTGGTTCCTCGCCGAGGGCGGCGATGCCTGCGTGATGACGCGCAGCATCCCGATGGCCAAGGCCATGGACGACGCGATGGTCGTGTGGACCCAGAATGGCGAGCCGCTGCGTCCCGAGCAGGGCTTTCCGCTGCGCCTGCTCCTCCCGGGTTGGGAGGGCAACACGAGCGTGAAGTGGCTGCGCCGACTCGAACTCGGCACGCGCCCATGGGCGACGCGCTGGGAGACGAGCAAGTACACCGACCCGCTCCCCGACGGCACGGCGCGCCAGTACAGCTTTGACATGGACGCGAAGTCCATCATCACGGCGCCGGCCTTCCCGCAGGTGTTGTCCAGGGGATGGTGGCCGGTGACCGGCCTCGCGTGGACGGGGCGCGGCAGGATCACGCGCGTTGAAGTGAGCACCGACAACGGCCGGTCATGGACCGACGCCGAGCTGACGCCAACGACCGGCGTGAAGGCGCCCGTGCGCTTCACGCATTACTGGGAATGGAACGGCAAGGAGGCGGTGCTCCTCAGCCGCGCCACCGACGAGACGGGCTACGTGCAGCCGACGCGCAAGGAACTGCTCAAGGTGCGCGGCATCGGGACCGACTTCCATTTCAATCCGATTGTCGGATGGAAAGTGGCGGCGGACGGCAAGGTCACCTTCCACGGGGAGACATGATGCGTCGCACAGTCATCATCGGCCTCGTGCTGGCGACGGCCGCGTGCGCCGGCGATCGTGTCGCCTCCGACACGCCCACCGCCGCCGGATTCTCCAGCATTCCGGCCAGGCACTACGGCCTCGGCCGCGCTGCCACGCCGGCGGAGGTCGCCGCGCTCGATATTGACGTCGGCCCGGACGGCGAAGGACTGCCCGCGGGCTCCGGCACGGCGACACTGGGCGCGGACATCTACCAGAAGAAGTGCGCGATGTGCCACGGCCCGAAGGGGCTGGGCATGCCGCCCGCCTTCCCGCTGATCATCAGCCGCGACCCGAAGGCCGAAGGATTCAAGTTCGCGAGCGACCCCAAGCTGCCGAAGTCCATCGGCAATTACTGGCCGGACGCCACCACCGTGTTCGACTACGTGCGGCGTGCCATGCCGCTGCTGCAGCCAGGCTCGCTGACGAATGACGAGGTGTACGCGCTCACCGCGTACCTCCTGGCCGCCAACGAAGTCATCCCGATGAGCGCGACGCTCGACTCGGCGTCGCTGATGCAGGTGAAGATGCCGTATCGCGACAAGTTCGTCCCCGATGACCGGCGCGGCGGCAGGGAAGTGAAGTAGCGGGCTGCCGGCGGCGCTCGCCGCCGGCCACGACATCCAATGAAGGAGAACCCCATGGCATCATCCGCAACGCAGGCCCCCCCGGCCGCCGAAGGGTCGTCCAAGTTCCCCGCGTGGGCCAAGCTTGGCGCGATCTTCGGCGTGGTCAGTGCGCTGAGCATCCTCACGTGGGGACCGATCGGCGTCTCGGGCACCTATCCGCGCTTCATCGGCGCCATCTTTCGCCGGCTCACGCCGGACCTGGCGCACGCCAATCCGTATCTCGAGAAGATGGGCTCGTTCCTCAGGCCCGAGACCTTCCTCGTGGTCGGCCTGCTGATCGGCGGCTTCCTCGCGTCGAAGTTTGCGGGCGACAAGGCCGAGGCGGCCGAGTACATCCATCCGAACGAGACGACGAAGAACAAGCGGTATCGCGACGCCTTCCTCGGCGGCGTCCTCATCGTCTTCGGGGCGCGCATCGCGGGCGGCTGCACCAGCGGCCACATCATCTCGGGCATCACCCAGCTCTCGGTGAGCGGCCTGATCTTCGCGGCCGGCGTCTTCGCCACGGGCATCCTCACCGCCAAGATGCTGCACCGGGGGGCCCAGTCATGACCTCCATCATCTATGCCCTGATCGTCGGCGTCGCGATGGGCGCGCTCATCCAGCGCGTGCGCGCGTCGAGCCCCGCGATGATCGCCGCCAACCTGCGGCTCGAGAACCTGTCCATCATCAAGTTCATGGCGACGACCATCGCCATCGGCGCAATCCTCGCGTACGTCCTGTCGGCAGTCCTTGGCCCAGGTGTGATGCACTTCGACATCAAGCCGACGTACGTGGTGGGCGTGCTGGTCGGCGGCCTCATCTTCGGCGTCGGCTTCGGCCTCGGCGGCTATTGTCCCGGCACGTGCGTCGTGGGCGCCGGCGAGGGGCGCAAGGACGCGCTCTTCGCGGTCCTCGGGGGCGTGGTGGGCGCGTTCATCTTCACGATCGTGTTCTCGTCGGTAATTGCGCCGATGAACAAGCTGCTGGATTACGGCAAGCTCACGCTCGACCAGCTACTCGGCCTTCCGGCCGTCGGAACCGCGATCGGCCTGGGCGTGATCTTCCTCGGCATCGTGTATATGCTGCCGACGGTCGTCAAGAAGCGCTGAACGCCCGCGCGACGCAACGCGTCCCCGGCGGAGCTTCCGCCGGGGACGCCTGTTTTCCGTGATCGCCGGCCGGACTGGCGGCAACGGCCACGATGTTGTCGGTGCGATCGCCGGCGACGCCCGAGAAGAGACGCCCCTCGGGGCCGAGGGCGGGGATCACCCGCAGCAAGCCGGCGTCGAGGTGCTGGTCGTGCAGGTAGGCGGCGAGCGCCGGTGCGAACGCGCGGGTCCAATGTGCCTGCAGGGCGTCAAGCGCTTCGGCGCTGACGCGGCGCGCCGACACGCGTCGCAGGGCGTCGGCGAGCACAGTGAGCGGCGCGCGCTCCGCCGCGGAGGGGAACGCCTGGCGCAGCGCCCCGACGAGGAACTGTGCGCGCGGCACCGATGGCGCGGCGGTGCCGGCCGCCTGCGCCAGCGCATCGGCCAGGGCCGCGGTTCCCGCCGAGGGATAGTAGAGGGGAACGAAGTGCAGGATGTCGTAGCGGCCGCCGGAGAGGAGAGGCGCCACTGCGCGGCGACGGCGGTGGGGAGGAGGAGGAGGAGCATCACCACCGTCGCGACGGTCCGCGTGTTGCGGCTGCCGAAGGATATAGCTATATTGTTAATCATACATATAGTCTGACGCATGCTCACATCGGCCGCGAGAGCATTTCCCCGACCGACATTCATCGATACCTTTATGCGCATGACCTCTCGCACACGAAGCCGTACCCGGCGTGAGCCGACCCCCGAGTTGCTTGAGCTGATTGCCGCCCGGTTCCGGGCCCTCGCCGAACCGACGCGGCTTGCCATCCTCCACGCGCTCGAAGGCAAGGAGCGCACGGTTACGGAACTGGTGGAGATGACCGGGCTGGGGCAGGGGAACCTGAGCAAGCACCTGCAGCAGCTGCACACCTGCGGTTACGTGAGCCGCCGGCGCGACGGGCTGTTCGTGCACTACGCCTTGGCGGACAAGGACGTGCTGGCGCTGTGCGAGATCATGTGCAACCGGATCGAGAGCGAGCTCGACGTCTCGCACAAGATCGTTGCGGCGCGGTAGGTGCGGACGACACGCTGGGCGCCGGGTTTCCACGGCGGGACCCGGCGCTCCGTTCTTCTCTTCCAAGGGACTACAACCGCCTTGCCGCAGATTACACGGATTGTATGCGGATGAACGCGGATTCTTGAATGGGGGTGGTCCCAAGAAGGACCCGCGTTCATCCGCCCCTTATCCGTGTAATCCGTGGCAAACCGGTTGCAGGTCGCTTAGGTCGACGGGAAGAGGGGGGCTTGCATTCTATTGTATCACTGATTAGTTATATAGCAGATTAGTACTACGGCGCGGACCCGCGCCGCCCAGGCCAACCCCATACTCCCGACCATGACCCGACGGTTGCTCCTCGCGGCCGCCCTTGCCGGCGCCTTTGCAGGCGCAGTGCCCGCGGCCGCACAATCCCCGATCTCCCAGCCCCGCCTCACGCTCGCCGAGGCGCTGCGACGCGCCGACGGCGCGGCGTACGCGAATCGCGGCGCACGCGCCGTGGCCGAGGGCCAGCGCGCCACGGCGCGCGGCGCCCTGCGCGGCGTCCTTCCCGCCCTCGGCGCGGACGCCTCGGCGCTGCGTACCACCGACCCCATCAACGCCTTCGGCTTCTTGCTCAAGCAGCGCGGCGTCTCGCTGGCGAGCTTCGACCCCGCCACGCTCAATGCCCCGTCCGCCACGCCCAACTACGCGGCGGGGCTCACGCTCCAGCAGCCCCTCGTGAACGGCGACGCGTGGGCCGGGCTTCGCGCGGCGCGCACGGCGGCCTCCGCCACCGAGGCGCAGGCGCAATGGACCCGCGTCACCACGCGAGCCAACGTGGTGCAGGCCTTCTACGGCGCCGTCGTGGCGCGCGAGATGGCGACCACGATGCTCGCCGCCGACCGCGCCGCGCGCGAACATGTGCGCGCCGCCGAACTGGCGGCGGTCAATGGCCTCGTGACGAAGTCCGACGCGCTGCTGGCGCGCGTCCGTGCCGGTGAGGTGGAGGCGCAGCTTTTGGAAGCGCAGTCGCGCGCGCGCCTCGCGCGCGCCCAGCTCGCACTGCTGCTCGGCACGCCGGGCGACACCGCCTTCTCGCTCCCCGATTCGCTGCCGCTCGCGGTTGTGCCCGCGCCGACGCGCGATGGCGTGACGGCGCGCGCCGACATCCGGGCCGCCGGGCTCGCGCATGACGCGGCGCGCTTCGACCGCCGGCGCGCCGGCGCCTCCATGCTGCCGCGCCTGAACAGCTTTGCGCGCTATGAATGGAACTCGCCCCACCGCGTCGCGGCCGGCAAGCCGATGTGGACGGTAGGCGCCATGCTGTCGTGGTCGCCGTTCGGCGGTGGATCGGAACTCGCCGACCTGCAGGGCGCGTCGGCGCGCCTGCGCGGTGCCGAAGTGCAGGCCGAAGGTGCCCGCGCCGCGGCGGCGCTTGAACAGCAGGACGCCGACGAGGCCTGGAGTGTCGCGGAAGCGCGCGCCGCCATCGCCGACACCGCGGTGCAGCAGTCCGACGAAGCCCTTCGGATCGTGCGCCGCAAGTACGAGGGCGGACTCTCCGGCATCAGCGAACTGCTCGATGCTTCGGCCGCCAACACCCAGGCGCGCCTCATGCGCTCCGATGCCCGATACCGCCTGATTGCCGCCGCTGCCGCGCGGCTCCGGGCGTGGGGAGGCGATCCCGCCCTCCTCGCGGCCCTTGACTCCGACTCTCGCTAGGACAATACCCATGCGCACTACGATTCTCATTCGGGCCGGCGTGATTCCGGCCATCCTCTTCGCCGCCGCGTGCGGTGGCGACGAGAAGCCGGTCGGCGCGATGCCAGCCGCTGCGACCGGGCCGACGGCCGCGGTCACTGACACCACGCTGTCCTCACACTTCGAAGCCTCCGGCCCCGCGCTCCCCGTCGCCGAGGCGACGTTGAGCACGAAGCTGATGGGCGCGGTCACCGCCGTCCTGGTAACTGAGGGCACTCGCGTGGCGGCGGGCGCGCCGCTGGTGCGGCTCGATGCCGCCGACCTCGATGCGAAGTCGCGGCAGGCGTCGGCCGGCATTGCCGCCGCCGAAGCTGCCCATGGCGAGGCACAGGCGCAGGCGACCCGCATCCGCGCGCTCTATGCCGACAGCGCCGCGCCGCGCGCGCAGCTCGACGCCGTGGAGGCCGGGCTCGCCCGCGCCACGGCGGGGCTCGAGGCGGCGCGCGCCGGCTCGACGGAACTCAACGCCGTGCGCGCCTACGGCGTGCTGCGCGCGCCCTTCGCCGGCGTGGTGACGCACCGCTTTGTGGACGTCGGCGACTTCGCCGCGCCCGGGGCGCCGCTCGTGACGGTACAGGACGCGTCGCGGCTGCGCATCAGCGCCGCCGTGCCGGCGGCCATGGCCCGACGGGTGAAGGCCGGCATGACGCTCGACGCACGCATCGAAGGCGAGGCCGTGCCGGCCATCGTCGAGGGCGTGGTGCCCTCGGCCGCCACCATGTACACGATCAACGCGATCGTCATCAACCGTGACGGGCTCCTCCCCGCGGGCGGCGCCGCGATCCTGTTCGTGCCGTCCGGCACGACGGAGCGCTCGCTGCTGGTGCCGCTCGCGGCCGTCGTTCGCGAGGGCGACCTGACGGGCGTGCGCGTGGTGCGCGAGGGACGCGCGGAACTGCGGTGGGTGCGCCTCGGTGACACCTACGGTGACCGGGTGGTAGTGCGCACGGGCCTTCAGGCTGGGGAGCGCGTCGCGCTCGCCGGCGCGGGGCGCTGACCGTGGGTATCGCCGGACGCATTGCCCGCTCCTTCCTCACGTCGAAGCTCACGCCGCTCGTGACCGTGGCCTCGCTGGCCGTGGGCGCGCTCGGCCTGATGGCGACGCCGCGTGAGGAAGAGCCCCAGATCTCGGTGCCCATGATTGACGTGATCGTCGCCATGCCGGGCGCCGGCCCGACGGAAGTCGAGAACCACCTAACGCGTCCGCTGGAACGCCGCATGTGGGAACTGCCGGGTGTGGACCACGTCTACGCGATGAGCGGCGACGGTTACGCCGTGGTGACCGTACGGTTCAAGGTGGGCGAGGACCAGGAGCGCAGCGTGGTCCGCGTGCACGCCAAGCTGCAATCGGATAGGGACCTGATCCCGTCCGGCGTGCTTCCGCCGCTGGTGAAACCGCACGCCATTGATGACGTGCCGGTGCTGGCCATCACAATTCACGGCGGCACCGACATCAACGCGCTGCGTCAGGTGGCGCTGCACCTCGAGGACGAGGTGCGCACGGTCGCGGATGTCGCGGCCACCTCGGTAATCGGCGGGCAGCCGCGCGAGATCACCGTGACGATGGACGCGGCGCGCCTCGCGGCGGCCGGCGTGACGCCGGGCGAAGTGGCGATGGCACTGCAAGGGGCCAATGCGCGCCTGCAGGCCGGCGAGTACAGCACCGGCAACGCGGTGGTGCGCGTCGGCGTGGGCGCCGGGCTCGCGACGGCGGAGGACGTCGGCCGCGTCGTGGTGAGCACGCGCGCCGGAGCGCCCGTCTACGTGGCCTCCGTGGCGACGGTGCGCGAGGGTTTCGGTGAGCCGACCAACTATGTCTCGCACCTCGCGCCGGGCAAGGAGGCCGAGGCAGCGGTCACGTTGCAGGTGGCCAAGCGTCACGGGTCCAACGCCACGAAGGTCGCCGAAGAGGCGCTGCACCGCGTGGAGGCGGCGCGTGAGCGCCTGCTTCCCGCCGGCGTCACGTACGAGGTGACGCGCAACTACGGTGAGACCGCGGCAGAAAAGGCCGGCGAGCTGATCCTGCACCTGATCATCGCCACGCTGTCGGTGACGCTGCTCATCGGTTTCTTCCTCGGCTGGCGCGAAGCGCTGGTGGTGCTCGTCGCCGTGCCGGTGACGCTCGCCCTGACGCTGTTCGCGTACTACGCGCTCGGCTACACGCTCAACCGCATCACGCTCTTCGCCCTGATCTTCTCGATCGGCATCCTGGTTGATGATGCGATCGTGGTGGTGGAGAACATCTACCGCCACCTGCAGATGGGGCGCGTGGGGGCGGAGGAGGCGGCGGTCCAGGGCGTGGATGAAGTTGGGAACCCGACCATCCTCGCGACCTTCACGGTCATTGCGGCCATCCTGCCGATGGCGTTCGTGTCGGGACTGATGGGGCCGTACATGCGTCCCATTCCGGTGGGTGCGTCGGTGGCCATGCTGGCGTCGCTCGCCGTGGCGTTCATCGTGACGCCGTGGCTGGCGCTGCGACTGCTGCGCGGCCACGTGAAGACGCTGGCCACGCCGGTGGAAGGGCGCGAGCACGAGCCCGAGGAGGCGTCGAAGTTCGCGAAGTTCTACGCGGGAGTCATGGAACCGCTCATGAACAACCGCACGCGCCGGATGCGTTTCTACGCCGGCGTGGGCGTGCTGCTCGTTGGTTCCGTGGCGCTGGTGGGCGTGAAGCTGGTGCAGGTGAAGATGCTCCCCTTCGACAACAAGTCGGAGTTCCAGGTGGTGCTCGACTTCCCGGAGGGGACGGCGCTGGAGACGTCGCAGGCGGCCGCCCGGCAGATCGCCGAGTACATGCGCAGTGTGCCGGAGGTGACGCACACGCAGGTGTATGCCGGCACGGCGGCGCCGTTCAACTTCAACGGCCTGGTGCGGCACTACTTCATGCGGCGCGGCGCCAACGTGGCCGACCTGCAGGTGAACCTGAAGCCCAAGGGCGAACGGTCGCGGCAGAGCCACGACATTGCGGTCGCGGTGCGTCCCGCGGTGGATTCGATTGCCCGGATGTACGGCGCGCGCGCCAAGGTCGCGGAAATCCCGCCGGGGCCGCCCGTGCTCTCGACGCTCGTCGCCGAGATCTACGCCCCGACCGACTCGCTGCGCGTGGCGGCGGCGGAGCAGGTGAAGCAGATCATGGAGACCACGCCGGGCGTGGTTGACGTGGATTGGAGCATCGACGCCCCCGGGGCGCAACGGCGGTTCCGTGTGGACCGCGTGCGTGCCGCGCAGGACGGGGCGAGCGTGGAGCAGATTGCGCGCACGCTGGTGCTCGCGCTCAACGGGATGCCGGTGACCGGTGCCATGGCGGAGCAGGCGCGCGAAGGCGTGGCCATCACGCCGCGGCTCGCCGCGCGTGACCGGTCGTCGGAGTCGGCACTGCTTGGCATGCCGGTGGCGACGGCCTTCGGGCCGCGCCCGCTGGCGCGGTATGTGTCGGTGGATTCGCTGACCATCGAGAGCACGCGCATGCGGCGCAACCTGCGCCCGGTGGTGTATGTGACCGGTGATGTGGCCGGGTCGGTGGAAGCGCCGGTGTACGCCATCCTCGCGATGAACGAGCGCATCGATTCGCTACGCGTCGAGGGTGCGCAGATCCGTCGCTACAATGCCACCCAGCCCGACCAGCTCGACGAGGTGGCGCTCAAGTGGGACGGCGAGTGGCAGGTGACGATCGAGGTCTTCCGCGACCTCGGCATCGCCTTCGCCATCGTGCTGCTGCTCATCTACGTGCTCGTGGTCGGCTGGTTCCAGTCGTTCTCGATCCCGCTGGTGATCATGGCGCCCATCCCGCTGACGCTCATCGGCATCCTGCCGGGGCATGCGCTCACCGGGGCGTTCTTCACCGCGACGTCCATGATCGGCATGATCGCGCTCGCCGGCATCATCGTGCGCAACTCGATCCTGCTTGTGGATTTCATCCAGCTGGCGCAGGACCGCGGGCGCTCGCTGCGCGAGGCGGTGCTCGAAGCCGGCGCGGTGCGGTTCCGTCCCATCGCGCTCACGGCGGCAGCCGTGGTGGTGGGCGGGCTCGTGATGGTGCTCGACCCGATCTTCCAGGGCCTGGCCGTCGCGCTGATCAGCGGCGCGATCGTGGCCACCCTGCTCACCATGGTGGTCGTGCCGCTCCTCTACTGGGAGCTCAAGCGCACGGCCGGGGGGAACGACTGATGAAGCTGTTTTGGATCATCTATGCCGGCCCGCGCGCGTCGCAGGTCACCGAGACGCTCCTCGCGCACGGCGCCACGGGCTACACCGAGTTTCCGAAAGCGCACGGCACGGGGACCCACGGCCCGATTCAAGGCACCCGCGCCTGGCCAGGCGAAGAGGTCGTGCTCACTTCGGTCGTGGCCGCGGAGCGAGCAGCCGATGTGGCCGCTGGCCTTTCCACCCTGCAAGACGCCCTCGTTGCCGGTGAGCGCCTGCATTTTGCCGTCCTTCCAGTCGAACAATTCCGCTGACCGTTCACCCCGCACCCTCCCCCTTCACTCGACTGCCATGTGCCCTGACAACATCATCCGCCGTTTTGCCGGCGTCTTCATCCTGCTGAGCGTCGCACTCGCGATGCTCGTCGATCCGCGGTGGTACTGGTTCACCGCTTTCGTGGGCGTGAACCTGCTGCAGTCGAGCTTCACGAACTTCTGTCCGCTCGAGAAGATCCTGGGCTACGTCGGCGTGGCGGGGTGCAGGCGGGGCGTGTAGCGATCGTCTGTGCCGAGAGAACTGCAACGGCTTTGCCACGGATCACACGGATTCGAGGCGGATGGACGCGGATTCTTCTTGGGGACACCCCCTTCAAGGCTCCGTGTTCATCCGTACCAAATCCGCGTAATCCGTGGCAAGGCAGTTGTGGTTCGCTGGCGTCACCCGCGTCGTTTGCGCGGCGGGCGTACGGTCAGGCCTGCGCGCCTCGGCTGCGTGCCCAGGCGTCGAACGCCTGCCGTGAACTGAGCCGCGGCGTGAAGCCGAACACCGCCTTGAGCCGCGCATTGTCGAGCACGGGGCGGTAGCGCAGGAAGTCCACCTGCGCGGGGCCATAACGCGTGAGCCCCAGCGGATGAAGCAGGGCGAGCGCTCCCTTCAGCAGCCAGGCGGGGAGGCGAAGCACCGGCTTGCCAAGGGCCGCGCCGATCTCGTCAATGGTCATTGCGCCGTCGCCGGCCACGTTGAAGATCCCCGTCACGGGCGTATCGATGGCGCGGGCGAGCACCTCCACGAGATCGGCGTCATGGATGAACACGAATGGCGATGCCGACCCGCGCACGGCCAGCAGGCGCGGCTTCTCGAAGAGCGCCGTGATCTGGTTGCTGACGGACGCGCCGAGGATGGTGCCGACGCGGAAGATCACCTGCTCGAGCGCCGGATGCTCGCCTCGCGCACGCGCCAGCATCTCCTCGACCAGCCGCTTGTGCCAGCTGTAGCTGAACGACTCGTTGCCGCGCACCGGGTGCTCCTCGGTGAGCCAGGCGGGATTGTCGGCGTGATAGCCGTAGGCGGCGCCGCTCGAGGTGACGACGAGTCGGCACACGCCCGCCGCGACGCAGGCCTCGAGCACGCGCTCCGTGCCCTCCACGTCCACGCTGTACTCGAACGCCCGCGTGCTCCCCTTGCCGGGGGTCACGATGGACGCGAGGTGCACGACGCAGGTGATGCGATGCGCCCGCAGGTCGGCAGCGAGCCCGGTCTCGCGCACGTCGTGCCGCAGGAACGTCGCGCCCGCGGGGAGCAAGGGCGGCTCACGCACGTCGGCGCCCACCACGGCGCCGAGTTTACCTGCGGCGACGCGAGATGCCAGCGCGTCGAGCAGCAGCGTGCCCACGTAGCCCGACGACCCGGTGACCAGGACGCGCGCGGCGTTCACGCGACGCCGCTTGGCGGCAGCGGACGGCGGCTCCAGTACGTTGCGAGGCTGAGCCCGGCGATGACGTGCCAGATGCCCCACCACGCGGCGACGATGGCCGCGCCGCCGAGGCCGCCGAAGAAGGTGAAGACGAGGATCAGTCCGAGGCCGGAGTTCTGGATGCCCACCTCAAACGACACCGCGCGCCGGTCGCGCACCGGCAGACCGAAGGCGGCTGCGGTCCAGTAGCCGGTCGTCAGCGCGATCGCGTTGTGCAGGAAGACGGCGACCACCACTCGCCCGACGTACTTCACGAAGTACTGCCAGTTGGCGGCGAGCGCGAGCACCAGGAAGGCCACGAAGATGCCGATGGAAAGCCGCTTCATCGGCACCCGCACCCGGTCGGCGAAGCCGGGCCAGCGCCGCTGCACGAACATGCCGGCGACAAGGGGCAGGCCGAGCAGCAGGAAGATCGTCACGAACATCTCCACCGGATCTACGGCCACGGCGCGCAGGATCGCCCGCGTCGGCGCATACATCGAGCCCCAGAACCGAAGCACCAGCGGCGTCGCCACCACGGCGAGCACGGTGGACGTGGAGCTGATGCTCACCGAGAGCGCCGTGTTGCCCTTCGCGAGGTGGACGAGAAAGTTGGAGATGTTGCCGGCCGGACAGCTGGCCACCAGCATCATGCCCAGTGCCACGCTCGGCGGCGGCTTGATGACGAGCACCAGGAGGAAGGTGACGGCAGGGAAGACCAGGTAGTGCCCCGTGAGCCCGATGAGCACCGGGCGCGGCCGCTCCAGCACGCGCCGGAAGTCCTCGGACTTCAGGTCGAGGGCCACCCCGAACATCACGATCCCGAGGATCGCGTTCAGCAGGTGCAGCGTCGCGGGGCTGAAGTTCAGCCGGACGGCGTCGATGCCGCTCATCTCCCCTTGGGTTCCTGGTGCATCGCCTTGAAGTGCACCAGTCCCGGCGCCCACATGTGCGCTACCGGATCGACGTCGACGTGGATCACCGACGGCCCGTTGACCGCGAGCGCGCGCGAGATCGCATGCGACAGGTTCTCGGCGTCGGCCACGCGCTCGGCGTGCGCGCCCATCGCCTGCGCGATGCGGGCAAAGTCCATCTCGCCGAGGTCCGTCCAGAGGTTCTCGTCCGGGGCGAGCCGTTTGCGCAGGAGCATCTTGAGCGGACGCAGCGCGAACGACTGGTTGATCTTCACCATCCCCCACTGCCGGTCGCAGAGCACCAGCCAGACGATGCGCAGCTTGTGGCGCACCGCGCTCTCGATCTCCTGCGGGTGCATGCCTGCGGCGCCGTCGCCAATGATGCAACAGACCGGCACGTCGGGAGCGGCGATCGCCGCGCCAAGCGCCTGGCCCATGCCGGCGCCGAGCATCCCCATCTTGAAGGTGGAGAGTAGCCGTCCGGGGACGTGCACGGCGTGATAGAACATGGCCCACACGGCGGTGTTGCCGCCGTCGGCGATGAACGGCGACTCAGGGGGGAAGAGGCGTCCGCACACGGTGCCGGCGTGCGCCGGATGCATCGGCGCGCCCATGTTCTTGAGCGGCTGGCCGAGTTTCGCCTGGTAACGGGCGATCAGCGACCGGTACTTCTTCATTCGCTCGCGGCGAAACGTCAGGCGCATCTCGCCGCGCCGCGCCTCGAGCCGCGCCTTCAGCGCGACGAGGAAGACGCCGACATCGGCATTGATGCCGACCGTCACCGGCTTGTTGGCGCCAATCATGCGGTCGTCGATGTCCACCTGCACCGTGGGCTGCTCGGACGGCGCCCGCCAGTATGGCGCCTTGCCCCACCAGTCCGTCTCGCCGAGGCGCGAGCCGAGGATCAGCGCGGCGTCGGCATCGCAGCGCACAATGGTGTTCAGCTTCACGTGCGTCATCGGAATGGCGTACGGCGACGTCTCGCGCATGACACCGCGCGCCGACCAGCTGGTCGTCACCGGCGTTTCGAGCAGGTCCGCCACCGCCTGCAGCGCGTCGAAGGCGCGGGCGTGCAGCACGCCGCTGCCGGCGTGGATGACCGGCATCTCGGCTCGCAGCAGCACATCCGCCGCCGCCTCCACCTGTGCTGCGTCCACCGCCTGCGGTGCGACGCGGCGGTAGGCCGACGGCGCCAGTATCGCGGGAGAGACCGGGAACTTGCCGTTGACCAGGCTCTCCGGCACGTCGAGGTGCACCACGCCCGGTCGACCGTCCCAGCAGGCGCGGAGTGCCGCACGCACCAGCTCGGGGAGCCGGTCGAAGCTGGGCACGGCGCGACTCCACTTGGCGAAGGCGCCGATCACCGCCGACTGGTCGAATCCCTGATAGGTGCCGGTGCGCAGCGGGTACATCGCGCCGGTGCGGCGCGCGCTCGTGAGGCAGAGCAGGCGGTTGCCCTCGGCCTCCTCCACCACGAGGCCGGGGAGGATGTTCGCCACGCCCGGGCCGTTGCTCGCCATGCACACGCCGAGCCGGCCGGTGAGCCGTGCGTACGCGGCGGCCGCATGGGCGGCGCTCGCTTCGTGCCGCGGGGTGATGAGACGAATGCCTTCGCGCTTGAGCGCGGTGTACAGGCCGAAGTACGTGCCGTCGATGATGCCGAAAACGACCTCGACGCCTTCTGCCTTCAGCGTGCGGGCGAGGACTTCTCCGCCAGTGGTTTCGCTCATGACTCGGGCTGCGGAAGGTGGGGCACAGTGCGGTGCGGGGTGCAGAGTGGGGTGCACGGGCACGGGCACGGTGGGGTGCAGGGGCCGGGGTGCGCCCGCGCATCGCAGAATCTACGCATTGAGCATCAGCCGTCCATCTCCGCGTCAGGCCGTGCACGCCGCGCACGGCCTCGTGCGCACGGCCTCGTGCCTTGCGGGCGAGGGGCAATTGCCGCGAGGTTGACGTGTTCCCCTGCACACCGGAGTCACGGCTCGTGGGTCACCTGGCGGCGTCATCGCGCGCGAGACTGCTGATCGCCTTCGCGGCGGTCTACCTGATCTGGGGGTCCACGTACCTGTTCATCCGCTTCGCCATCGAGACGGTGCCGCCGTTCCTCGTGGGCGGCATCCGCTTCGTCGTGGCGGGCGCCGCGATGTACGCCTGGCTTCGGTTGCGCGGTGCGGCGCGCCCAACGCGGGCGAACTGGAAGTCGGCGTTCATCATCGGTCCCCTGATGATGACCGGCGGCAATGGTGGAA
This sequence comes from Gemmatimonas sp., assembly GCA_013822425.1. GTDB lineage: Bacteria > Gemmatimonadota > Gemmatimonadetes > Gemmatimonadales > Gemmatimonadaceae > PNKL01. The sequence continues at coordinate 19,692 of PNKL01000051.1, forward strand.
TCGTCTGGTCGGAGCAGTTCGTCGCGTCCGGCGTCGTTGCGCTGATGGTGGCGCTCGTGCCGCTCTGGATGCTGCTGCTCGGGTGGATGCGCAGCGGGCCGCGGCCGTCGGTTCGCGAGTGGTTTGGCGTCATGACGGGACTGCTCGGCGTCGCGATGCTGGTCTCCACCGACGGCAACCCCACGCACGGCGGCATCGGTCCGCTCGCGGCGCTGGTGCTGATCCTCTCCACGCTCAGCTGGTCGGTGGGCTCGATGATCGCCCGCGACGCGCCGCTGCCGGAATC
>PNKL01000052.1 GCA_013822425.1 Gemmatimonas sp.
AGCGTGGTGAGCGGCTCGGCGACCGCGGTGGTGGTGGCGACGGGATCGCGGACCACCGTGGGCGCGATGGCGCGCACGCTCACCGGGCAGCGGGTGCAGACGGCGTTCGACGTCGGCGTGCGCGACGTCAGCTGGCTGTTGATCCGCTTCATGTTTGTAATGGTGCCGCTGGTGTTCCTCATCAACGGGCTCACGAAGGGCAACTGGATGGAGGCGTTCCTCTTCGGCCTCGCGGTCGCGGTGGGACTGACTCCCGAGATGCTCCCGATGATCGTGACGACGAACCTCGCCAAGGGCGCCGTGGCGATGTCGAGGCACAAGGTCATCGTCAAGCGGCTGAGCGCCATCCAGAACTTCGGCGCCATGGACGTGCTGTGCACGGACAAGACCGGCACGCTCACGCAGGACCATATCGTGTTGGAGCGGCACCTGAACGTGGTGGGAGAGGAGGACGACTGGGTGCTCTCGCTCGCCTACCTCAACAGCTACTACCAGACCGGACTCAAGAACCTGCTCGACATGGCCGTGCTCGAGCACGGGGAACTGCACGACGAACTCTCCATTGACCATGCGTACGGCAAGGTCGACGAGATCCCCTTCGACTTCGCGCGTCGCCGGATGTCCGTGGTGCTCGACCACGAGGGCCGGCATCACCAGCTCGTCTGCAAGGGCGCCGTGGAGGAGATCCTGGCCGTCTGCCGCTTCGTGCGCGACGAGGATCGCGTGGAGCCGCTGGACGCCGCCCGGCGCGACGTGGCGCAGGACGTGGCGCAGGAACTGAACGAGGACGGGTTCAGGGTGGTGGCGGTCGCGTACCGCGAGTTCGAGCGCCGCGAAGGTCCGTACACCCGCGCCGACGAGCAGGACCTGGTGCTGGCGGGCTTCATCGCCTTTCTCGACCCGCCGAAGGAGAGCGCCGCCCCGGCCCTGCGCGCGCTCGCGGCGCACGGCGTGCAGGTCAAGATCCTGACCGGCGACAACGACGTCGTCACACGCAAGGTGTGTCACGACGTCGGCCTCGACGCCGGCCGCATCGTGCTCGGGCCCCAGGTGGCCGCCCTCGATGACTTGGCCCTCGGGGAACTCGCCGAGAAGACGGTGGTGTTCGCGAAACTCACGCCGGACGACAAGGTGCGCATCGTGCGGTCGCTGCGCGCGCGCAACCACACGGTGGGGTTCATGGGCGACGGCATCAACGACGCCGGTGCGCTGCGCGAGGCCGACGTCGGCATCAGCGTCGACACCGCGGTGGATATCGCCAAGGAGTCGGCCGACCTCATCCTGCTCGAGAAGAGCCTGATGGTGCTGGAAGAAGGGGTCGTCGAGGGTCGCAAGACATTCGGCAACACCATCAAGTATATCAAAATGGCCGCGAGCTCGAACTTCGGGAACGTGTTCAGTGTGCTGGTGGCGAGCGCGTTCCTGCCGTTCCTCCCCATGCTCCCCGTGCAGATGCTCGTGCAGAACCTGCTGTACGACATCTCGCAGGCGGCGATTCCGTGGGACGAGATGGACCCCGACTGGCTGCGCGTGCCCCGCCGCTGGAAGGCCGACGACATCGGCCGGTTCATGTTCTTCGTGGGACCGATCAGTTCGGTGTTCGACATCACCACATTCCTGATCCTGTGGTTCATCTTCGGCGCCAACAGCCCGGAGCACGCGTCGTTCTTCCAGTCGGGCTGGTTCATCGAGGGGCTCGCCAGCCAGACGCTGATCGTGCACATGATCCGCACCGCGCGCGTCCCCTTCGTGCAGAGCCGCGCGTCGTGGCCCGTCATCGCCACCACCATCTCGGTGATCCTGGTCGGCGTGGTGATCCCGTTCACGCCGTTCGGCGCGAGCGCCGGCATGGAGCCGCTGCCGTGGACCTACTTCCCGTTCCTGGTGGTCGTGCTGGTGAGCTACACACTGCTTACGCAGCTGGTGAAGGGATGGTACATCCGGCGGTTCAACAGCTGGCTGTAGCACGGCGGCCAGGCAGCACGCGTCATGTCCGCGGCGCCTCATGACGTCGAGATCGAACGGGGGCGGAACAACGGTAAGTACCGTTGCTCCGCCCTCCAACGTCGTGCCCTGTCCCCGCCTTCGCCCTGCCTCAAGGCATCGGCTTGACGCGCTTGCCCCACGTCGGCGCTGGCGGCTCCTTCAGCGCACGCTGCACCGGATTCGCTGCAAGCAGCCGCAGCGCCTCCTGCACGGCGCGCTCGAGCTGCGGGTCGCGGCCGGCCGCCACATCCTTGGGCCAGTTCTCGACGTCAATGTCGGGCGCGGTGCCGACGTTTTCCGAGTCCCACTGATTGTCGCGACGGAAGAAACCGCCGCGCGGCGCGATCATCGACCCGCCGTCGATGAAGCCTGGCGTATCGGCGGTGTGCACGAGCCCGCCCCACGTCCGCTTGCCGACCAGCGGGCCGATCTTGCGGTGCTTGAACATCCACGGCATGAGGTCGCCGCCAGAGCCGGCCTGTTCGTTGATGATCATGACCTTCGGCCCCCAGATGCCGGCGCCGGGGCTCGTGAACGGCACGCGATCGCCGGCCACGTTGTTGAAGTAGCCGTCGAAATCGCGCTGCAGCACGTCGATGATGTAGTCGGCCGCCGACCCGCCGCCATTGAAGCGCTCGTCTATCACCGCCCCGAGCTTGTCCTGCTGTGCGAAGTAATAGCGGTTGAAGCTCGTGTAGCCCGGCTGGCCGGTGTTGGGCAGGTGCACGTACGCCAGCTTGCCGCTGGACAGCGAATCCACCTTGCGGCGGTTGTGTTCCACCCACGCGCGCGACCGCAGCCCCTGGTCGCTCGCCACCGGAATCACCGTCACGTGGCGGGCGCCCTCGGCCGTCGGCTTGTCGTTCACGGCCAGGACCGTTTGCCGCCCCGCCGTGCCATCCAGCAGGCGGTACAGATTGTCCGGCGTACGCAGCTCCTCGCCGTTGATGGCGATCACGTAGTCGCCCACGCGCACGTCCACGCCGGGCACGGCGAGCGGCGCGCGCAATTCGGTGTTCCAGCTCTCGTTGTCGTAGATGCGCGTGATGCGGTAGCGCCCCTGGTCGATAACGAAGTCAGCGCCGAGCTGGCCGCCGGTGTTGGATGGGACAGCCGGCATGTCGCCGCCACGCACGTACGAGTGGCCGATGGCGATCTCCGCGCCCATCTGGTCCATCAGGTAGTTGAGGTCGCTGCGGTGATTCACGGATGGCAGGAGCGCGCCATACATGGTGCGCATCCGCGGCCAGTCGGTGCCGTGCATGTTGGGCACGTACAGGTAGTCGCGCTGGTTGCGCCACCCCTCGTTGAAGATCTGCTGGAACTCGAGCTTCGGGTCGATCCACGCGCGCAGCGTTGCGTTGAGCCGGCCGTTGCCGGTCTGCGGCGGAGCGCCAGTGGCGTCCACGATGAACAGCGACGGAACCGCGACAGCGCCCGCTTGCGGAGGGCCGCCGCCGAAGCCGCCGCCGCTCCGGTACAGCAGCTTGCGACCGTCCTCGCTGACGTCGAAGTCGGCGATCCCGGTCAGGAACACCGCGGCGCGGCGATCGCGCAGTTGGTAGCGGTGCAGCGTCTGTCCGCCGCCGGCCACGCCCGTGCCGGACGCCGGCACTGCTTCGCTGAGGAACACCGTTCCCGCGACCCCTGCCTGCAGTTTCGTGTAGCTGCGTGTGGCAACACCCGGCACGCTGATGATGCGCGAGGCAAGTCCGTCGAAATCGATGGTGACCGTGACGGGAGACCTCGCCGCAGCGGGCGCGGCGGCCGGCGCCGCGGGCGCCCCCTCGGCCGCAGGCGCATCGCCGGCGCGCGCCGGCCGGGTCGCCGTCGGAGCCGCTGGCGCGCCGGTCTCGTCATCGCTCTCCGGCAGCAGCGGCGTGGGCTCGCCCTTGGCGAGAATCGCGAAGTAGAGCCCGTACGTCGTCTCGAACGGGTAGTTGGTCATGTCGAGCCACTGCGACTTCAGGCCAAAGTCGGTGCTCGCGAGGAACCACAGGTACTTGCCGTTCGCGTCCCAGGCGGGCCATGAGGCATCGGAAAGGCCGTCGGTCACGGGCTTCGACGCGCCGGTTTCCACGTTCACCGCCACGATCTGCTTGTACAGCGAGTTGAGGTGCCGTACGTAGGCAATCCACTTCGAGTCCGGGCTCCACACCGGGTTCATCGTGCGCGCGGGAACCATCCACGGGTCCTCGCCCATCACCCTGGCCTGAGCGCTCGCCACATCGAGCACCCAGAGCTTGAGGTCGGTGTCGGTGTAGAGAATCCGCTTGCCGTCGGGCGACCAGGCGGGCGTGTAGTAGTGCTTGTGGTTCGGCAGCGTGATCTCGCGAGGCGGCGTGAGGCCGTCAGCCGCTTCGATGTAAAGCTTGTACTCGCCGGTCTTGTCGCTGAAGTACGAAATGGACTTGCCGTCGGGACTCCACGCCGGGTCGCGTTCGGCCGAGCCGCTCGACGGCGCAACGTTTCGCACGTCACCTTTTTCAGCGGGAATCGTGAAGACCTCGCCGCGCGCCTCGACAACGGCGCGCTTGCCGGTCGGGCTGAGCGCCATGTTGGCAATGCGCGCGCTCACGTCCTTCCAGCCGGCCATCATCCACGGGAAGTCACCGGTCGCCGCGATGTTGACGCGATGATGCTTGCCCGTCTTGGGATCCAGCTCGCTGATGAAACCCGCCTGCTCGAAAACCACCACGCCCGCGCCGGCATCGAGCGTCTTCACGTCGAAATCGGCGAAGTCCGTCGTCTGCGCGAGCTTTTTCGACTTGGTGTCGTACGACCAGATGTTCGCCACGCCGTCGCGGTCGGAGATGAAATACACCACATCGCCCAGCCAGGCCGGCTCCATGTCCTTGGAGTCGGTCCACGGCGGCGTCTCGACGTCGAGCGTCTTGAGGTCCGCGATCCAGATGGGACGGTTCTGGCCGCCGCGATAATTGCGGCGCTCCTCGTCCCAGCTGGGGTTCATGCGGTAGGCGATGCGCTTGCCGTCGGGGGCAAGGCGTCCCTGGTAGCCGCGATGGATGTTGAGGTAAGTCTCGGGCCCGCCGTCCACCGGCGCCGTGAAGAACTTCGGCGCGGCCGACGGCCCAAACGTCTCGCGGCTCGACGAGAAGAGCACCGCCTTGCCGTCAGGCGTCCAGCCCTGAACGAGGTCGGGCGATGAGTTCCAAGTCAGGCGCTTCGGCGTGCCGCCCTCGACCGGCACCACGTACACGTCCGTGTTGCCGCCATACTCGGCGCTGAACGCGACGACGGCCCCGTCTGGAGAGAGCTTGGGGTTCTGCGTCTCACCTTGAAAGGAGGTGAGCCGCCGAGCGACGCCGCCGGCGCGCTCCACGATCCAGATGTTCTGCGCGTACGCGAAGGCGATGTGCCTGGCGCTCACCGACGGGGACCGGAGCATGCGGGTCTGCGCGGGGAGCGCGCTGGCCAGGCAGAGGCCTGCGATGAACCACGTAGAGCGGAGACGGGGCATCGGAGTGATGGCTGGGGGTTCGCGCAGCAGTCGCCGCGCACGGGATGAACGCTCTCAAGATTCGCGAGGCACAACGACGGCGGCTAGGGGTAGAGGTGACGCGCGGCACCGGCGCAGGGTAGGTCGCGTCAGGAAGTTCGAGGCCGCAACGCTCGCCGGTCGTCCCTCTGCTCTCGCCCCTCGAGCTGCGCACGCCCATTTTACCCACTTCGCCTCTGTTTCTGAGCCGGCGGACGTTTCTTTCCGCGACGCCAACGAACACTGGCCCGCTCGGCCTGCGGAGTCTGAGACTCGGTGGCAGCATCGACGGATTCGTGCATGTGCCGGCGTCGTACACGTCGACCACGCCCGCCCTTTGGGTGTTGCTCCTTCACGGGGCGGACGGCAGCGACGCAGACTTCATCACGCCGTTCGTCGCGAGGTCGACCAGACGGGCCACGTGCTCCTCGCGGTTGATTCCCGAGAGCGCACCTGGGATTTTGCGGGTGGGATCTTTGGCCCGGACATCGCGTTCATCGACACCGCGCTGGCCGACACGTTTTCACGCTACCGGATTGACGCGCAGCGCATGGAGATTGGCGAAGTCTCCGACGGCGCCACGATGTCGTTGGCCGTGGGCCTCTCCAACGGCGACCTGTTTTCCCACGTGGATGCCTGGACGCCCGGCGCGCTCATTGATACGAAGCACCCCGCGGCGAGCCCACTATGTTCATCTCCCACGGCTCGTCGGACGAGGTCTTTCCTGGCCGACCGAACGCCCGGGTGATCGTCCACGAACTCCGCAAGCAGGGCTATCACGTGGAATACCGCACGTACAGCGGGGCGCACGTGCTGCCGGCGGACATCATGCACGAGCCCATGGTCTGGATGGCCGGCTAGGGGCGCAGCCCTGTCCGCCGCAGACTCGACACGAGTTGACCGGGACCGAGCACACGCCGCGCAATGACGATTCCTGTCGCCGAGGCCGGGTCATAGCCGCACGAGCCCGGGCTACCCGTGGCCGCCATGTCGCTCATCGTCACGCTGGCGCGCACGCGCAGCCGGCCGGTGTTGTCGCGAGCCAGGCGCGGTGACGCCAGCGACGCCACCTCGACGACGCGGCAGCCGAAGTGCTGCGCCAGCGGAGCGCCGGGGGCGCTGGGTGACATGATGGCAAGCAGCGTGCCGTCTTGCGCCACGACAAGGTCCGTCTGCAGGAGGGATTGGCCGCCGAGTTCCGCAGCCTCGCTTGCGCTCGCCAGCTTGCCGAGGTACCGCCAGCTCCAAGTGCGCGGCGCACCAGACGGAAGCGTAGAGAAGACCGCGACAAATTCCTTGTCGGGGCGCTCGCCAGAAGGCTCGAACACCTGACATTCGACGGCGAGGTACAGCGTGTCGCCGCGGGCCAGAAGTCCTGGGTCATTGTAGACGCACCGGGCAAGGTCCGGCGAGAGCGAGGAGAGGTTTGCATCCGCGTGCCAGTAGGTGGCGGTTGCCGCGCCGCCGAGCGCGGCGTCGGCGGCGCTGGCCAGCAACTCGGGCGACGAGGCGGACGCCACCCGGATCACGAAGCTTGAGGCATCCGGGCCGTCGGCCGGCGTGGTGAAGTACTGAAGGCGCGCCGAGTACCACATGGTGCCCGCCGCCGTGGCTCGCGGCGCGAGCGAAACGGTCTCCTGGTTCATGTAACCGGGAGCACCGCCCGCGTCCGTCGCGGCGGATGACGTCCAGAGCGACCGCACGAACAGCCAGGTGGCACCGCCGTCAACGCTGCGTGCCAGGTGATTGCTGACGGTGACAGCGCCCTGCGTGGCGGACTGAAACGACATCGCCGGCCATGAGTAGGCCATCCAGAGGGTACCGGTGGACGGATCGCGGCGCATCGAAGGATCGGCAAAGCCCCGCGCATTCGCCTGGTTGCCGTTGGGCAGGACGTAGGGCGCGTCCCCGACAGGGATTAGCTCAGGGCACGACGGATTCGTCGCCACGCAGTCCATCGTCTGCGGCGTGATTGGCGCGTTCGCCACGGGCGTGCCGGGCGAGGACGCCACAGTCGGCCCGCCCCCACCGCCGCACGCTGTGCTGCAGATCGCAATGCCGGCCACCGCACACATCACTCGCCGTCGTCTCATGGCTTCTGGATTCTCCATCGGCGTCTCTCGGTTTTCACATCGCTGTTTCTTGGACGGCGGACCGCAGGGAACGTTAGCCGCGTGACGGGTGGCACAGCGGCGGCGCACCGTGCGTCACGCCCGACCTTTCGCTAAACTCCGCCATGTCCCGAACGACACCCACCGCCCGCACCAACGCGACGCTCGATCCCGACGACTGGAACGAGTTCCGCGCCCTCGCCCACCGCATGGTGGACGACTCGCTCGACTTCCTGCGCACCCTGCCTGACCGCCCGGCGTGGACACCGCTCCCCGCCGACGTGCGCACCGCACTCGCGTCCGAGGCCGTGCCGCACGAACCGCAGGGGGAAGCGCAGGTCTACGAGGAGTTCCTCGCGCACGTGCTCCCCTGGTCCAACGGCTCGCGGAGTCCGCAGTTCTTTGGGTGGGTGCAGGGCAACGGTACGCCACTCGGGATGATGGCGGACATGCTCGCATCAGGCATGAACCCGCACATGGCGGGCTTCAACGACGCGCCGCGTGTTGTCGAGGAGCGGGTCATTGCCTGGCTCGCCGAGCTGATGGGCTTCCCCGCCACCAGCGGTGGCCTGCTGATGAGCGGGGGAACGATGGCGAACTACCTGGGCCTCGCCGTGGCGCGGCATGCCAAGGCCGGCTACGACGTCCGAGCGCACGGCGTGTTCGGCGGTCCGCGCCTCACCGTCTACGCCTCCACCGAAGTGCACAGCTGGGCGCAGAAATGCCTCGAACTGCTGGGACTCGGTCATGCGTCGCTCCGGAAGGTCGCCGTGGACGACGACTTTCGAGTGGACGTGGCGGCCATGCGCGCGATGATCGCTGCGGATCGCGCCGGTGGTGCACGGCATGGAGCGCGCCGATTCGCTTGCCTTCGACCTGCACAAGTGGGGCTTCCTGCCCTTCGAGATCGCGTGCGTGCTGGTGCGCGACGCCGAGGCGCAGCGCGCCGCCTTCTCGCTCACGCCGAGTTACCTGCGCGACGAGGGGCGCGGCGTCATTGCCGGCGGTCTCACCTTTGCCGACCGTGGCCCCGAGCTGACGCGCGGCTTCAAGGCGCTGAAGGCGTGGATGTCGTTCAAGGCGCACGGCGTGGATGCCATCGGCGCCATCATTGAGCAGAACGTCATGCAGGCGCGGGCTTTTGCCGAGCGCATCGCGCGGGTGCCGAGCATCGAGATCAGCGCGCCCGTTGCGCTGAGCATCGCCTGCTGGCGCTGGGTGCCGGCGGGATTCACCGGTGAGCAGTGCAACGCGCTCAACCGCGAACTCCTGCTGCGCATCCAGGAGTCGGGGCTGGCCGTTCCGAGCGGATCGATGGTACAGGGCCGGTACGTGATTCGCACGTGCATCACGAACCACCGCACGCGGTGGCAAGACCTCGAGCGGTTCGCGGATGGGATTGCGCCGTTGGCGCGGGGGATTGAGGCGGATATGCGGGCGGAAGGCTAGCGGAGTCGCGCGGAGTTCTTGTTCAGCGTTTCCAGATCGAAGTGGTTCGGGTTGAACTCGGGCGGAACCATCTGTCTCATCCAGCGATCGTCAGAGTCGAACGCACTGGGTAGATGTGGTGCGATCGACTCGAATACGGGCGGACCGCCGCAGTTCACCGGAGGTCCCGACCGCTCGCCGGACGTGCACCAGCACCAGGCCGGCGACAGCCCGTCCTGTGCACCATCCACCACGAGGTCCACGACCCACTCGTCGCCCATGTCGTACGTGTAGGCGAATCGGTCGCCGAGGTCCAATGCGCGGTGGGCGAGCGGCACCTTTTCGGGGACAACGAAAGAGCGCCAGATACGCGGACGGATCGCACGCAGGGAGGCCGTGAGGTGGAGCAGGCCACGCGCGGGGTGTGGCGTTGCGTTCCACGGGATGACGCGACTCGACATCACACCTCTTTGCTGACCATCACTTCTTCACCGAGCATGTCGATGATCTTCACGGCGACGGTCGTTGTCCCTTGGGGCGCCGGCAGTTCGTAGGCGCCGCCGACAAGGTCGGCCTTCCGGTCGGGGATGTCCGAGAGCGCCACGTTGAAGATGCTTCCATTCCACGCCGGATCGATCATCACGCAATCGACCATGCCTCTCCAGTCGTCGATGTCCGGGGCGACGACACCTGCCTGTGCCGCCAGCCGTTCGAGGATGGACGGCGACACGAAGTCCTTGATGGTCACGTGCAACGACGCACCCTTGCGGGCGATATCGACGCGTGCCTTGGCGGGTTCGTGGCGGATCACCCGTCCGTACCGCGCATCGGTGCGCAGTTCGATGAGTTCGAAGCGGTTGATGGCGCCCGCGCCGCGGCGTGTGCGATTCCAGTCCTCGAGCCACTTCAGTGCCTGAGCGTCGGCGCCGAGCGATACCACCTTCACGGGGCGTTCTTCATCGCGCCGCGATTCCAGTTCGCGGCGGATCTCGTCCAGGTCGACCGGCGTGAGCGGGTGTCCGAACGGGATGATCTTCACAAGGGCGTTGCCGAGAGTCCCGTCGAAGAACGCGTCCGACCGCGTGCGAGTGACACCCAAGTGATCGCAGGCGAGTTGCACCGCCTCGTTGTGCTGGATCTGGAGGTCGTAGTCGTTGACGCGCCAGACACTGAATGACGTCTGCGCCGGCGGCGGCGCATCACTTGCCGTCGGTTCATCGAGCAGCGAGCCCTGTATCTTGGTCTTCCGCGCCTTTGCTGCGGCCTCTGTCTGCTCGTCGATGATTCCCTGCAGACGCTTGGCCGTGGTCTGAATGGCGCCCTTGTTGATGTCGCAGCCGATCCAGCGGCGGCCAAGCTTCTGGGCGACGGCGGCGGTCGTGCCGGAACCGATGAAGCAGTCGAGGATTAGGTCGCCGGGTTTTGATAGAGTGTCAATTACCCGATCCAACAGCACTTCGGGCTTCTGTGTAGGATAGCCCACGCGCTCCCCCTTGTAGCCCGCGATGATCGAGATGTCCCACACATCCCGCGTGGGCATCCCTCGCGTTTCCTCATCGCTCGTGATTTTTCGCGTGCCAGATTCTTCGTCGAGGCGCTGCGTCATCCCGCCGAAGCGCTTCATGTAGCTCTCGGATGCGCCCTCGAATGTCTGATTGAATGCACGCTTCGTTCCTATCTCTTTACCGTAGAACAGGATGTTGTCGTGCATCGCCTGGAAGGAGCTGGACGGAACCGGCCAACGGCGATAGCTCCAGATGATCTCGTTCACGAAGGCCCGATCTCCGAACACCTCATCCATGAGACAGCGGAGATAGTGCACCCTCCCACTGTCGCAATGGAGGAGAATAGAGCCCCCGTCCGCCAGAAGTTCCTTCAAGAGAATCAACCGCTCATACATGAACTGCAGGTAGTTGTCGTTCGCCCAGATGTCCGTGTACTGCACCTGCTCGCCGAGCGAATACGACGCGCCGTCGAGCTTGGCCGTCCCCTTGGCCCCTCGTAGCGCCACCTTGCGCACGTAGTCGGCGCCGGAGTCGAACGGAGGGTCGATGTAGATCAGCTTCACCTTGCCACGGAAGCCGTTCGCCAGCAGGTGGGCCAGCACCTCCTTGTTGTCGCCGTGGAAGAGCAGCCCTCCCTGAGGATAGCCAGCGGGCCAGTCGGTCCAGCTGGCCGGCTGGTCCGCACCGGGTGCCGAGAAACGCTCAACCGGCTGCGCCGGAAAGGCCGTTACCCGCTCGAGCGCACGCTTCCCCACCCATGTGAGCATCGGGCGCCCCTTTGCCGCCGTGACCTCTACCTGGGTTGGCTCGGAAGCCAAGGTCCGCGCGCGAGCCTCGGGCCTCTCCGCGACCTTCGCCGGCCTTGTCGCGGATTTCGCCGGCTTCGACTTGACCGATTTGCCCACAGCCGGCCTCGTCGCAGCCGACTTCCTCTTTGCCGGCCGCCTCTTCGACGAACTCCCCTTCCGCTTTGCCGCCACTGGTCACTCCACCTCAGGTCGGTATTGAACCGAGCGGTCGTCGGTTACGAATTGACGCCCACGACAATTTGCCCGTCTGAACTTATACTTTTCTCACGCAAAGTACAATTACTCGCCGGACGCCGCCTCCAACACTCGCGTGGCCACATACACTTTCCCGTACCGTGCCGCCCGGTCCGCCGGTTGGATCATCCGGTGGCGAAGCAGGGCCTGCACCGCGCGCTGGGCCGAACGATAGGTCACGCCGAGCCGGTCGGCGGCCCCAGGAATGTTGATGGCCGGAGTCTCGAACATGAGGTCCATCAGACGGAACGTCGTACCGGATACGTCGCTTCGCGCGAGCCGTTCGCGCCAATCTGCCTCGAGCGACTCGATGCGCACCACCCGTGCGGTCGCGTCCGCGGACTGCGCGATGACGCCTTCGAGAAAGTAGCCCACCCACGCCTCCCACGCTCCGCGCCGACTGACGGCCAGCAAGTGATCGTAGTACTCCGCGCGGTGCGCCTCGAACCAGGCCGACAGGTAGAGGAGCGGGTGCGGGAGCAGCCCCCAATCCACCAACAGCAGCGCGATCATCAGACGCCCAATACGCCCGTTGCCGTCCGCAAATGGGTGGATCGCCTCGAACTGGTAGTGGATCAGGGCAAGCCGAACCAACGGCGGCAGGTTGCTCTCCGCGTGGATGTACTTCTCCAGCGCATCAAGACACACGCGCATCTCGGGCACTGGCGGTGGCACGTAGCGTGCGCGACTGATGTCATGCCCTTCACCGCCGATCCAATTCTGCGTCGTTCGAAAACGCCCCGGTGCCGCCTGCCCGCCGCGCACCCCGTGCAGCAGTCGCTCGTGCAGCTCACGCAGAAATCGCAGGCCGAGGGGCAGCGTGTCGAGGCGCCTGAGCCCGTGCGCCAGTGCGCGTTCGTAGTTGAGCACCTCCTGCACATCGTCCGGCGTGGCGGCGCTCGTCAAACCCGGAAGCTCCAGTTGCCCCGCTTCCCACGCGTACAGATCGGCGGCCTCCGCCTGCGTCCCTTCAATGCGCGACGAGTTCACCGCTTCGCGCCGGATAAACGGTCGAATCAACAGGGCCGGGTTGGCAAGCCGGCGACCGGTGCCGGCCAATTCGCCGAGGCCACGAGAGGCACGGTCCACGAGTGACACCAACCGCGCGTCAAACTCGATGGTTGGAGGTAGCGGGTTCGGCACGAAGGCGCGTATCTTCTCGCCTCCCGCGACCGCGGGAACGTCGCGACCCCACGGTTGGCCGGTCATGACACACGCACCCCCACCGCAGCCAGTACGCGGTCTACGGCATCTGCCGGCACGTCCGCGCCATCGGTGAACAGGATTTCATAGCGCAGTCGGGCCGGGTCGAGATCGACAAGCCGCCGCACCGCCATCGCCTTGCGGCCGTGCTCGCCATCCTCGGGGTGCTGGCGGTCATGCTCGCGCTTCACCTCGACGATCATCACCTGCCCCGTTCCCGGGGCGGCACCGGGCGCCGGACGTCGCCGGATGACGAAGTCTGGCGTGTACCGGCGCCACTTGCCTCCGATATCGCGATACTCGACGAAGAACTCGGTCTTCCCCGGATCGGTGAGCGCCCCGGTGAACAGGATCTCCTCAACGTCCGCCGGGTTCACCGCCAGCCGCGCGAGCATCTGCTCGAAGAACGACCGCTCGGGGTTGGAATCGAAGTCGTACGGCGAATAGTGGTAGCCAAAGCCGGATGCGAGAGCTGTGGCGTGATCCTCGATGCGCGACAGCAGATGTTCCTTGGACTTCGGGTATACGATGTCAGCGACGTAAACGTCCGCTCCGTCGCTGTCGGTTTCGCGCCGCCACCCGTCGGAGTGAGGCAGGCCCGTGATCGGGTCGACACGTACCAGCGCCAGGGCGACGTCTACCCACTCGGTCCGGACGACATACGCGCCCACGGCGTGCTCGACCATCGCCGCCAAGGCATCGAGGTGCGCCCTCGGCACCTCACCCGCGTACAGCGCCACGAGCTGGTCGAGTAGTTCCCAGTAGTCGGCGCGGGTACGGCTGGCGAGCTCGTTGGCCGCCATTCGCGTGCTGATCATCGTCGGTTCGACGACGATGCTCACGCCAGGTCCCGCGGGACGGAGCACCCCCAGCCCAGGCGTCGGCTCGCCCACCGTGTGCACGCGTTCGACCAGCCCGGCGTCGGCCAGGTTGGGCCGCACGAGCTGGAATGGCACCGCTCCGCCGGGGTGGCGCGTTACCGTCTTCACCTGGCGCTTGAGCAGTACCGGAGGGAGCTTGGGCTTCCGCAGCACGATTCGCGCGCTGGCGCTCTCGTGGCCGCCGCGGCTCAGGTCCTGGATGGACTCGCCATACGTCTCCCGCAACTGGCTGTCGAGCGTGGTGAAGTTGTCGGCCGACAGATAGATGCGTGCCTTGCGAGCGTTGCCAGGGACTTGCCGGAGGCAGCGCGTCGCGGCCTGCAGCACGAAGTTGTTCGAGCTCCGCAGCGTTCGCGCCAACGCGCACGCAAACAGGCTCGGGCAGTTCCACCCCTCCGTCCCCTTGTTGACCAGCAGAATCACCCGGAACGGCGAGGCAGGATGGTTCAGATGCTCGAACGCTTCGATGTCCTGCTTGTGCGTGAGCGCCGAGTCGGACGTGTTCACGAGGATGCAGGAGGCCGGGAGTCCGGCCTCGATCACCGCGTGCTCAACTACAGGCTTCAGTTCCGCAAGATCGTCCGTCTGCGGGAAGTAGATCGCCAGCTTGGCCGGACTTCCGTCCGGAAGGCGCACCGTCCCGTAGTCCGCGAAGAAGTCCTTCACGACGTGCCGTACATACCGCGCGGCGTCACCCTCGAACTCGTAGGAACGCACATTGTCGCCGACGTCCTTCAGGATTCCATCACCGATACCCTGCGAGAGGCCGTACCAGACGACGACGTCCTTCAGCGGCTGGCGCTTGAAGTAGGGCGTCCCCGTGGTGTTCACCACGCAGATCAGGTTGGTGCGCCCGGCGAGGTAGTCCACCGTCTTGCGCACCTTCTTCAGTTCCCGGTCCAGCCCCTGGCCATAGGTGTGATGCGCCTCGTCCGAGAAGACGGCGAGGTGCGGCAGCGAGGCGATGGCCTGCAGGCGCCGGTTGGCGACATCGCGCCGTGCCTCGTCGAGCTGGCGTTCGCCGAAGAGCGGCCCGAGGTCGGACTTCCGGATGCTCTCTTTCTGGATGCGGATCTTCTCGGTGTTGGTCACCACCACATTGAACAGGGAACCGTCCACCACGTCAATTGTCGGTGAGCCATCTCGGGTAAAATTGAACTTCACTGACGCTGCAAACACTTTGTGATGGCGCGGCGGGAGCACCCGCCCCCAGGGCACCTCCAACAGCTCGCGCAGCGACATGATGATCGTGGTGCCCGGCGCAAACACCAGGGCGTTCTGCACGAACGGCCCGTCCGGGTACTCGAGGGCCATCGCAAACTCCGTGGCGATGACGGCCCCGATCAGGATGGTCTTGCCCGCGCCCATGGCGAGCGACAGGATGTAGCTCGGGTATGCGAGCGTAAGCGACTCGCGCAACGCTTCGAGCTTGAAGTCCTTCGCGAGTTGGTCGTCGTGCCTTACGCGCTCCAGCAGCGCGTCAATGCCGCTGTCCTCGGCGATGTCCCGCAGACCGTCCGCCGTGAGGCCGAGCGCAATCCGAAGATCCCGGCCCGACGGGTAGAGCCGCCGGTAGAGTGTCAGGATGCCCGGGGTTCGTTCGACCAGACGCAGGTACCAGTACGTCTCGAGCGCCCGGACCTGCGCCGCCCGCAAGAAGCGCGCGTTGCCGTCGCCCTCACCGCGCGCCCACTCCAGCACTTCACCGATCGCGGGCGCCTCCGGCGAGGGATACCCGACCGCGCGCCACGCGTCCACGCGCTGCGCGATCAGCTCGTGGAGATGGCGATGCGGGGAGGCAGCGACACTCGGCACGGCCAGAATGTAGCGACCGGGACGGACAATCGCACGCCGCGAGAATGGGGCTGCGAGAATGGGGCAGCAAGGACTGAAATAGGGTAGTAAAGCATGCCTACTACCCTATTTCGGTCCCCCCAACGCACCGCACCCCGCGACGACCATCGCCGCGGGGCGCGTGTTCAATCCGTGTCATCCGTCTCGAATCCGTGTGATCCGCGGCAAGCAGTGGCCGTTGCCGGACCTTGCCCTACTCCGATCTACGGCGCGATCTGGTGCGCAATTTCCGCCACGCCGCCCCGCGTGCTCAGGTAGCGCACGGTCAGCTTCTTCGCTGCCTCCGTGGCACCCACCTTCACGCGCAGCGTGATGACCCTGGTCTCATGGCCGTTCACCCAGAACTCGGGGACACGGCCTATGAGGCTGGTTCCGGGGGTGTCGGCGCGCAGCGTGATCATGTCGGGACGCACGATCTTCACGCGCTTGGCCATCTCGAGTGCGGTGGGGAGCCGCCCGTTGTTGCGCAGCGTGACCTTCACCTCGTGCGTCGCCGAATCGGCGGGCGCCTTGGCCCCCTTGGCCAGCTTCACGGGCGCCGACGTGACGCCGACGATCTCGACGTGGGGCAGCGACATCGCCAGGTAGAGGTTGAACATCGCCTGGTTGCGCGCCCACTTCTCGAGCCACTCGGGCGGCGCGTTCTGCGACCAGAACTTCGGGTTGAAGCCGCCGGCCTCGACTTCACCGAGCGTGCCGCCGGCATTGAACTTCGTCCACGGCTTGAAGCACTTGCCGCCGTAGTCCTCGTCGCAGAACCGCAGCACCTCGTACTCGTCGATGCGGCCGTCCTTGTTGTAGTCCTTCTCGCGGCCGCCATTCCAGAGCTCGTCACCGTACCAGATGACGCCGTACTGGAAGTAGCCGAAGTCCGGCCCGTGGCCGAAGAGCGGCGACGGACGCGCCGAGTCGCCGGTGACGGGGTTCACCGGAACGCGCGTGTTGTACGTGCGATAGACGTCGCCGGCCCACGGGTACCCCGTCTTGGCGATACCCACGGAGTCGAAGTGCTGGTAGAGCTTGAGGTCCGACGGATAGAGGCACTCCTTCTCCTCGCACGTGGACGGCGCGCGCAGCATCATCGGCACCGCTGTGTCCATCGAGTTGGCCACGCCGACGTTGGTGTGCGACAGCAGGAAGAGCACCACGGCCCGCGTCTCCGGCTCGGAGAGCGGATACTCGCCGGCGCCCATCTGCGTCCAGCCGCGTCCGGTCGCCTCGCGCATCGGCCGCCAGTTCTCCGGATAGTTGCGGTGCAGGTCGAGACCGCCAATGCCGTCCTCGTTCACGCGACCGTCGCCATCGTTGTCCACGCCTTCCGGCAGGAGCAGGTAGTCGCCCTTGCCGGCGCCCACTCGGCGCATCAGGCGCCCGCTCTTATCCACGCTGTCCACGACCGCGTCGCCCTTGCCGGCCCCGACGTACTTGCGCAGCTGCATGATGAAGCCGTCGCCATCGAGGTCTTCGGGCGGATCTTCGTCGAGCAGGCCGTCGCCGTCGTCGTCGTACGGACGCACCGTGCTGCGGTTGGCCTGCGCCGTCAGGCGGTACATGTCGCTGCCGTCGGGGTTGTTCATCGGCCGGAGGTAGACGGTCCGCGTGTTGAGCAGCGCGGTGACGTCCGGGTCCTTGCCGTAGTTCTCGACGAGATACCAGGCCAGGTAGAACGCGCTCTCGGTGGCGGTGATCTCGCCCGAGTGGCGCCCGCCCTCGAAGAACGCCGCCGGCTTGTCGGTGTCCTTCCCCGACTTCTTGCTGGTGAGCGTCAGCTGCCAGATGTCGCGCCCGCCGAACGTCTTCCCGACCGTGTACAGGTCCACGAAATCCGGGTGGTCCTTGGCCCACTTCCGCATCCACTCCTCGATCTCGACGCTGGTGTGGTAGTGCTTGAAGTCCATCTGGCCGGGGACGAGCGGCTTGACCTGCTCATAGTTGGTCAACGGAAAGGCGCTCGTGCCGGAGCGCACGCCAGGCACGACGAGCACTTTGGGCGGGCCCGACGGGCCCTCGGCGCGTGGGGCGCCACGCTGGGCGGTGGCCGGCGAGGCGGCAAGCGTGAGTGCGGCCGCCAAAAGACTGAAGGAACGCAAGGTCATAGCGGGAACCCGAGTCGGGGTGATCACCGTGGCCGGCGATGGACTGCCGTCACCGGTGCTACGCGCTGGGGGGCGCTGACGCTGGACGGCTACGGCGCGGCCGCGAACACGCGAACCTGCACCGGGGCGGCCGTTTCAACGAACTCGTCAATTGTGACACCAAGCCGCTCGACCCGCACCGTCTGATCAACGTGGTCGAGCTTGCAGTAGCCGACAGCCTCGCCCTGGACGAGCGCGCGCCAGTCACTATCGCCGACGTCACCCTCCACGCGATAGCGCGCGCGCACCCACTGCCGTGCGTCCAGCCTGCGGGGGTCAAAGATCTTCGGGTCTTCCTTGCCGTCGCCCCATTTGCGGTCGGTGAAGGTGTTGACGCCGAAGTGCAGGAAGAGCGCGAACTCGTCGCGCTGCCAGGCAAGCTGGACGGACTGCGCCACCGCCGCGACCAGCGCAAGACCCGCGACGATCCTACGCCCGCGACAAGGCAATGACCGCCTTCCACTCCGCCGGCGTCACCGGCGTCACCGAGAGCCGCCCCACGCGCAGCAGTGCCATCTGCGCGAGCGCCCTGGACTTCTTGATCATCGCCAGCGTGACCGGCGCCGGCAGCGGCTCGACGGCGCGCAGGTCCACCATGAACCAGGTCGGCTTCGCGGGCGACGAATCCGGGTCGTAGCCCGGGTGCGCGGGGTCGACAGCGGTGGGATCGGGGTACGCCTCGCGCACCACTTCGCAGATGCCGACGATCGCCGACGGATCGGTGCTCGAGTGATAGAAGAAGACCAGGTCGCCGTGCCGCATCCCATCGCGCAGGAAGTTGCGCGCGGCATGGTTGCGCACGCCGTCCCAGTGCGTGGTCTGATGCTGCGCGCGCACCAGGTCGCTCCACCCGAACGTCTCGGGCTCCGACTTCACCAGCCAATAGCGCTTCTCCCCGTTTGCGCGTGGAAGAAAGCACTTGCCCCACGGTCCGCCAGCGGGCGTGGAAAACTGCGAGGCCGGCGTCGCCGATCTCGCCTTTGGCGCGGCCTTCTTCTTCCTCGCCGCAGCCTTCTTGGTGGTCGCGGGCTTCTTCACCGC
The DNA here is from genome assembly GCA_013822425.1 of Gemmatimonas sp. Taxonomy (GTDB): domain Bacteria; phylum Gemmatimonadota; class Gemmatimonadetes; order Gemmatimonadales; family Gemmatimonadaceae; genus PNKL01. Next base: position 18,687 of record PNKL01000052.1, read on the forward strand.
CGATCCCTTCTTCGCGCGCGACTTCATCGGCCGTCCGCCGTCTGCCGTCCGCCGTCTGCCCCTCGCCGTCCGCCGTCCGCCATCATGCGATCCCCTTGGCGATCGCCCTGAGCACCGCGTCGCTGAAGGTGTCGATCTCGTCCACGCTCGTGTACACGCTGGGCGTGATGCGGATGCCGCTGAACTCGGGATGGCCAATGGGCGTCGTGACGATCTTGTGCTTGTCGAGCAGCCAGCCGCCCAGCTTGCCCGGGTCGATGCCGTCCACGCTGAACAGGCAGATGGCGCCGGCGCGGTCGTTGTCGAGCGGCGTGAGCACCTGTACGCGGTCGCTCGAGGCCAATAGGCGCTTGGCCCAGCGGTCACGGAGGTAGCGCAGGCGGGCAATCTTGCGGTCGGCGCCAATGCCACGGCTGAAGGCGAGCGCCGCGGAAACGGCGTTGAAGTTCGCCTGCGGATGCGTGCCGATCTCCTCGTACTTCCTGATGTTGGCGCGGTTCCCCTCGGTGGAACCCATCAGCGACCAGAGCTGCGGGATCTTCGCCTGGCGCACGTACAGGAAGCCCGTGCCGATGGGAGCGTGGGTCCATTTGTGCAGCGAGGTCCCGTAGTAGTCCACGTCGAGATGGTCGCGCGTGAACGGGAAGTGGTTGAAGGCGTGCGCACCGTCCACGAAGACCTCGATGCCAAGCGGCCGCGCCATCCGCACGATCTCGCGCACCGGCAGAATCTGGCCGGTGAGGTTGGTGATGTGCGTGACCTCGATGACCTTCGTGCGCGGCGTGATCGCCTTGCGGAACTGCTCCACGATGTACGCGTCGCTCGGCGGCGGCACCTTGAAGGAGATCTGCTTCAGGACGATCCCCTCGCGGGCCACGCGCTGCTGCCACGACGTGATCATCCGCGGGTAGTTCTGGTTCGTGAGCAGCACCTCGTCGCCGCGCTTGAGGTCGATGCCGAAGATCATGACCTCCAGCGCCTCGGACGCGTTGCGCACGACAGCCATCTCCTCGGGGTCGCAGCCAAAGTCGCGCGCGAGATCGCGGCGGGTACTCTCCATGCGCGGCTCGAGGATGCGCCACATGTGCTCGACCGGGAGCTCGTTGGTGAACCGCAGGTCGCGGATCATCTGCTCGAGCACGTGCGACGGCGTCGGCGAGATCCCCCCGTTGTTCAGGTTGATCATCGT
>PNKL01000053.1 GCA_013822425.1 Gemmatimonas sp.
GATTGCGGAGGCGTTTGCGCGGCATCTGCCAGAGCGCGATCTGGTGATCATCGGGGATGGGCCGGAGATGGAACGGGTGCGGAGTGCGGCGGGCCCCAACGTGCGCATACTCGGGGCGCAGCCGAGGGAGGTGCTGCGCGATTATCTGCGTTGTGCGCAGGGGTTTGTGTTTGCGGCGGATGAGGACTTCGGGATTCTGCCTGTGGAAGCGCAGGCGTGCGGGACGCCGGTGATCGCGTACGGGGTGGGCGGGGCGCGGGAGACAGTGCGGGAGGGGGAGACGGGGGTGTTCTTCGGTTCACAGACGCCCGTGGCGCTTGCGACGGCGGTTCGGGAGTTCGAAGCGGTCTCCGAGCGGCTCACGGCGGCGGCGTGCCGGGCCAATGCCGAGCGGTTTTCGGTGGCGCGGTTCCGGGGGGAGTTTCGGGAATGGGTGGAGGGGTGTATTCGCTGAGTTTCGCGTGGATACGCTGGCCTTCTTTACCACGGAGCGCACGGAAAACTGCCTGAGGGCCACGGAGGAGTGCACGCTGGGGTTAAGGACATCACGCCACGCTGAAATCAGCGTGGCGTTCGCAGTTCCCCCAAAAAGTTGCCGTGGTCGTCTTGTGGCCCTTTGTGTGCTCCTTTGCGTCTCTGTGATGCAAGACGCCCGAATGGCGACAACAAGCTGGGTCAGCCGGCAAGGGAATGTCGAGGCCGGCCGCCCTTGGCGCCGTTGGCACGCGATGCCTGTGCCTTCGCTGTGCTTCGGGCCCTGCCGCCCCTCCGACCCAGCTCGCGTGAGGTCATGGACGACACGAGGCCCGCCACACTGTAGTCCGCATCAAGCGCATCGATGCGCAGTGCGCCTCCCTCCGGGCTGAGGCTCACCGTTGCCAACTGAGCAGGGGTTGCCTCGTGAATACGTTTGAGGGCCGCCACCGGCACTCCGCATGAGAATCCATTGGTGAGTTCGAGCACCATGCGCGCTGCCTTTCGGTCGTAGCGGACAGACGAGGCACGCAACCCGTCCTCGCGTTCGCGCGCCGCCCGACGCCGAGCGGCGGGAAGCTGCGCCAGGATTTCGGTGGCCGTGAGTCGCTTAGCCATGCCATTTTCTCCATTCCGCGATCAGTAGTGTCTGGTGCTCTTCGACCAGCTCCACGGCGCGCAGAATATCGGTCGTTCGCATGCGATCGACTGACCAGACACGCACAGGATTCAACGTGATCACCACTTCACTCCCAGCCCTCGAGACATGCACATGTGCCGGGCCGTGCTCTCGTGGTGGCAGGAGTATCGTGATGCGAAATCCTTCACGCCGAAGAACCGTCGGCACGTAATAACCTAAGCTGTTTGGGTTATTGAAGCAAGTGAGAAAGAAGCATAGGCCACCAGACAGCCCAGATGCATTGTGAAGGATCGGGTCGTGCGTGCATCACCTTTTGCGCGCAATCGTGGCCGAAACGCCGCCTACTGATTGCGGATTTCTTTCATCACTGAGACGCAGAGGAGCACGAAGGGCCACAGGACTGCAAAACCTGGGGTTAAAGACATCACGCCACGCTGAGATCAGCGTGGCGTTCACGGTTCCTCCAAGAAGTTGCCGTGGTCGTGTGTGGCCTTTCGTGCTCTGTGATGAAAGAAATCCGTAGTCACCTATCTATGCCGTTCGCGCCACCATCTCTTCTGGCGCCATGCCGAGGAGTTCCTGGGCCGACATGCGCAGGCACCTGGCGATGCCGTGCTCGGTGATGGCGTCTTCCACCAGGCGAGCGCCGAGGAAGTAGCCGGCACGCTCGGGGATGACATAACGGTCCACGGTGCGCGCGTCGTCGCTCATGCCGCCGGAGAGCCAGCGCAGGCGCAAGCCGAGCGCGGCGTGGTCGAGTTCTTCGGCGACGGAGCGGAAGAGGATGGGCTCCATTTCGCGGGTGCGCACGTACTGGCGCCGCTGGAAGCCGAAATACTCCCACGGAGCATGGCCGGGGCTGAGCAGGCGCGCGGCCTGCACGGCGAGGCCTTCATTGATCAGGTGCTCGCGCAGCGCGACGTGTCGCCCCGTTTCCCAGTACGAGTAGTAGCCGCCCTGGTCGGCGACGAACTGGCGCATGGCGCTGCGGCTCCGGGGCGAGGTGTAGCGCACGGCGTGCGCGATCTCGTGGGAGAGCCACATCGGGAGCAGTTCGGGCTCGAGGCCCAAGCCGCGCGTGGAGGCATTGGCCACGCCGGTGAAGTGCTCGAGGCAGGCGAAGGCGATGCCCTTGCCGTTGACGACGAGTTCGCCGGCGTTGGCACCGCCGACGCCGACCATGAGGACGACATCAACTCGTGAATCCAATTCAAAGAGGGCGGCGCACTGTTCTTCGGCCGATTTCGCGAGGGCGGCGGTATCCACGCGCTCAAGCATCGCGCGCAGGTCATCGCGGTCGGCGTAGACGGCCTCGCGGACGACGTCGAGGAAATGCGGGCCGCTCGGATCCAGCACGTAATTGTGCCAGTACGCCTCGAGCAGAGGGCGATGCGTTTCGAAGTAGCGCTGGTAAGCCGCCACCGGATCGGTGCTCTGCAGGACCGTGAAAAAGTCCGGGACGAGATTGATAAGCATCGACTGGGGTGGCGGCGCGTCGCGGTGGACTGATGGGCAGATGATTCGCGACGTGCGGCAAGATAGGACCGCACGTGAGTGCGAACAAGAGCAGATCGTAATACAGACGCCTTGTCCTGTGTCTCGGTCACTTCTGCCCTGGTAAGCTGGGCTTTTTCACCACGGAGCCCTCGGTTCTTCCTCCGTGAGCCACTCCGTGGTGAAAAAAAGCCCAGCGCTGTGCACGAAACCCAGCTACTTGGTTCCGAATAGCCGGTCACCGGCGTCGCCGAGTCCGGGCAGAATGTACCCGTTGGCGTTCAGTTCACGGTCGAGGGCGGCTGCGTAGACGGGGACATCGGGATGGGCGCCGCACAGTTTGGTCGCGCCCTCGGGGGCGGCGACGAGGCACATGAAGCGCAGGCGTCTGGCGCCGGCCTTCTTGAGGTTCGTGATGGCGTCCACCGCCGAGCCGCCGGTGGCGAGCATGGGGTCGAGCACAAAGACATCGCGCTGCGCGAGATCCGACGGCACCTTGAAGTAGTACTCGACCGGTTCCAGCGTCTCGTGGTCACGGTAAAGGCCAATATGCCCGACCCGGGCCGATGGCATCAGGGCACGGATGCCGTCCACCATGCCCAGCCCGGCGCGCAGGATGGGGACAAGGACGGGTTCATAGCCCGACAGGCGCTGGGCGACGAGGCTTTCGAGCGGCGTCTCAATAGTGACGGGCTCCAGCGGCAGGTGGCGTGTCGCCTCGAAGGCCATCAGCATGGCAATTTCGTCGACCAGTTCCTTGAAGACCTTGGTCGGCGTGGCCCGGTCGCGCAGGATCGACAGCTTGTGCTGGATCAGCGGGTGGTCGATGACCGTGAAGCTTGGGGGCGTCGGGGAGGTGACCATGAGGCGCAAAGCTAGTATCTTCGCGGGCATGAAAGAATACCAAGCGGTCATCCTCCGCATTGCCCGCCACGTGCGCGACGACGAAGACGCGCTGACCGACCTGCTGAACGAACGCAGCCGGGCTGGCTGGGAGCCCGCCATGATGTCGCAGGACGATCAGCGCATCACCGTGGTGTTCCAGCGCCAGGCCACGAACGACGCGTCCTAAGCCACCCCACATCACATGCAGCTCACGATCCAAGGCGCGGCCCGTGAGGTGACCGGTTCGTGCCATCTGGTGCAGGTGCACGGCAAGACGATCCTGCTCGATTGCGGCATGTTCCAGGGACGGCGCAGCGAAGTCCAGCGCAAGAACCTGACGCTGCCGGTTCCCATTGAGCAGATCGACGCCGTCGTGCTGTCGCACGCGCACATCGACCACTCGGGGCGATTGCCGCTGCTGGTGCGGAACGGCTACACGAAGGCGATTCACGCCACCCAGGCGACGTGCGACCTGTGCGAGCCGATGCTGGCCGACTCGGCGCACATCCAGGAAAAGGACGCGGAGCACCTCGCCTGGCACAAGCGCGAGCACTTCGAGCCCCTGTACGGCATGCGCGATGCCGCACGCACCGCCGAGCTGATGGTGGCGCACGACTACGGCGAGCGGTTCGAGGTGGCGCCGGGAGTGTTCGTGACCTTCTCCGAGGCCGGGCACATTCTGGGTTCGGCGTCGGTCACGCTCGAGGTGACGAATGGCGCGCATGTGAAGCGGCTGGTCTTTTCGGGAGACATCGGGCGGTCGGGACTGCCGATCATTCGTGACCCGGCTCCACCGCAGGGCGCGGACTGGGTGCTGATGGAATCAACGTACGGCAACCGCGACCATGGCACGGTGGAGGATGCGCGCGCCCTGCTCGCAAAGGTAGTGCGCGAGACGGCGGCGCGCGGGGGACGGGTGCTGGTGCCGGCCTTCGCCGTGGGGCGCACCCAGGAGCTCGTGTACGACCTGCACCAACTGGCGGACGCCGGCGAGATTCCGCGGCTTCCGATCTACATCGACAGCCCGCTTGCCACCAAGGCTACGGAGGTCTTCGAGCGGAACGCCGACGTCTTCGACCAGACTGAACGGTTCGTGCGCAGCCACAACGGCACTTCGCTCTTCCAATTTCCGCTGCTCAGGTACACCCCGGATCGCGAGGACTCCAAGAAGCTGTCGCAGTCCACGGGACCGATGGTGATCATCTCGGCGTCGGGGATGTGCGAGTCGGGGCGCATTGTGCACCACCTGCAGCAAGGGGCGAGCAACCCGCGCAACACGATCCTGATCGTGGGGTTCCAGGCGGAACACACGCTGGGGCGTCGCATCGTGGAGCGCCGCGAGGTGATCAAGACGTTCGGCGTCGAGGTGCCACTGAAGGCGCAGGTAGCCGTGCTCAACGGATACAGCGCGCACGCCGACCGAACGGAACTCAGCAACTGGCTGCGTGCCGTACGCGAGCGGTCCCCGCGGCTCAAGGACGTCTTTCTCGTGCACGGCGAGCCCGAGGCGCAGGATGCGTTCGGCGCGCAACTGCGCGAACGCGGGTATCGGGTGCATATGCCTGTTCTTGGAGAGAAGCTGTCGCTGGGCTGATATTCGAGGTGGTACTCGACTTTCTTCACCACGGAGCACACGGAGAAAGGCGCTGAGGGCAAAAGCACAGCGTGTCGTGAAGAAACTCGGCGTGGGGTACCTGCCGGCCGCACGTGCTGCCAAATTCTGGACATGCGCCTGCCGCTTGAATCGTACCGTCTCCCCAACGGCCTGCTGGTCACGCTTTCCGAGGACCACTCGACCCCCGTCGTCGCCGTGAACCTCTGGTATCACGTGGGGTCCGCCAACGAACGCCCCGGGCGTACGGGCTTCGCCCACCTGTTCGAGCACATGCTCTTTCAGGGGTCGGAGCACGTAGCCGCCAACGCGCACTTCGAGCTGGTGCAGCGCGCCGGCGGCACCCTGAACGGATCGACGTGGCTTGAGCGCACCAATTACTTCGAGACGGTACCGTCGCATCACCTCGAACTCGCGCTCTGGCTCGAGGCGGATCGCATGGGGGCGCTGCTGCCGGCGATGACGCAGGAGAAGCTCGACACCCAGCGCGATGTCGTGAAGAACGAACGTCGCTGGTCGGTGGACAACCAGCCGTACGGCACGTGGTGGGAACGGCTGCCGGCGTTGTGTTTTCCGCCCGAGCATCCGTTCCATCATTCCCTGATCGGCTCCATGGAAGACCTGAGCGCTGCGAGCCTGGAGGACGTAGCGGAGTTCTTCCGCACGTACTACACGCCGGATAACGCAGTGCTCACGATTGCCGGTGATTTCGAATCGACCACCGCGCGCGCTCTCGTGGAGACGCACTTCAGCAAGATTCCGCGAGGGAGCGGGCGGCCGGCGCTGCCGCCAATGGGACTGCCGCGGACATTCGGTGGGTGGGCGCGCGAGGTGGTAGCGGACGACGTCATGGTGCCGCGACTCTTTCTGGCCTTTCGCGCACCGACGTTCGGCACGGACGCGTACTATGCCGGCAGCGTGTGCGCCGCCGTATTCGGTCAGCGCCGCGGAAGCCGGCTGTATCGGGCGCTGGTGCGCGAGCGCGAAGTGGCCAGCGATGTGAGCGCGTTCACGTGGGACCTCGCGAAAGGCGCCGACCTGTTCGTCGCCGACGCCACGGCGCGTCCGGGGACGGACGCGGCCACGCTCGAGGCGGCGATGGTGGCCGAAGTCGATCGGCTGCGTCTCGGGGGAGTCCGCGCCGACGAAGTCGCGCGCGTGCTGGCGTTGATCGAAACGGACTTCGTGGCTTCCATGCAGACGGCCGGCGACCGGGCCGACGCGATCTCGAAGTTCGCGACCCTGCTTGGTGACCCGGCGCTCGTGAACGAGCAACTCGATCACTATCGCAAGGTGACGGCCGAGGAGGTCGCCGCCTTTGCGCATGACTTCCTCGGCGAGGACAACCGAGCATCGCTGGTGTATGTGGCACCGGCAGAAGGAGCGGCAGAAGGAGTGGCAGAAGGAGCGGCAGAAGGAGCGGCAGAGGGTGGGCGATTGGGCGTGAGGCAGCGTACGACGGAGGGCTCGCCATGAGCCATCCGCGTCCGCAGGCAGGAACGCCCGGGCCCTACGAGTTCCCTCATGCCACGCGCTTTGCGCTTGCGAACGGCCTGCGCGTGATTGTGGCGCCGATGCACCGGCTGCCACTCGTCTCCGTGATTGCCGTCGTGGATGCCGGTGCGGCGGGTGATACGGCCGGACGAGAAGGGCTCGCGATGCTGACGGCCGCCGCGCTGGCCGAGGGAACGGTGGACCGCGACGGACCGGCGTTGGTGGAGGCGTTTGAGCGGCTTGGTACCGCAGTGGACAGTGGTGCCGAGTGGGACGACGCCACGGTTCAGCTGACCATGACGCCGGCGCGGTTCGACGATGCGATAGCGCTCCTCGCCGAGGTGGTGATGGCGCCGCGATTCGCGGAGGGGGACGTGGAGCGCCTGAAGGCCGAGCGCCTGGCCGAGCTGCTGCAGCAGCAGGTGGAGCCGCGCGGCCTCGCCGACGAACGCTTTGCGCGGGTGGTCTATGCCCCAACGTCGCGCTATGCACGCGCGGCTGGCGGCTCGCCGGCAACGGTGCGCGCCCTGGACGCGGCGCAGGCGCGCGCGTGGCATGGGTTCCGATACGGCAGCACCACGACAACGCTCATCGTGACGGGTGACGTGACGCCGGAGGTGGTGCGATCGGTCGTGGAGCGACGCTTTGGCGCCTGGTCTCATCCGGTGGAACCGATGCCTGCCGTACACCCGCAGGCGCGCACGACCGAACGTGCCCTGCATGTCGTCGCCAAGGCGGACGCGCCACAGTCGGAACTGCGTGTGGGGCACGTGGGGTTGCCGCGCACCCACCGCGACTACTTCCGCGTGGTGGTCATGAACGCGGTGCTGGGCGGGCTGTTTTCGTCGCGCATCAATCTCAATCTGCGCGAAGAGCACGCGTACACGTATGGCGCGCACTCCGGCTTCGACTGGCGGCGTGCAGCAGGACCGTTCGTGGTGGCAACGGCCGTGAAGACCGAGGTGACCGATGCCGCCGTGCGCGAGATCCTGCTGGAGATTGACCGAATCCGCGACGCCGAGGTGACGGCGGACGAATTGGATTTGGCGACGAAATACCTCGCGGGAGTCTTTCCCGTTCGCTATGAAACGACCGGCGCCGTGGCGTCGGCACTGGCGGTGGCGACGGTGTACGAATTGCCGGACGACTACTTCAGCACCTACCGGAATCACATTGCGGCGGTGACGCGAGGCGACGTGCTGACCGCCGCGCGCACGCACCTGCATCCAGGGGCGTTGCAGGTGCTGGCCGTCGGTGATGCTGCCGCGATTACCGAACCGCTGGCTGCGCTGCATCTGGGGACGCCGTCGGTGACCACCGCAGATGAAGGGGAGACTGCATGACAGAGCCCACCGGAACAGTCAGCAGCCAGCGTATTCACACCGGGCGCGTGGTGACGCTGAACGTGGACCAGGTGCGGTTTCCGGACGGTCGCGTGGGGGAGCAGGAGATCATCCGACATACCGGCGCGAGCGTTGTGGTGCCGTTCCTGAGTGATCCGCACGGTGGGGACCCGCAACTGCTGCTGGTTCGGCAGTACCGCTATGCGGCCAACGGCTACCTGTACGAGCTTCCAGCCGGCCGGCCGAACCCCGGAGAAACGCCCGCCGAATGCGCCGCACGCGAATTGCGCGAGGAAACCGGATGCGTGGCAGAGCATCTCGAGATGATCGTGTCGGGGTACACGACACCGGGATTCACCGACGAGAAGCTGCACCTGTTCGTCGCCTACGGCATCACGCGCCACGAAACGGAGTTCGATGCGGACGAGTTCGTGGAGCCGTTTCCGGTGACGATGTCGAAGGCGCTGGAGATGGTGCGGAAGGGGGAGATTGAGGATTTGAAGACGGCGTTTGGTATCTTGTTTGTGGCGGGGTTTTACTGCGGAGGATAGGGATAACGGAACGGGGAGGGGGTAGAGGCTTGGCGACGGGGGACGAGGAGCGGAACGAGACGGTGGGATTCTGCGGCGTCCCATTGTGTCTCCTATTGAGGACATAGACTTCTCTGGAAACAGACAGTTGCTGGTATAGTGCAAATGCGGCAAGTCATTGTTGTTCAATGGCTTGCCTTCCTTGTTTCTAACTGGCAGTTGTGGTATGATCCGTGCTCTTCATGGGGGCAGACAGCAGTCTCGTCCCCCATGGAGAAGCACATGAGACAGGCGGCCCTCAAGGTTCAGCCACTCAAGCCGGTCAAGCGTGTCGAGCTTCAACAGCTTGACGACAATCAGCTTGTGACGGCCCATCTGGCGGATACGCCCCTGGCGTTCGACGTCCTGGTGGAGCGGTACCAGACGCGCTTGCTGAACTTCGTGTACCGCACGGTGGGCGATCGGGAGCGCGCGGAAGACCTGGTGCAGGAGGTCTTCGTGCGCGTGCATCGCCATCTGGCGCGCTTCGACCAGTCGAAGAAGTTCTCGACGTGGATCTATACGATTGCCTCGAACCTGGCGAAGAACGAGCTGCGCAACCGCGCGCGGAATCCGCTGGTCTACTTTCAGACGATGACGTCGGGTTGGGAGGACGAGGATCGCCCCTTGGAGTTCGAGGATCCATCGGCCCGGCCAGACGATGCCTTCGAGCGCCGGCACCTGCGGGAGCTGGTGGACGCCGCCGTGCGCCGCCTTCCTTCGCACCACCGCCAGGTGTTCGTGCTCCGGGAGCTGGAAGGGCGTTCGTACGAAGAGATTGCCGAGGTGACGAGCTGCAATCTGGGCACGGTGAAGTCCCGACTGAACCGCGCCCGCGCAGCGTTTGCCGAGATCATCGGGCCGGTGCTTTAGCCTCGAGCTTTTTCACCACGGAGCGCACGGAGAACTACCAGAGGGCCACCGAGTACTGCAAATACTGGGGGTAGCGACAGCCCGGTCAGCGAGCGCCTGAATGGCGAGCGCAGTTCCCCCAAGAAGTGGCAGTCCTCCGTGGCCCTCAGTTTCTCCTCCGTGCGCTCCGTGGTGAAAAAGGCCAGCCAGGGCATATGGAACCCCGGCAAAGTCGGCGGGTATCGAAGGTCGATGCTCCGCCGCCCTTCCTCTTCTTGCCGTCAGTTTCGGCGCCAGCACGCCGAGTTCATGGACGGGTACCTGTCGGATGAAGCACAGCGCACGTGCCGTGCTCACCTGGATGAATGCCAGACGTGCACGTGCCACGACGTGCAGATTCGCAGATCACTGCTTGCGTTGCAGGCCCTGCCGAGGATCGAGCCGTCGACCGGCTTCCACGACCGCCTCTACGAGCGACTCTCCCGCGAGGCAGTGCACTATTCCCCGGTGCCCTCGCGTCACGTACGCTGGGGGATAGCCACCGCAATTGTCGCCGCGTCGGTCGCGCTGCTCCTTGCCGCTTCGTCCCGCTCCCGCCAGACTGAAGCGCTGCGTCCGGCCCCGGTCATGGCCTACGCGCCCGCCCGCCCCGCTCCAGAGCGTCCTGCGCCGGAACGTTCCGCGAACATTCCGGCGGCGAACGTATCAAGCGTGACCGAAGCGCCCGCCTTCCGTTCTCGCGCTCGGTTTGAGGCGCTTCCGGGGCAGAACGCCGCGCGGCCAGGACCGCTGCTTCCGCAGGGCACGGCGGTACGCCTCCAGATGGTGAGCTACATCGGCCAGTAGGTCGGCGGGAGAGGCGGCGTGGGGATATAATTCTCCCCGATGCCGGCTGCCACGTCCCGATCCCTTCGCAGCGCCTTTGACGCCGGGTCTTTCGACCCGGTGTATGTGCTGTACGGTGACGAAGACTACATCAAGGACGAAGTGCTTCGGCTGCTGCTCGCGCGCGCCGTCGACGTGGCGATGCGGGACTTCAACGTGGACATCCGCCGCGGCCCGGAACTCGATGCACTCGGCCTGCGCGGGCTGCTGGAGCAGCTGCCCATGATGGCCGATCGCCGCGTGCTCGTCGTGCGCGAGGCGCACGCCCTCAAGAAGGCGCCGCTGGCCGTCCTGGATCAGTACCTCGCCAGTCCGTCGCGCGACCTCGTGCTGGTGCTGATGCTGCCGGCGGACGAGGAACCGCCGAAGACCTGGCCGGCGCGCAGCACCACGTGCGAGTGCAAGCCGTTGAGCGAGGACGGCGTGATGAAGTGGATTGCGCATCACCTGCAGGAGACGCTGCCCGGGCGTATCGCACCGGACGCGGCCACGCTCCTCGTGAGCCACGTGGGCAATGACCTCGCGCAACTGGCCGGCGAGCTGGACAAGCTGCTCAGCTACACGAACGGTGGCGAGATCACGACCGAAGCCGTGCAGGCCGTGGTGGGCATTCGTCACGGTGAAACGCTCGGCGACCTGCTCGACTGCGTAGCGACGCGAAATGCAGCCGGCGCGCTGGCGATGCTGCCACGGGTCATGGCACAGCCGAAAACGACGGGCGTCTCGGTGGTCATTGCGCTGACGGCCCAGATTTTCGCCCTCGCCTGGGGCTCCGCTGCGCGAGCCGGCGGGATGCCGACGGGAACCCTGAGCCGCACCTACTTCGACGTGCTGAAGGAAGGGGGCGCGTTCGTCGGACGGCCATGGGGCGAAGCCGTTCAGCGCTGGATGAAGGTGGTGCAGCATTGGGACGCCGTGAGGTGTGATCGTGCGCTCGATTTGCTATTAACGACAGATATGGCTCTCAAAGACACACGGGCGAGCTCGGAAGAACAGGTGCTTGAGACTCTTGTCCTGGCATTATGTGCATGAGAGAGAGAAACAACAGAGAGACAACAGAGAAACAACAGAGAGACAACAGAGGGATTCCTCTCTCGTGATGCGATTCCTTCGGGGCTTCCTTTTGCTTTCCTTCTGCGCGGCGACTGTTTCCGCGCAGGGGGGGATGGATGTTTTTGCACGGGCGCGGCGGCTGGTCAATGAAGGGGACGCTCGGGCGGGGCGGGCGCTGGTGGATTCCGCGCTCGCGGCGGCAACCGCCGGATCGCCGGCCTATGCGGAGGCGCTCTACTGGCGGGGCATTCTGTCCGAAGAAGGCGAGGCGGCGCGCACCGACCTGCTGCGGGTCGCCCTTGAGTTCCCGCTGTCACCGCGTGCCAGCGATGCCCTGCTGCGACTGGCGCAGCTCGAGTTCACGCGCGGGGATCGCGTGGCGGCGCAGCGGTACCTGGACCGCCTGGATCGCGAGCATCCGGGGGCGCCGTCACGTGCGGCGGGGCGCTACTGGACGGGACGACTGCTGCTTGAGGATTCGAAGGCGGCGGACGCATGCGTCGCGTTGCGTGACGCCCGCCGCCTGGCATCGGCGAGCGACGTGGAACTCATCAACCAGATCGCGTACTACGCCCGTCCCTGTGACGTCATCGAGATGGAGGCCAGAGCGCGCGCGGACTCGATCTCCGCGGACTCGGCGCGAAAGGCCGCCGGGCAGCGCGCCGCCGCCTCCAGGGGCAAGTGGTCCGTGCAGGTGGTGGCGTACAGCAATCGCACCGACGCGCTCGCGCTGGTGAAGCGGCTCACCGCGCGCGGCATGGATGCGCGGGTGACACCGACCAAGCCGTGGCGCGTGCGCGTGGGGCACTATGTGACGCGCGCCGAGGCGGCGGAAGCAGCGCGGAAGCTGAGCACGAAACGGTCGAAGGCCCTGGTCGTGGAAGCGGAGGGACGGTGAGCCGGGACCAGGCCACGCCATTGATGCAGCAGTACCGGGACATCAAGGCGCGGCATCAGCACGCCATCCTGTTCTTCCGGATGGGCGACTTCTTCGAGACGTTCTTCGAGGATGCGGAGATTGCGTCGCGCGTGCTCGGCCTGACGCTGACCAGCCGCAACAACGGGGCGGCGGCGGCGGTGCCGCTGGCGGGCGTACCGGCCAAGGCGGTGAACGAGTACGTCCGCCGGCTGGTGCAGCAGGGGTACCGCGTGGCAATCTGCGAGCAGGTGGAAGATCCCAAGCTCGCCAAGGGAATCGTCAAGCGCGAAGTCATCGAGACGATCACGCCCGGAGCGGCATTCAGCGACGACCTGCTGGACGGTACCCGCAACAACTTCCTGTGCGCCGTGCGCGTTGATGGGCAGCGGCTGGGCATTGCCGCCGCCGACCTGTCGACGGGAGAGTTCCGGCTCGTGTGCGGCGCGCGCGGCGACGCAGGGGCAATGCTGGGCCGCCTGTCACCGCGCGAGGTGCTTGTCGTGGCCGGCGACCAGGACTCCCAGCAGACGCTGCACGGCCTCGACGTCCTGCTGACCGAACGCGACGGGTGGGAATTCGACGCTGGAATGGCCGGCGACGCGCTGGCGCAGCACTTCCGCGTGCAGTCGCTCGAGGGGCTGGGTGTCGGCGCCGGCGACGTCGTGGCGGTTGGCGCCGCCGGCGCGCTGCTGCGCTACCTGCGAGAGCTGCAACCCGGTGGTGTGCCACACCTTGCACGGCCGGTGATTGAACGTCCCGGCGGTACGATGCCGCTGGACGACATGACGCGCCGCAACCTCGAGTTGGTGGAGTCGCTGCGCGGCGGTGACGCCAGCGGTACGCTGCTGAACGTGCTCGACCGGACGCAGACGCCGATGGGTGCCCGCCTGCTGCGGCAGTGGATCCTGGCGCCGCTCACGGAACAGGCGGCGATCGAGGCTCGACTCGATGCGGTGGGGGCCTTCGTGCACGACGCCTCCACGCGCGCGGCGCTTCGCGCGGCGCTCGACGGCGTGCGGGACGTGGAACGGTTGTCGGGCAAGACGGCCGCCGGCCGCGCATCGCCGCGCGACGTGCGCGCGCTGGGGGATTCGCTGGCGCAGCTACCGGCGGTGCATGCGGCGCTGGCGCGCGTGCCGGCGGAGGGGCGACTGAAAGCCCTCCTCGACGGATGGGACGACGCGTCGTCGGTGATGACGGCGATCACGACCACGCTGGTGGTTCGGCCGCCGGTCGCGATCGGGGACGGCGAGACGATCGCCGCGGGCGTGGACGCGACGCTGGACGAACTGCGTGCGATCATGGCGGGCGGCAAGGATGCGATCGCCAACCTGCAGGCTGAGGAACGGGCCCGCACCGGCATTTCGTCGCTGAAGGTCGGCTACAATCGCGTGTTCGGCTATTACATCGAGATCACGAACGCCAACAAGCATCTCGTTCCTCCGGACTACCAGCGCCGGCAGACGCTCACCGGCGCCGAGCGCTACGTGACGCCGGCGCTGAAGGAATTCGAGGAGAAGGTGCTGCACGCGACCGAGCGCACGGAGGCGCTGGAGCGGGAGCGGTTCGAGGGACTGCGGGCGGAGGTCGCTGCGGAAATCGGCCGGCTGCAGGGCGTGGCGGCAACGCTCGCGCAATTGGATGTGCTGGCGGCGCTGGCGGATGTTGCCGCCCGCGAAGGGTATGTGCGCCCCACCGTGCGCGATGACTTCGCGTTGGAGATCACCGGCGGACGCCACCCGGTGGTGGAGCGCATGATGCCGCGCGACCAGTTCATCCCGAACGACGTGTCGCTGACCGCCGACGCCCGGATGATCATCCTGACCGGCCCGAACATGGCGGGCAAGAGCACCATCCTGCGACAGATCGGGCTCATCGCCCTGATGGCGCAGATGGGGAGCTGGGTGAGCGCGACCCGCGCGCACGTAGGCATCGCCGACCGTGTCTTCACCCGGGTGGGGGCGAGCGACAACCTAGTGCGCGGGCAGTCCACCTTCATGGTGGAAATGTCGGAGACCAGCGCGATCCTGCACACGGCCACGGCGCGCAGCCTGGTGCTGCTGGACGAGATCGGCCGCGGCACGTCCACGTGGGACGGGGTGAGCATCGCGTGGGCGGTGAGCGAGCACCTGCACGACCGCGTGGGCTGCAAGACGGTGTTCGCGACGCACTATCACGAACTGACGCAACTGGCGGACGAATTAGTAGCGGTTCGCAACTATAATGTCGCGGTGAAGGAAGCGGGCGACGAGATCCTCTTCCTGCACCGGCTGCAGCCGGGGGGCGCCGACCGGTCGTACGGCATTGAGGTCGGCCGGCTGGCCGGACTGCCGGCGCCGGTCATTGCGCGGGCGCGGGCGCTGCTGCGCCTGCTGGAGGGCGAGGACCTGGCCGCGGCGCTCGCGGGCGGGGCGCCGAAGCCGGTGCGTGGACAGCGCGACAGCACGCCGCAACTCGGCCTGTTCGCGCCGCCGCCGCATCCCCTGCTTGCGCAACTGGCGGCCATGGAGCCGAATGAGATGACGCCGTTGGAGGCGCTCGCGCGACTGGCGACGCTGGTGGCGGATGCGAAGCGGGCGAGCGCAGAGTGAGACGCGATATCGAACTCGCTTCAGTGTGGTCCGCAGCCTTTTTCACCACGGAGCACACGGAGAAGGAACTTGAGGGCCACGGAGTACTGCCACTTCTTGGAGGAACTGCGGGTGCCACGCAGATTTTCTCGCGGCGTGCTGTCGTTACCCCCAGCAGTAGCAGTACTCCGTGGCCCTCCGCTTTTCCTCCGTGTGCTCCGTGGTGAAGAAGGTCAGCGTAGAATGGGACAGAGTACGACAGAGCACGACCGTTCACTGCGATATCCTACCACTAGGCATCTCAACATGACTTCACACGAACGGCACCGCGCGCCTTACGACAACGTCCTCGACACGATTGGGTGGACGCCGCTGATTCGGCTCACGCGCGTGACCAAGGGGATCGTCACCCCGGTCTACGGCAAGGCGGAGTTCTTCAATCCCGGCGGCTCGGTAAAGGACCGGATTGGCCTGCCGATCATCGAGGCCGCGGAGCGATCGGGCGCGCTGAAGCCCGGCGGCACGATCGTCGAAGGGACCAGCGGCAACACGGGCGTGGGGCTGGCGCTCGCCGCTGCGCTGAAGGGCTATCGCTGCATCTTCACCATGCCCGACAAGATGTCGCAGGAAAAGGTGCGCCTGCTGAAGGCCTTCGGCGCCGAGGTGATCATCACCCCGACGGCCGTGCCTCCGGATCACCCGGACAATTACGTGGTGATGGCAAAGCGGATCGCCAAAGAGACGCCGAACGCCATCTTCGCCAACCAGTTCTACAACGAGGCCAATCCGGACGCGCATTTCGCGACCACGGGGCCGGAGTTGTGGGAACAGACGAGCGGACGAATCACCCACTTCGTGGGCGCCGCCGGCACGGGCGGCACGCTGACCGGCACGGGGCGCTACCTGAAGTCGAAGAATCCCAAGGTGCAGATCATCGGCGGCGATCCGCAGGGATCCATTCTCGCCGAGCACTGGCGCAGCCAGGGCGCCACGGTCCCCGAGGGGGCGCCGTACAAGGTGGAGGGGATCGGGCAGGACAAGGTGCCGGGGACGCTCGACATGAGCGTCATCGACGAGTACCAGGCGGTGAGCGACCGCGACGCCTTCGCCATGGCGCGGCGGCTCACGCGGGAGGAAGGGATGTTCGTGGGCGGATCGGCAGGACTCATCACCCACGTCGCGCTGAACGTCGCACGGCGGGTGAACGATCCGGACGCGCTGGTGGTGACCTTCCTGTGTGATACGGGCGAGCGCTATCTGTCGAAGCTGTACAACGACGAGTGGATGCGCGAGAACCAGATGCTCGACAGCGAGAAGGCGACGCTGGGGCAGCTGCTCGGCGCCAAGTCCGGCGATACCCCGATGGTCGTGAGCATCGCCACCGGGGCCACCGTGCGACAGGCGCTGCGGCTGATGAGCCAGCACGACGTGTCGCAGCTCCCCGTGCTCGACGGCAGCAACTGCGTGGGGTCGGTGAGTGAGAGCGTACTGGCGTCACGCGGGCTCGAGGACTCGGAGGTCCTCGACCGAACGGTTGGCGACGTGATGGAGGCGCCGTTCCCGGTGGTGGACGACGGACTGGCTGTGGATCAGGTGGTGAAGCTGGTCACCAAGAGCAATCCGGCCGTGCTGGTGCGGCACAACGGCACGTTCGCCGGCATCCTGACGCGGTCCGACCTGCTGCACTTCCTCATGGCGCGGTGACCGGATGAAGATCACGGTGATGATGGGCGGCACGTCCGCCGAGCGCGACGTGTCGCTGGCCTCCGGGGTGCGCATCGTGCAGGCGTTGCGCAGCCGCGGGCATGTGGTGACACCCATGGACCCGGCCGTCGGGGTGCTGAGCGAGAAGACGTTCGAGGAACTCACGCACGGCGCCATGAAGCGCGAACCGCCGACGCTGGAGCAGCTGCGCACGCTCGAGCGAACCGAGCTGAGTCCGGTTCTGGTAACGCTGCCGGTCGTCCGCGAGGCGGACGTCGTGTTCCTGGCGCTGCACGGCGGCTTCGGCGAAGACGGCACCGTGCAGGCGATGCTTGACGCGGCGCACGTCTGTTATACGGGCAGCGGGCATCTGGCGAGCGCGCTGGCCATGGACAAGGACCTGTCGAAAACCCTGTTCCGGTCGGCGGGCGTGACGACAGCGGACTGGCTGATGGCGCCGGTCACGGTGGAACAAGTGGAAGCGGAGATGGGTTGGCCCGTCATCGTGAAGCCATCCAAACAGGGTTCCACGGTTGGCCTGACGAAGGTCGAATCGCCCGATGGATTGGAGGCTGCGGTTCGGGAGGCGTTTCTCTACGACGACGAGGTGATGATCGAGCAGTTCATCCCCGGACGTGAGCTGACGGTCGGCATTCTCGGCCATGAAGCCCTGCCGGTCGGCGAGATCATCCCGAAACACGAACTGTATGACTATGAATGCAAGTACACGGCCGGGATGGCCCGTGAGGAATTTCCGGCCAAGCTGACGAAGCTGCAGTGTGCGTCGGTCCAGGGGCAGGCTCGGCGGGCCTTCGGGGCGCTCAAGCTGAGCGGGTACGCCCGGATTGACTTCCGCATGACGGAAGACGGTACTTTCTATTGTCTGGAAGCGAATACGCTTCCGGGCATGACCGAGCTCAGCTTGATTCCGCAGGCGGCAGTGGCGGCAGGCATCTCCTTCGCGGACCTGTGCGAACGGATCGTGCAGCTGGCCATGGACGCAACGGGAGGGAAGTCGTGATGACACCACCGCGAATGCCGGCAGCCGCACTGGCGGGAGTTCCATCTGGCGTGCAGGCCCAGGGCGTCTGGGCCGGACGTCGGCAACTCTTCGTGCGCTTTGCTGGCGAAGCGGAAACGGCAACGATGTACACGGCAGCTGTCCTTCTGAAGGAGATTGACCGCCAGCTGGGGCGCACACGGATCCACTCGATCGCGATCGGCGGCCGGGATCCACTGGGGAACCTCGAGTTCCTGACGGCGGCGTTCACCGGCACGCCGGTTCCGGTGCCCCTGATGCTCGACAGCGACGGCCAGCGCCCCGAGGCACTGGCCCTGCTGGCGCCGTATATGGCCCTGACCCAGGTGACGGTGGAGTTCGTGGGACCGGAGGCAACGCGCGCCAGCGCCATAGAGACCCTTGCCGCGGCATCCGGCGCCGGATGCGCGCACGCCCTCGTGCTTTGCCCGCGCGAGGACACGAGCGACCCCCAGCTGCTCCGGCTCATCGAGCAGGCCCATGCCACGAGCGCGGAAACCCAGGTGGTGATTCATCCGTTGCTCACGGGGGAACCGCCGGTGCTTGACCGCCGCTGGGCGACGTTGCTCGAGCAGGCGGTGGCGCTGCATGCAGACACGCGACTGGCCTTGCGCCTCCCCGCCCCTGCCGGCCTTCGCTGACGATACTCCTGACGATACTCCTGACGATGCCACGCGCCGCTGCTCCGCCTGCCGTGAACGTCCAGCCACCTCGCCGACTTGGCGTGGCGGTGGCATGGCTGCTGGGCATCAACATCGCGGTGTATTTCCTGCAGGTCACCGTGGTGAGTCCGGACGACATGTTCGAGGCGCTCGGGTTCCACTCACGGGATATCGGGGCGCCGGGGCGTGCCTGGTGGACGATCGGCACGTACATGTTCGTGCACGGCGGAATATGGCACCTGGTCCTGAACGTGTACACGCTGTGGCTGTTCGGTCCGCGCGTCGAGGCGGCGTGGACGCCAGGCGAGTTCACGCGGTTCTACCTGTTCTGTGGCCTGGGAGGGTGGTTCCTGCACCTCTTCATGGCAGGCGACACCGTACTGATCGGCGCCTCGGCGGCGGTGATGGGCGTGATGCTTGCTTACGCCGCGCTCTGGCCGCACGACACGGTGTACCTGTTTGGCCTGGTGCCGATGACCGTGCGCTGGCTGATGGTGGTGGTGGTGGTGATGAACCTGCTGGGCGGCATGGCCTCGATGCCGGACAGCGGCATTGCATACCTGGCGCATCTTGGCGGTCTTGGCGCTGCGTGGCTGTACCTGCGCACGTCGGCGCGGGTAAGCCTGGCCGGCGTCCGGCGTCACGTGGAGCCCGTCCCGGATCTTCCGGAAGAAGACCTGCCACATGCCGTGCCGAAATCGCACCGGTCACCCCGCGAGCCCAAGGCCGATGACGCCGTGGCGCGCAGCAAGGCGATGACGGCGCGCCGCCCCGCCCCGGCCCGGCCGGGACAGGCCAAGGCGCCGGCGCCAAGCGAAACGGACGCGGCACGGCTCAACCGTGTACTCGACAAGATTTCCGCCTCGGGGCTCGCCAGCCTGACGACGGAAGAACGCCAGCTGCTCGACGATGCGTCGAAGCGGCGCCGCCAGGACTGACATGCCGCGCACCGACCTGCTCGAGACGTTTGCCAACCCGTATCCGGGCCGCGACTATGAAGTGCACATGACGTGTGACGAGTTCACGTCGTTGTGTCCATTGGGCGGCGTGGAAACGGATGCGGCGGAACTGGACCTGCTGAAGGGTGGCGCGCCCGACTTCGGGACGATCCACATCACGTACACGCCGGGCGAGACCTGCCTGGAACTGAAGAGCCTGAAGCTCTACCTGTGGAGCTTCCGCAACGACGGCATCTTCTACGAGCGCGCGGTGAACCGGATCCTCGACGACCTGTCGGCCGCGTGCGCGCCGGTGGTGATGACGGTGGTGGGCGACTTCAACGTGCGCGGCGGGATCAAGTCGGTGATTACGGCCCGATTCGGAGTGAAGCG
>PNKL01000054.1 GCA_013822425.1 Gemmatimonas sp.
CGTGCGCCTTAAACCACTCGGCCACCTGTCCACGAACTACAGAAAAACAACAGAAAGACAACAGAGAAGCAACAGAGAAACAACAGACACTCCGTTACCAACGACAGCGCGCCGGTGCGAGCACCGACGCGCTGCGCGTCTTCGTCGAGCGGACAGGGTGAGATTCGAACTCACGGTACCGTTGCCGGTACGCCGGTTTTCGAGACCGGTGCCTTCAACCACTCGGCCACCTGTCCAAGAGAATCTTGAAAAATATCCAAGGGGCGGAAGCGGGTCAACGGCTGATTGAGGATTTGGACCAGGATTGCGATTCCTGATTTCGATTCCGGATTGCGACATGCGATCGAAGGCGCCTCCATCGCTGATCGCGATCATGAGTCGCTATCCGCAATCGCAATCCTGGGTCCAAATCCTCAGTCGTCTCCCCCCTCGTTGCCCCTCCCTGTCGCCGGTGCCACTTTTAGCATCATGACTCCTCTCCGCCGCCTACTCCTCGCCACCGCGGCCATTGCCGTGGTCGGCTCCCCCGCCCTCGCCCAGCCCAAGGTCAAGACGGGCATCGAGGTGCTCCTCAAGGACTCCCTGCACCTCGTCCGCGGCAAGCGCGTGGGGCTGCTTACCAACCACAGCGGCCGCCTCCCCGACGGCACGAGCACCGTGGACGCGCTCTTCCGAACGCCCGGCGTCACGCTGACGGCGCTCTTCGGCCCGGAGCACGGCATCCGCGGCATCGCCAAGGCGGGCGAGAAGATCGCAACCTCGGTCGACTCGGCTACAGGCGTCATGGTCTACTCGCTGTACGGCGACGTGCGCGCCCCCACCCCCGAGATGCTGAAGACGGTGGACGTGTTGCTCTACGACATCCAGGACGTCGGCGCGCGCGTCTACACCTACCAGTGGACGATGGCGCTGGCGCTCGAGGCGGCGGGCAAGGCGGGCGTGCCCTTCATCATTCTCGACCGACCGAACCCGATCCGCGCCGACAAGGTGGACGGCGGCATGCTCGACACGGCTTTTTCGTCGCTCGTCGGGCTCCACCCGGTGGCACTGCGCTACGGCTTCACGCCGGGCGAACTGGGGCGCTGGCTCGTCGGTAGCGGCAGGGTCAAGGCCGAGGTGAAGGTGGTACCGATGCAGGGATACAAGCGCTCCATGTACTACGAGGACACGGGGCTGCCGTGGGTGCATCCGTCGCCGAACCTGCGCAACAACGACGCCAACATCCTGTACACGGGGACGGTGTTCTTCGAGGGCGTCAACGTGAGCGAGGGGCGTGGCACCGACAATCCGTTCGCCCAGGTCGGGGCCAGTTGGCTCACCGATGCGGGTGCGGTCGTGAAGGCACTGAACGAACAGAAGATTCCGGGTGTCTGGTTCGACTCGGTGTCGAAACCGGTGGAAGCGGGCTATGAGTTCGGCGGCCAGACCATTCCGATGATTCGCGCGACCGTCACCGATCGTGATGCCGTCGTGCCGGTGAACGTCGGGGCGCACATGCTGCGCGCCATCTACGAGCGCCACAAGGACAAGTGGGAATGGCGCAAGGGCTCCATTGACCGGCTCTCCGGCAGCGCGCGCCTGCGCGAGGCCGTGGAGAAGGACGGTGGCATCGAGGCGCTGCTCCCGGTCTATCAGGCCGAGGCGAACAAGTTTCTGACGGAATCGAAGAGATTCTGGATCTATAAATAGATCGCAGGTGGTAGAGAGTAGATGGTAGACGGTGCCATCGATCTACTGAGATCGGGGTCGATGTTCATGCTGGGCACACCAAGGAGAGAGCCCGCGGACACCCGCGGGCTCTCTCTGTTGGCAATCGTCGGCTCCGCATCTACCATCTACCACCTACCCTCTACCGTCGGCCTTCGAAGAAGTCCTTCAGCAGCGCCCCGCATTCCTCCGCGCGCACGCCGCCCTTCACTTCGGGACGATGGTTGAGCTTGGGGTTGCGCAGCAGGTCGTGCACTGACCCCGCCATCCCCGCCTTGTCGTCCCACGCGCCGAAGACGACGCGCCCGACGCGCGCGAGCACGATCGCGCCGGCGCACATCGCGCACGGTTCGAGCGTCACGTACAGCGTCGCTTGCCCCATGCGCGTGTCACCGGCAGCGTAGGCCCCGGCCTTGATGACGCGCATCTCGGCGTGCTGCGTGGCGTCCTGGGTCGCGATCATCGCATTGCACGCCCTAGCCACCGCCGCGCCTGAAACGAGCAGCGCCGCGCCCACGGGTACTTCGCCCTTCGCGGCGGCGCTCCGCGCCTCGTCGAGCGCGACGCCCATCCAGTACTCGTCTTCCGCCTCGCGAGAGGCGAAGGTGACCGGGCCAGGCTGTGTCGTCATGCGGAAGTCTCGGTGTGAAGGGCGGCCCGCCTACGGCGCAGGCCATCCGTACTGTTTCAGGGGGAACTCCGCAAGAACGGTCGCCACCTTGTCCGCAAAGGCGGCGCGGTTCTCCGCCGTATCGCGCAACCCGGCGTAAGAGCACTCCATCTGCACGGCATCAGTCGCGCCACCGTCGCGCGATCATACGTCGAACCTAGCGTTCCGCTCCCCGCGTCGCCAAGGGCGGCGGCCGAGCGGCGCCGAGCGGCGCGGCCGAGCGGCGCGGCCGAGCGGCGCGGCCGCCGCAGAGCCGGAAGTCGTGCTACGCCTTGCGGAATGCCAGCGCCTCACCCTCGGCGTCCACGCGAATCGTGTCGCCCTCGGCGTACTCACCCTGCAAGAGCGCCAGCGCCAGCGGGTTCTGCAGCAGCCGCTGGATGGCCCGCTTGAGCGGACGCGCACCGAAGGCGGGGTCGTATCCCTCCTGCGCCAGCAGGGCGCGCGCGGCGGGCGTCACGTCGAGCGCGAGCTTCCGGTCGGCGAGCAGTTTGTCGAAACGCGCCAGCTGGAGGTCCACGATGTGGCTGATCTCGCCCTGCCCCAGCGGCTTGAAGATGATGGTGTCGTCCACGCGGTTGAGGAACTCGGGCTTGAAGTGCGCGCGCAGCGCCTGCGTCACCTGCGATTCCACCAGCGCCCAGTCCTCGGTCCCCTGTTCGAGAATCCACTGCGAGCCGATGTTCGAGGTCATGATGATGACGGTGTTGCGGAAGTCCACCGTGCGCCCCTGCGAATCGGTGAGCCGCCCGTCATCGAGGATCTGGAGCAGGATATTGAACACATCCGGGTGCGCCTTCTCGATCTCGTCGAACAGGACCACGGCGTACGGCCGCCGCCGCACCGTCTCCGTGAGCTGGCCGCCCTCTTCGTAGCCCACATATCCCGGCGGCGCGCCGATGAGCCGGGCGACGGCGTGCTTCTCCATGTACTCGGACATGTCGATGCGCACCATCGCCGTCTCGTCGTCGAACAGGAACTCGGCGAGGGCGCGCGCCGTCTCCGTCTTGCCGACGCCGGTCGGGCCGAGGAAGATGAACGACCCGATGGGACGGTTGGGGTCTTGCAGCCCCGCTCGCGAACGGCGCACGGCGTCGGCGACGGCGCGCACCGCCTGCGCCTGGCCGACGACGCGGCGCGAGAGTTCCTGGTCGAGCTTGGTCAACCGTTCCTTCTCGCTCTCCATCATGCGCGTCACCGGAATGCCGGTCCATTTGGCAACGATCTCGGCGATGTCCTCGGCCGTCACTTCCTCCTTGAGGAAGCGCGTGCCGCCCTGGCGCTGCTCGGTGATCTTCGCCTCGATGTCCTTCAGCTGCCGCTCGAGCTGCGGGATGCGCCCGTAGGTGATCTCGGCGGCCTTGCCGAGGTCGCCGGCACGGGTGGCCCGGTCGGCCTCGCCGCGCGCCTCCTCGATCTGCTGCTTGAGCCTGCCGACGCCGCCCAGCGCGTCCTTCTCGAGCTGCCACTGCGCCTTCATGGCGGCACTCTGCTCGCGCTGCCCGGCGAGCTCCGTCTCGAGCGCCAGCCGCCGCTCCACCGAGGCCTTGTCCTTCTCCTTGGCGAGCGCCTGCCGCTCGATCTCGAGCTGCACGATGCGGCGCTCCACCTCGTCGATCTCCTGCGGCAGCGAGTCGATCTCGATGCGCAGGCGCGAGGCGGCTTCGTCCACCAGGTCGATGGCCTTGTCCGGGAGGAAGCGATCGCCGATGTAGCGATGGCTCAGCGTCGCGGCCGCCACGATGGCGCCGTCGGTGATGCGCACGCCATGGTGGCTCTCGTAGCGCTCCTTGAGGCCGCGCAGGATGGCGATGGAGCTCTCCACGGTCGGCTCGCCCACGTAGACGGGCTGGAAGCGCCGCTCGAGCGCCGGATCCTTCTCCACGTGCTTGCGGTACTCGTCAAGCGTGGTGGCCCCGACGACGCGCAGCTCGCCGCGCGCGAGCAGCGGCTTGAGCATGTTGCCGGCGTCCATCGAGCCTTCGGCCTTCCCGGCGCCGACGATAGTGTGCATTTCGTCGATGAAGACGACGAACTGCCCTTCGCTCGACGTGATCTCCTTGAGCACGGCCTTCAGGCGCTCCTCGAACTCCCCGCGGAACTTGGCGCCCGCGATGAGCGCGCCCATGTCGAGTGCGACGAGGCGCTTGTTCTTGAGCGACTCGGCAACGTCGCCATTCACGATGCGCTGGGCGAGTCCCTCGGCGATGGCGGTCTTGCCGACGCCAGGCTCGCCGATGAGCACCGGGTTGTTCTTGGTGCGGCGCGAGAGCACCTGCATCACGCGGCGGATCTCCTCGTCGCGCCCGATCACGGGGTCGAGCTTGCCCTTGCGCGCCGCCTCCGTGAGGTCGCGCGTGAATTTCTGCAGGGCCTGGTACCGGTTCTCCGGCGTCTGGTCCGTCACGCGATGGGCGCCGCGCACGGCCTCGATGGCCTCGAGCAGCGCGGCGCGCGTCACGCCCTCGGCGGCGAGCGCCGCCTTGCTCTCGGTTCCCTTGGCGTCGCTGAGGGCCAGCAGCAAGTGCTCCGTGGAGACATACTCGTCGCCCAGCTCCTTGGCATCCGTCTCGGCGCGGTCGAGCACGGCGGTCAGTTCGCGGGCCAGCGACGGGTTGGCGCCGCTCTGCTTGGGGTATCGGGCGATCTCGCGGTCGAGCGCCTCGCGCAGCGTCGGCACGCTGACGCCCAGCTTTTGCAGCACCGGTACGACGATGCTCTCGTCCTGTTCGAGCAGGGCGGCGAGGAGGTGCGCATCGTACACGAGCGGATTGCCGTTGCGGCGCGCGAGGGCCAGCGCGTCGTTAAGGGCATCGGCGCTTTTGACAGTCAGGCGGTCAGGGCTGAGCATGAGACGAGGGACGAGGACGGAGGGCGGAGGTTGGGTGCGGACGGACGAGGGGCGAGAGGAGTGCGCAATGAAGGGGACACGCTCGTTCAGTGCAATCGCGATGCCGTTCCCTTCCCGCCGTTCCGGCATTTGCGTACGCCGCGGGACGCGCGCGGTGCGCCCGGACGGCAGGTGCTACCCTACCATACGGAACTCCCGCCGGATCTTGTCGACCTGCGCGAGGCCCTTCGCCTTCGTCGCCCACGGCATGAGCCGCCAAACCCACCACAGCGCCCTGGCGTAGAAGGGGTAGACGATGAGCGCCTCGTTGCGCGCCAGGCCGGCGAAGACGCGCGGGATCAGGCCTTCGACTGGCACGATCGGAAACGGCGCCATGGTGCGCATCGCGTCGGGCTTGAGCCCCGCGACGAGCGTGCGGCGGTAGATGTTGCTCTCGACGAAGCCCGGACAAATGGCGCTGACCTTCACGCCGAGCCCTTCTCCCTCGAGACGCAGCGCGTGCGTGAGACTCACCACCGCCCACTTGGAGGCGCCGTAGGCGCTGAGTCCCGGGGTGGGAATCAGTCCCGCGAGCGATGCGGTGTTGACGAGATGCCCGTGCTCCTGCACCACCATGCGCCGGAACGCGGCGTGCGCGACATGGACGACGCCATGGAGGTTGACGTCCAACACGCGTCGCCACTGGTCAATCGTGGAATCGCGGAATTCACCGGCGAAACCGATGCCGGCGTTGTTGAAGCAGTAGTCGAGCCGCGCATCGGCGGCGACCACCTCGGCGATGGCGCGCTCGACGTCGACGGCGTCAGTGACGTCGAGTGCCCGTTCGCGGGAACGGCCGCCAGCGGCGCGGCACTCGTCGCCCACGGCGCGGGCGGCTTGTGCGTCCACGTCGGTGACCCAGACGATAGCCCCGCGGCGTGCGGCCTCGAGGGCGAGCTGGCGTCCGATGCCGGAGCCGGCGCCGGTGATGAAGACGACCTTGTCCCTGAACATTCCTGGATTGAGAAGTGGAAGGAGAAGGTGGAGCGCGGAGGACGTCGCGGCAACGGTCACGCCGGAGACGAAAAGAGCCGCCCTCGAGGTGGATGGTCTCGAGGGCGGCCCGTATTCGCTACTTGGTGATCAGCATCTTCCTGACGGTTCGCTGACCGTCAACCTCGAGGACATACATGTAGATGCCCGAGGCGACTTCGTTGCTGGTATTGCGGTAGTTGCCGTTCCAGTACGCCGTGTACTGGCCGCACGTCAGCAATACTTTCTCCAGCGGTTGACCCCCTGCCACACTGCCCGTTCCCCCCTGAAGCACCGGGACCGCGACAAACTGCGTCAGCAGATTGTAAACGCGGACGGAAACCTTGAACTGCTGGTTCGGATTCTCCTTGTCGCACGGGATATCGAAGGGAATCCACGTTTCCGGATTGAACGGATTCGGGTAGTTCTGCTTGAGCGTCGCTACAGGTCGCTTGGCGGTTCCCGGCGTGCTGCCCTGGGCCTGCGCAAGCTGTGGCATGAGGGTGAGGGTCAGCACCGCTAGGAGTGCTGCCCAACGATACCTCATCTTGACTCCTTTTCTGACAATGCAGGTTCGGTTGGTGTGTCTCCTCTAGGAATGAGTGTGGATGTGATTGGCCAACAATCAAGTTAGGGTTCACCAACGGTACTGTCAAGCAATGAAGCAACGGCCGGGTTCAGGCGGTCCCAGTGAAACCGACGCCCCTCACCAACCCTTGTGCAGACCCCCAGGCGGTCGCACCCCTCAATGAGCGGAATCGCGTACTTCCGGCTGACCCCGAATATTTCCCGAAACTCGCCGGCCGAGTAGCTCCGCAGCTCTTGCGTGGCCTCGCGGAGCGCGCGGAGCGCGTCGCGCCAAGCGCGCGGCGAGAGAAACCGCTCCTCGCCGATCGGCACCACCCGGCCTTCCCGTTCGAGCAGTCGGAGCAGCGCCGGCGTTCGCGGGCCGGCGGCGGCGGCGATCTCCGTGGCTGTGGGCGCCTCTCTCCCCGCTTCTTCCAGCAGGCGCTCGATGGATTCGAGGGCGGCGCGATCGTCGGCCGACAGCGTGGGCTGCCAGCCGGCGCGCGACACCAGGCCGTCGGCGACGGCGATGCGGCCCCGCTCGATAGCCGACTTGAGCACCCAGTCGGCGAGGTCCCCGCCGACCCCAAGCCGGGCACGCAGCGCCTGCAACGGAGTGCCGCGGTCGAGTGGCCGCGCGGCATGCGCGGCGTCCACGGCCTCGACCAGCGCGCGCTCGGCGAGATCGAGTCGGCGGCGCTCAACCAAACGTTCGCCGACACGGACCGTATCCGCGGACAACGCTCCGAAGACCGACGCGCACGGCCCGGGCGTGAGGCCCAGCCGCATGGGCACCACCGCCACCGCGAGCCCGCGCCCCGCTTCCTCCTCGATCATCCAGCGCAGTCGCTGTTCATGCGTCGCTTCGGCCGCCCGGAACGGCGGCGTGCGTCGGAAGGGCGGCGCGGGGTCCGTGATGATGCCGCCTCCGATTGTCAGCGCGGGCGACGCCGTGCGGAGGACGAAGCGGTCGCCGCCGCGCGCGACGAGCGCCTGGTCGAGGACGAGCCGCACGGGCACCGCCGCTCCGGGCCGGACCGGTCCGCCGCGCGCCACCACGCGCGCCCCGACATCGGCGGTGCCGAGGTGCAGGCGCACGCGCGTGCGTGCGGCAAGCACGACCGGCGCGTCATCGAAGAGCGCGACGTCGGCGCGCATGCGATCGCGCTCGACCCACGGCTCCCGCGCGCCCACGAGGACTGCGCCGCGCGCGAGGGCGTCGCGCTCCGCACCGGCGAGGGCCAGCGCGACGCGCTGCCCCGCGCTCCCCACCTCGGCCGCATGGCCGTGCGTCTCCACGCCGCGCACCCGCAACGTGGCGCCGCCCGGAAACGCGCGAAGCGTGTCATCCCGTCGCACGCTGCCGCTCCAGACCGTGCCGGTGGCAACCGTGCCGGTGCCCTTCACCGAGAAGACGCGATCCACCGGCATGCGGAAGGCATCGTCCGCGTCCCGGGCCGGCACAGCGGCCGCCGCCACCGCGAGCGCGCGACGCAGCGCATCGAGTCCGTCGCCGGTGCGTGCCGACACGGGGACGACTTCCGCGCCGGCCAGCGCGGAGCCCTCGAGCAGCGCGGCCACGTCATCCACGGCAAGGGCGCGCATCTCCGCATCCACGAGGTCCGACTTGGTGAGCGCCACGACGCCGCCCCGGATGCCGAGCGCGCCAAGAATCGCCAGGTGCTCGCGGGTCTGCGGCATCACGCCCTCGTCGGCGGCGACGACGAGCAGCGCGAGGTCCACGCCCGCCGCGCCCGCAAGCATGGTGCGCACAAACGCCTCGTGCCCCGGCACGTCCACCACGCCGAGCGTCCCCACGCCGTCGAGCTCGAGTGGCGCGAACCCGAGCTCGATGGTGATGCCGCGACGTTTCTCCTCCGGCAGGCGGTCGGTGTCCACGCCGGTGAGCGCGCACACGAGCGCCGTCTTGCCGTGATCAATGTGCCCGGCGGTGCCGAGGATCACGCGTCCACCTCGTGCCGCTCCCACGCGAGCACGGCGCGGAGCGGACGGCCGCCATCGGTGAGGTGCTCCTCGAGGAACTCGCGCAGCAGGCGCTGGTGCGCGCGCAAGCTCGGGCCGTCGAGCGGCAGCGACGCGTGGCGTCCCAGCCACCCCCGAATGGCGTCGCGCGCCGCGGGCGGCAGAGTGCGCGCGCCCGGTGCCTGCCGCGCACAGTTGCCACACAGCACGCCGCCAGCGCGGTGCTGGAACGTCACGGACGCAGCGGAATCGATGGCCGCGTGGCAGGCGACACACTCGTCGAGAGACGGCGCAAAGCCCAGTTCCGCCACCAGGCACCACGCGCCACCGAGGGCGACCGGTTCGGCCGCGCCCTTCGGCGCCATCGTGAGCGCATCGAGCGCGTCGGTCACCGTGTCGAGCAGGCCGGGATCCTCCTGCTCCGGCGCAAATCGCAGCAGCAACTCGGCCAGGGCGGCCGCCGCGGCGAATCGGTCCAGCGACTCTGCCAGCGCCGGCCGCGATTTCGTGGTCTCGAAGGCGTTGAGCGTGTGGAGGTCGCGTCCCATCGTCGTGATCAACTGCGCCTCGCCGCTCGCGAACAGGTCGAGCGCCGCACCGAACTTGCTGCGCGGCCGCCGCGCCCCGCGGGCGATGGCCGACACGATCCCCAGCTCCCGCGTGACGAGTCGCACGATGCGCGACGTTTCGCGGTAGTCGAAGGCGTGAAGGACGAGGGCGTCAGTGGTGACCACGATTCAGGACCTGGACTCAGGATTGCGATTGAGGATTGCGATAAATGATCGCGACTGCGATTGCCTTGGCCTTGGCGACGGCGATGGCGATGGCGATGGACGGGCGGCGGCGGCGTGTCTGCGCCGCCGGCCGGTCCACGATCAAACATACCTTCGCTACGGGCGGCCGAGGGTCAGGCCGACGCGAATGGTGCGGCCCGGGGCGCGGAAGCCGTAGATGCCCTGGTAGTCGACGTTCGTCAGGTTGTCGGTCCGCAGGCGCGCGTGCCATGGCACACGCGCGCCCTTCGCCGAAAGGCGGACGCTGGCTGCCACGTCCAGCAGCGTACGGGCCGGAAGCTCAACGGGCTTGGCCGGCCACGCGGCATAGTCCCGATCGTGCGCACGACCGGTGTACGCGACGCCCGCCACGAGATCGGCGCGCGAGCCGACGGGGCGCGCGACTTCGACTCGTGCGCTATGCGCCGGGCGGCGCATCAGCGGCTGGCCGCGCACGAAGGTCGCGCCGTCACCCACGTCGAATCCCTCGTCCGTGACCCGCGTGCGGGAGTAGGAATAGGTCAGGCGCGCGCTGACACCGCCGGCTCGAGCGAACGCCGCCTCGGCCTCCACGCCGTCGGCATCGGCCGCCGCCACGTTGACGAAGTTCGGCGCGGTGGGGCTCAGGGTGCGCGCGTTGTACTGGATCAGGTCACGGAAGCGCTGCTGGTAGGCGGTGACACTGAATGTGGCACCGCGGGAGGTGCGCTCGAGGGCGACTTCGCGACTGCGGGTCTGCTCGGGCACCAACGCCGCGTTTCCGCGCACATAGCCCGTGGCGAAGTTCTCGAAGAAGCTCGGTGCGCGGAACGCCGAACCCATGGCCGCGCGCGCCCGCCACGCCGGCGTGAGCTGCCAGGCGGCGGCCAGTCGCGCCGTGCGAAAGGTGCCGAACGCGCTGTTGTCGTCGAGCCGTGCGCCCAGCTGGTACGTGCCGTGCGTCCCGAAACTGCCGACAGCCTGCGTATACAGCGCGCGGTCGTTGCGGGCAGCAACGAACGACCCCGTCTCCTCGCCGTACTCACTGAGCGAACGCGACGACGAGCGTTCGTGATCGCGCGAGCCGTCGGCGCCGATGGTGATGGACTGCGTGGCGCCCACGCGCGCCGTCACGCGCAGCTCCGCGGCGCGGCGCGTGACGGTGCCCCGCGAGAAGAAACCGTAGAAGCCGAGAGTGTCCGCGGCAGAGTCTGGGCCATCGTTGCTGCGCGGGAAATGCTCGCTCGACGTGAGGGTCCACGACGCCGCGAGCCGCTCGCCGATGACACGGCGCCCGGTGAGGGCGAGCGCCAGCCGGCGCGAGGTGGTCTCGGCGTTGCGCTCGCCGAGCGAACCGTCCGATTCGGTGGGATAGTGATACGAGGCCGCGAGCCAGCGCGCCGAGAGCACGGCCTCGGTGCGCGCGTCGGGGGCCAGGCGGAGCGAGGCTGCGGCGGAGCGGTTTCGATATGCGTTGTTGAACGGCAGGATGCCGTGCGACGCGCGATCGGCGAGCGAGGAACTCACCGAGGCGCGCTCGCCCCCGAGTGCGCCGGAAAGCGCAACGTCTCGCTGTCCGTATGATCCCCCATCCAGCGCCATCGCCGCACGCGCACCGTCCGCGCCCGTGCGCGAGATGAGCTGAATGACCCCGGTCACGGCGTCCGCCCCATAGAGCACGCTGGCAGGACCGCGGACAACCTCGATGCGCTCGATGTTGTCGAGCGTGAGTGCGCCCAGGTCAAGGGCACCGCCCGGTTCGTTGAGCGGCGCGCCATCGAGCAGCATGCGCACGTAGTTGCTCTGGCCGCCACGCACGAAGAGCGACGATTGCGAGCCAAACGAGGAGGCCGTGACCACGCTCACGCCGGGCACGAGACGCAATGCGTCGGCGAGGTGCACGATGCCGCGGGCGCGCAGCGAGTCGCCGCTGAGCACGGTCACGCTGGCCGGCGCGCGGACTGCGGTTTCTACGCGGGTGGCGGTGACGACAACGGGCGAGAGCGGCGCAGCGGTGGATTGCGCGTGGAGGACGGTGGGAAGAGCGAGCAGGAGGAGAGGGCGCATTGGGACCGATGGTAGATGGTGGAGGGTAGATGGTAGAGCTTCTGTGGCGGGTTAGCGGCGTTTCAACGGGATGAGCACGGGCGCGCCAACCGCTGGATCCCGCGCGACGACCAGGGGCCAGTCGTAGACGGGCTCGAGCACGTCGCCGCGCATGACGTCGGCGGGTGTTCCGGCCGCGGCTACCCGGCCGTGATGCAGCAGCACGATGTGCGCGGCGTAGCGCGCCACGAGATTGAGCTGGTGGCTGACGAGCATGACGGTGCGCCCTTCGCGCGCCAGTTCGTCGAGCAGTTCGAACGCGGCCATCTCGTGCGCGACGTCAAGGAAGGTGCCGGGCTCGTCGAGCACCAGCACGTCCCCGCCCTGCGCCAGGGCCCGCGCGAGCCGTACGCGCTGCCATTCCCCGCCCGAGAGTTCGTCGGTGCGGCGTGCCATCAGGTCGCTGGCCCCGGCGCGCTCGGCGGCGGCCTCCGCCACCGCGACGTCCGCCGGACCGAGGGCGCTCCACGCCCCATGATGCGGGTATCGGCCGAGCATCACGTAGTCGCGCGCCGGCAGCGGGAAGGTGGGCTCCTCGCGCTGGGTGACCACCGCCAGCGTGCGCGCGAGTGCGCGCCGGTCGGCGGTGGCCACGTCGAACGCGCCGACACGCGCGCTCCCGGCGGCGAGCGCCACTTGACCGATGAGCGCACGCACGACCGTGCTCTTGCCGCTCCCGTTCGGCCCGACGACGGCCGTGACGCACCCGGGTCGCGCCTCGAAGGAGGCGCCATCGAGCGCGTTCCGGTGCGCGCCGGGATAGCGCACGACGGCGTCGGCGATCGTGATCATGCCGCCCGCCGCAGACGCACGAGGAAGAACGGCACGCCGACGAGCGCGGTGATCGCGCCAAGCGGCAGTTCCGCCGGCGCGCGCACGGTGCGTGCCACGACGTCCGCGAAGACGACGAGCGCCGCGCCCAGCACCGCCGACGCGACCAGCACCTCGCGCGCGCGCCGCATGCCGAGCGCGCGCGCAAGCGCCGGCACCACGAGCCCGACGAAACCAACGAGCCCCGCTCCAGCCACGGTGACCGCCGCCAGCAGCGCCGACAGCAGGAAGATGCGCCGCGTGGCACTCGACACCCGCACGCCGAGCCCGGCCGCGGCGTCCTCGCCGAGCGCCAGCAGGTCGATGTCGCGCGCGACGGCGACCAACAGCGTGCCGGCGGCGACCGCGTACAGCGCGAGCCAGCGCACGCTCGCCCAGTCCGCGCCGGAGACCGAGCCCATCATCCACCAGAGCGCGTTGCGCAGCGTTCCCTCACCGGCGCCGGCGAGCAGGACCATGATGGCAGCGTTTGCGAACGCGCCGACGACGACGCCCGCCATGAGCAGGACGCGCGGATCGGCGCGCCCGCTCGCGACACGCGCGATCACGAGCACGAGTGCGACCGCGGCGGCCGCACCAGTGAAGGCAGCCACGGGCAGGGCCACCGCGGCGGTCAGTCCCGCGACGACGGCGAGCACGGCGCCGACCGCGGCGCCGCCCGAGACACCCAGCAGGTATGGCTCGGCGAGCGCGTTGCGCAGCGTCCCCTGCAATGCGGCGCCGCTCATGCCGAGTCCGACGCCGGTGATCATCGCCAGGCAGACACGCGTCAGCCGCAGGTCGCGCACGATCGCCACCGTCTGGGCGTCCCCGTTCCCCGTGAGCGCGCGCATCACGTCGCCAACGCCGATGGGCACGGGCCCGATAACGAGCCCGGCGACGCACGAGAGCGCGAGCGTGGCGAGGAGGAGTACCCAGCGCGCGTTCGTCATGGCCGTGTGCGCGCGGCGGAATCGATCAGCGCTCGCGCCGCGGAATCGAGAAGCGCACGCAACGAACGCGCGCCTTCGCCCAACCGGACGCCGGGGCGACCCACCAGTGACGTATCGAAGACGAACACCCGTCCCTCGCGCACGGCCCGCACTGCGCGCCACCGCGCATCCGCGCGCAGACGCCCGGCGGCCACCGGGCCGGCGAGAATCAGGTCGGGATTTCGCTCGGCAACGCCCTCGAGCGTCACTTGCGGCGATGGCTGGGTCAGGTCGCCGAAGACATTGCGAGCGCCCGCGAGCGAGATGAGTTCGTCGAGGTAACTCCCCGCCCCGATGGTGATGATCGGCGACGGCCAGGCGTACCAGAACACGGTGAGCGACGGCTGGCGAGGCGCCCGTGCGCGCACCGTATCGAGCGACCGGCGCACGGAATCGGCGACCACCCGCGCTGTCGCGGTATCACCGACGGCGATCCCGAGGGCACGCAGCACTCGCGCGAGGTCCGCGATGCGGTCGGTGCGCATGGAGAGCGTCTGCACGCCCGCGCGGCGGAATGCGGCGGCCGCCGCGCGATTTGCCTCCGCGGCGTAAAGCACCACGAGGTCGGGACGCGCGGCGAGCACCGCCTCGACGTTGGGCTGGAGGCCGTCGCCGAGGTCCGGAATGCGGCGCACCTGCGGGGGGGACGCATCCCAGCGCGTTCGGCCGATCAGGCGCGCGTCGGCGCCGATGGCGAACATCGCCTCCGTCGTCACGGGGTTCAGCGAAACGACCCGTTCGGCGGCCCGCGCGAGCCGCAGCGTGTCGCCGAAGTCGTCCACGAGCGGCGCCGCGGCCTGCGCGTCGTGGGGTTTCGTATCCCGCGCATCGCGCGGCGCGCGATCCGCCGCCGGCGTGGCGCACGCCTGGAGCGCCAGCGCGAATGCCGGCGCGAGGCGACGAATGCGACGAATGCGACGACGATGGGCTGAAAACACGACGGGCTCGCTCCGCCCGGGGAACGAGCCCTGCACGCCGAGCGCGCCTGCGATGCGCCCGCCGCCACGTGGCCTCCCCCGAGGCATCTGGTGTGGCACGGACGCGGGGCGTCTCCTGGCTCCGGGCCCCCGCTCCCCTTCCCAGCCGCACCGCGACCAGTGGGTACATGAGCGAGGCGAACTGCGCCCGTTACAGTGGCGGGGCCGCGCCGGACTCTCACCGGCTTCCGGGACCCGCATCCGTCATGAACTCTGTTGTGATCGAGAACCTATGGTATACCCTGCTCGCGCGCAACAGCGTCGCTGATCTTCGTGGCGAGATGGGCGCGCGTCTGCCAGTGATCGGCGCGCTGCTCCGCGGTGGGTTCGTGCACCGCCGCGAACGCCGCATCGAGTGCCGCGAGTTCGGCGCGCAGGTCGGCGACGCGCTCCGCGGACCGGCGGCGGCGCCCACGCCCCTGACGGCTCATCATCGTGCGGGCGAGGCCAATCAGCAGGACGACCCCGAGCGCGGTCATGATGAGGAGCACGCGCACCTGGTTGCCCGACAGCTCGCCTTCGCCCGGCGCGCGAACCCGCACCACCGCGCCGGCGGGCACGTCCTGCGCGACGAAGCGGGCGAACGTGCGTCCGCCCAACGTCGTCGGGCCCGTGGACGCGAGACCGGCGCCCTCGGCGCGCCCCAGCGCGTCCTCGACGAGTACCTCGAGGACGTCGGTCGGTCCGTCGACCATGAAGGAGTATTCGGCGTCGACGGGGACATCGTACGAGAACGAGAACTGCTTCAGTCCGGGCGCAAATGGCGCGGAGAGCCGGGCGCGTCCCTCGGCGAACCGCACCGCGCCGCCGGAGAAGTCGGTCTGTCCGACGCGCGCGCGGCGCGCGTTGTCGAGGAGGACGCCTTCCCACACCACGCCCGTGTCCCCGGCGGCCAGTCGCGTCACGGTGGAGTCGTTGGACAGCTCGTAGACCTCGAGGATGACCCGGCGCTTGTCCTTGCCCGGCGCGGAGAACACGACGTGCCGCGCGCGCGCACGCACGGGCACGGGGCCGCTGGTCGTGTCGTGCAC
Organism: Gemmatimonas sp.; assembly: GCA_013822425.1. Lineage (GTDB taxonomy): Bacteria > Gemmatimonadota > Gemmatimonadetes > Gemmatimonadales > Gemmatimonadaceae > PNKL01. The sequence goes on from PNKL01000054.1 coordinate 15,458, forward strand.
CATGAGCTCGGCGTCCGAGCCGCTGACCGCACGCGCCGTGAACGGGGGCGTGAAGTACGCGATACCGGCGAAGACGCTGGTCGCGAAGTAGACGGCGTTCGGGTCGCCGGACGTGCGATAGCTGAAGGCAAAGCGGCCGGCACGGTCGGTGCGCGTCGAGTCGAGCGGCGCGGCGCGATCGGCGCCGACGCGGTGGAGCACGACCCACGCATGGGCCACCGGCTGCACGACCGTGCGCGCACCGCGCACGACGCGCCCGCGCACGGAGCGCGTCTCGCCTGGCGGCGTCCCGTGCGCGCTCCCCACCGGCGGCGGCGCGACCGCCTGCGCGAGGACCCGCGACGGACGCACCCCAATTGTCGCTCCAAGCGCCAGCGCGAGCGCGGCGGCGGCGCTCGAGCACTCGACCCAGCGGACGGCGGCGCGGAACGACGGCATGTGGCGTGTCCGGGGATGGATCATGTCAGAACGAGAACTTGCCGAAGTCCTCGGGACGCATGTGCTCGAGGCGGCGCTGCAGTTGTTCGGCCGAGAGCGAGTCATCATCGCGACCCGCATGGCCGGGCACGCCGTGATCAAGGTCCCCGCCCAGCAGTGCTTCGTGCACGTACATGGGCGCATCGAGCCGCAGGGCGATCGCAATGGCGTCGCTGGGCCGCGCGTCCACGATCACGGGCGACCCGCCGCATGCCAGGTGCAGTTCCGCGAAGAAGGTGGAGTCCTGCACGCGCGTCACCTGAATGCGCCGCAGCGTGGCACCTAGCCCGTTGATCAACGCGAGGCAGAGGTCGTGCGTCATGGGCCGCTCGTGCTTCACGCCGTTGATGTGCATGGCGATGGATTCAGCCTCCGGCCGGCCGATCCAGATGGGGAGGACGCGGTCGCCGTCACGCTCCTGCAGGACCACGACGTACGTGTTGGACCCGCTGTCGAGGCCGAGCTTGGCCACCTTGACCGGAATCACGGAACCTCCCCGGAGCGGCGCGCTCAGGGCGCGCGAACGGCGCGCCTGAGCTCGGCGACCTTGTCGGTGCGCTCCCAATTGAACAGCGACACCTTCTTGCCGAAGCGTTCGACCTTCACGGGCGTGCGGCCGAAGTGCCCGTACGCCGCGGTCGGGCCATAGATCGGCTTGCGCAGGTCGAGCGCCGCGATGATGCCGCGCGGCGTCAGGTCGAAGATGGAGGCAACGGCCCGCATGATGGCCGTCTCCGGCACGGTCGCCGTGCCGAAGGTGTCCACCATCACCGAGACCGGCTTGGCGACGCCGATGGCGTAGGCCAGCTGCACCTCGCACGTCGACGCCAGCTTCGCAGCCACGATGTTCTTGGCGACCCAGCGCGCGGCGTATGCGGCCGACCGGTCCACCTTGGACGGGTCCTTGCCCGAGAAGGCGCCGCCGCCGTGCCGTCCCATGCCGCCGTACGTGTCCACGATGATCTTGCGGCCGGTCAGACCGGCATCGCCCTGCGGACCGCCGACGACGAACCGGCCGGTCGGATTGATGTGCACCTTCATGCGGCGCGCGCGCAGCTCGGGCGGAATGACGGCCTCGATGATGTCGTGCCGCACCGCCTCGTGGATCGCCTTGTTCTTGACCGTGTCGGCGTGCTGCGTGGAGATGACGACCGTGTCCACCTCGACCGGGCGCCCGTCCTCGTACACCACCGACACCTGCGACTTGCCGTCCGGGCGCAGCCATGCCAGCGTGCCGTCCTTGCGGCGGTCGGCCAGCGCGTGCGTGAGCGTGTGCGCCAGCATGATTGGCAGCGGCATCAGCTCCGGCGTTTCGTCACAGGCGAAGCCGAACATCATCCCCTGGTCGCCGGCACCGCCGGTGTCCACGCCCTGCCCGATGTCGCGTGACTGCTGGCCGAGCGCATTGAGGACGGCGCACGAGTCGGAGTCAAACCCGATGCCCGCCTCCGTGTACCCGATGGTCTTGATGGTGTCGCGCACGAGGCCGCGCAGGTCAACCCAGGCATCGGTGGTCACCTCGCCGAAGATCGTCGCGAGGCCGGTGGTGACCATCGTCTCGCACGCCACGCGCGAGTGCGGGTCCTGGGCGAGCAGGGCGTCGAGGACGGCATCGGAAATCTGGTCGGCGACCTTGTCGGGATGGCCTTCCGTGACGGATTCGGACGTGAAGAGGTGGCGATGCAGCATTGGGATGGAGGCAAGTGGAGGCGGAAGCGGCCGGCGATGTGCCGGCCGCTCTAGTGCGAGTCCGCGATATCAGGAACGATATGGGTGTCGACGAGGGCGATCAACCCGTCAACTGCGTCGCCGCTCAGTTTCAGCTCGACGAGCAGGCGTTCGCGCAGCAGCATCTCGGCGTCGGCCGCGGTACCGGCGTCCAGCGCTTCGGCCGCTGCTGAGGCGGCTTCTGACGCGCGAATGCTGCGGATGAAGTGCTTGACCGCGGCGACGGAGCGCGGCGCCACGCTCAACTCGCGGATGCCGAGACCCAGCAGGGCAAAGGCCATCACCGGCTGCGACGCCATCTCGCCGCATACCGAGACCTCGATGCCGGCGGCGGCGCCCTCCGACTGGGTGCGCGCGATGAGCCGCAGGATGGCGGGGTGCAGCGCCGTGAATCGCGTCACGAGCTGGATGTTGCCGCGGTCCACGGCCAGCGTGTACTGCACGAGGTCGTTGGTACCGATGGAGAAGAAGGCGGTCTCGCGCGCGAGGGCGTCGGCGGTGATGACCGCGGCCGGCGTCTCGATCATGACACCGAGCGGAATGCCGGTGCGGTGCGGCACGCCCAGCACCGCGAGTTCGCGCGCCGCCTCATTCAGGAGCGCGCGAGTCTGCCGCACCTCTTCCACCGACACGATGAGCGGCAGCATGATGCGGAGGTCGCCGTGCACCGCCGACCGCAGCAGTGCGCGCAGCTGCACCTTGAAGATCTCGGGCTCGTCGAGGCACATGCGGATGGCGCGCCAGCCGAGGAACGGATTGGCCTCCTGCGGGAAGCCGCCCACCGGGAGCTTGTCGCCGCCGATGTCGTACGTGCGGATGACGACCGGGTGCGGAGCGAACGCGCGCAGGACCCGGCTGTACGCCTCGTACTGCTCGTCCTCGTCGGGCATCGCGGCGCGACCGACGACGAGGAACTCCGTGCGCATGAGCCCCACGCCCTCGGCGCCGCTCGTTGCCGCGGCCTCCGCCTCATCCGGCAGGTCGACGTTGGCCCGCAGCGTGATGCGCACGCCATCCGCCGTCACCGCCTCCTCGCGTGCGTACCGCTGCAGTTTGCGCGCCTCCTCCTGCTCGACGCGGGAGCGGCCCTGGTAGTCCGCGATGCGTTGCGGCGACGGGTTGAGGATCAGCAGGCCGTGCGTGCCATCGAGGATGGCGATGGCGCCCGACTCCATCCGCGCCGTCGCGTCGCGCAGGCCGACGACGGCCGGCAGGCCGAGCGATCGGGCGAGGATGGCCACGTGCGACGTGCCCGTTCCGGCGTCGGTCGCGATGGCGGCGATGGTCTCGCGGTCGAACTGGACCGTGAGCGACGGCGTCAGGTCGTGCGTGACGAGGATCGCATTGCTTCCCTTGGGCAGGTCCACCGGATCCCGGTCGGGGAGGTCGAGCAGGACCGAGAGCACGCGGATCTGCACGTCGAGCAGGTCGCTCACCCGCTCGCGCATGAGCGCATTCGTGGAGCGCGCGAAGTGCTCGCGCCACTCGAGCA
>PNKL01000055.1 GCA_013822425.1 Gemmatimonas sp.
CAGTAGGTGGTCATCGCGGTCCAGACCTGCGTCTTCACGGCGTTCTCCGAGGTGCCGTAGAACGCCTTGATGCGGAGGTGCTGTTTGATCCACTTGAAGAACAACTCCACCTGCCAGCGCAGGCGGTACAGGGTTGCAATCGACAGCGCGGGGAGTGCCGGGTGATTCGTCAGAAACGTGAAGGTACGCGCGTGTTCGACATCGCAGAAGCGGACGCGGCGCACGTGTCCCGGATAGGCATGCCGGGTCCGCGGGCCGGTGAGTCGAATCGTCTGATCACTCCGCAATCCCGTCGTGCGGTCGACCGGGTGCGAGTAGACACGCGCATGCTGGAGCCGCGTCCGGCTGCGAATCACAAAGAAGGCGCCGGCTTCCGCGAGTGCGTGCAGACGGGCGAAGTCCAGGTACCCACGATCCATGATGTAGATCGCGCCCGGCTCTACGACGAGCGTGTCGAGCAGGTTGATCTCGTGGACGCGCCCGGTGGTAATCGTCACTACCGAGGGAATACTCCCACGCAGGTCGAGCAGCGTGTGCAGTTTGATCGCGCCTTTGTGTTGGCGAAACGTGGCCCACGGAAAGAGCGACAAGCACAGATCGATGGTGGTCGCGTCGAGCGCGGAGACGGTGTTCGTCAACGCGAGCCCCAGGTCCTCCGTGGCATACAAGCCCCGCGCGGTGGCGATGAGCCCGTGCGCGAAGTCCTGGTAGAGGCGCCAGTCGCGCGTTTCATTCGCCTCGGCCAGCGTGCGGCGCGCGATCGCGCCGCGGAACCCCATGTGATACAGCTTGGACGGCACGGCGCGCCGCGACGTCTCGATATCGCGCAAGCTGTCCCGATGCGTGAGTTGCGCGAACGCCAGGGTCAGGAACTGGTCGAGACAGGAGAACGAGCGGACCTTGTAATCCCCGTCATAGCGCGCCACGCAGGCGCGAAAGTCGGGCAGCGACAGGAAGTCCATCAACGGCGCAAAGACCGTACGTCCGACAGGCATGCGCCAACTCCGTCCGAGAAGGAGAAGGCACAAGCCTACTACCGAGGTGAAATCGATTCACGACAGAAAACGCCGTAATACATTGAACCCGTAAGACTTACCCGCTTCGCAATTTCTGATAACCGGACAGTTGTGAAAGAAAACAGAAAGACAACAGAGAAACAACAGAGGCGGGGGGCGCTGAGTAAGCGCTCCCCGCGATTCCTATGTAGGTTGTCTGTTGTCTTTCTGTTGTTTCTCTGTTGTCTCTCTGTTGTCTCTCTGATGAAGATCCTTCACCTGCTCAATCACGTTGACCGTGTAGGTAATGGCATCGTCCACGTCGCCGTGGACCTCGCCTGCTTGCAGGCGCAGGCGGGACATGACGTCTGGGTGGCGTCGAAGGGAGGGGCGTACGAGGCGCTGCTGGGGCGCTACGGCGTGCGGCACGTGCACGTGGACCAGACACGGCGGCCGCTCGCCATCTGGCGTGCCCTGCGCGCGCTGCGCGCCCTCCTGCGCGACGAACGCATCGAGGTGGTGCACGCGCACATGGTCACCGGCTACCTGCTCGCGCGCGTCCTGCGCGTCGCGGCGCCGTGGCGCCTTGTGGCCAGCGTGCACAACGAATGGCAGCGCAGTTCGACGCTGATGGGCGGCGCCGATCGCGTCATCACCATGAGCGAGAACGCTATCGTGCGTCTGGCGGCGCGCGGCCTGCGCCGCGAGAAGCTGCGCGCCGTGCGGAACGGCACGGTCGGCAGTCCGCGCCTGCTCGACGCACTGCGGGAGGCCGTGACGCTGCGCCAGCCGGCCATCGTGACGGTGGCCGGACTATATGAGCGAAAGGGGATCGCGGATCTCATTGGCGCCTTCGACCTGCTCGCGCCGGCCCATCCGGACGCGCAACTCTACATCGTCGGTGAGGGGCCCGATCGCGCGCGCTTCGAGGCGCTCGCGGCGGCGTCTCCCGCGCGTGCGCGCATCCACTTCGAGGGATTCCGACCGTCACCGCGCCCGTATCTGACCCAGGCGGCGGTCTTCGTGCTCGCCTCGCACGCCGAGCCCGGTGGCCTGGTGCTCCCCGAGGCGCGCGACTGCGGCTGCGCCATCGTCGCCACCGCCGTGGATGGCTCGCCAGAACTGCTCGAGAATGGCCGCGCCGGCATTCTCGTGCCGCCGCGCGATGCGCCCGCACTCGCCGCCGCCATCACGCGACTGCTCGACGACCCCATGGAGTGTGAGCGCTGGAGGACGGCCGCGCGCGCGAACCTCGACTGGCTGCGCATCGAGCGGCAACACGAGGAGACGCTGGCGGTGTATCGCGACGCCATCGCCGGATGACGAGTCTGCGGCCGTGCGTTTCCATCTCGCGGATGCCGGCAGGTCTATCCGCGAGGGCCAGCGGACGCATCACCCGCAGATGACGCGAGCGTAGCTGGCTTCCTCGCGGTGAGCCGGGCTTCTTCACCACGGAGCGCACGGAGAACTGCTGGAGGGCCACGGAGGAGTACTACAAGTTCTTGGGGGAACTGCGAACGCCACGCTGATTCCCACGTGGCGTGATGTCTTTACCCACAGTTGTTGCAGTACTCCGTGGCCCTCAGGTACTTCTTCGTGCGCTCCGTGGTGAAAGAGGCCAGCACCCCGTGCGCTCCGTTCCGCACGACTCACTCCCCGCGGAACTCGCCCGACAGGCGCAGCTGCGTAGCCATATGGGCAGTTCAGGTCGGCGTATAGCGTTGCGGTCACCACATGCAACTCACGAACCGGAGGTGGCGTCACGGACGTCCTGTCCCCCGGAACTGCGCCGCTTCCGCCGACCCAGAAGGTATTGCCCATCCCAATCCGCGATCCGCATTCCGAAATCGCCGTTCCCCAGGCATCTTTATCGGATGATCAGCACACCCTTGGTTGGCGTCATCATGGGGAGCGCGAGCGACTACGAGCACCTCGCCCCCGCCTGCGAGATGCTTGACCAGTTCGGCGTCCCGTACGAGAAGGCCGTCGTCTCCGCGCATCGCACACCCGACTGGATGTTCGAGTACGCCTCCACCGCGGAGGCGCGCGGGCTGATGGTCATCATTGCCGCGGCCGGCGGCGCTGCGCACCTACCGGGGATGGTGGCATCCAAGACGCTCGTGCCGGTCCTCGGCGTGCCGGTGCCGGCCACGGCGCTCAACGGCGTGGACGCGCTGCTCTCCATCGTGCAGATGCCCGCCGGCATTCCGGTGGGTACGCTCGCCATCGGCAAGCCGGGCGCCTCGAACGCGGGCATCCTCGCGGCGGAAATCGTCGGCACCAGCCACCCCGAGGTGCGCGACCGCATCCGCGCCTGGCGCGAACAGCGCACGGCGTCGGTGCGCGAACAGAAGCTCCCGTGAGCGCCATCCTCCCCGGCTCCACCATCGGCTTCCTGGGTGGCGGCCAGCTGGGCCGCATGGCCGCCATGGCCGCGCGCACGATGGGCTACGACGTCCACGTGCTCGACCCTGAACATCACTGCCCGGCCCGGCCGCTCGCGTCGCACGTGATCACCGCCCCGTGGGGCGACGCGGATGCCGCCGCGAAGCTCGCCGAGGGCGCTGACGTCGTCACGATCGAGATCGAGCAGATCCCGCTCCCCTCGCTCGAGGCGGCGGAGCGCCGGGCACCGCTGCGGCCGGGGCCGCAGGTGCTGTGGACCGTGCAGGACCGCGCCCGCCAGAAGGAGTGGCTGCGGGACCACGGCTTCCCCCTCGGCCCCTTTGCCGTGGTGCGCACCGCCGACGAGACGACGGCCGCCGTGCGCAGTCTCGGTCCATGCATCGTGAAGTCCACGCACGGCGGATATGACGGCCGGGGCCAGGCGCGCGTGTCGGAGCCCGCCGACGCCGCGGCGGCGTTTCTGGGCATCGGCGCGCCGGTCTGCGTCGCCGAGCGCTTCCTCACGCTCGCCGCGGAGCTTAGCGTCATGGTGGCCCGCACGCCTGAGGGCGAGATGCGCGCCTATCCGCCGGCCCGCAATCATCACACGCACGGCGTGCTGACCTGGTCGGTGATTCCCAGCAGCTTCGACGACGCCGTCGTGCGCCGCGCCACCGAGATCGCGTGCGGCATCGCCGAACAGCTCGGTGTCGTCGGCCTCATCGCGGTGGAGCTGTTCCTGCTCGACGACGGCTTGTTGTGCGTCAACGAACTCGCGCCGCGCCCGCACAACACCTACCACCACTCCGAGCGCGCCTGCGTCACGAGCCAGTTCGAGCAGCTCGTGCGCGCGGTCTGCGGGCTGCCGCTGGGTGACACCGACGTGGTGCGTCCCGCCGCGATCTACAACCTGCTCGGCGAGGTCTGGTCCGGACCGGACGCCCCCGACATCACGGGCGTCCTCGGTCTGCCCGGCGTGCGATTGCATCTGTACGGCAAGCGAGAGGCCCGCGCCGGGCGCAAGATGGGGCATCTCTCGGCGTGCGGTGAGACCAGCGACATGGCTTTGGCGCGCGTGGTGGACGCCTATAAGCGGATTGCGGCTGGCACGAAGGGTGAAGTGGCTTAGTCGCAGAGGACGGCGGAGAACGGCAGAGGGAGGCAGAGGGAGGCAGAGAATGGCAGAGAGAGGCAGAGAACGGCAGGACTCCAAGGTCCGCCATCCACGCTTCTCAAACATCATCCGTATCACGCTGCCGTCCTCTGCCGTCCTCTGCCGTTCTCTGCCGTTCTCCGCCGTTCTCCTAGCGCCCATATCTCTTCAACACCTCGCGCACCTTGTCGAGAGGAATCGCCTCTACTGTTCGGCCGCTCCCGGTCACACTCGTCGCCTGGAAGAGCGAGTTGTAGATGGCCTCCTCCGTCGCCTCGACGACCGCCTCGAACAGGCCCGACATTTCCTCGTTGGCCAGCTCCTTCGTCTCCAGTCGCCGTGCGTTGAAGGCGCGGCGCACCTCCGCGGACGTGGAGAAGGCGATCACGTAATCGCCGCTGCCGTTGGACGCGGACGACCCCGTGCGGCCAAGTCCCAGCATGGCGCGCGACGCCACGCGCTTGAGGTTGCGATCGCTGATCGGCGCATTGGTGGCAACCACCATCATGATCGAGCCATCGCCGCCGTCGCGCGAGAGCGCGTCCTTGAAGGCGTACTGGCCAAGCTCCTGTCCCACCGGTGCGCCCATGACCTGCAGTACGCCCCCGAAGTTGCTCTGCACGAGCACGCCCACCGTGTACGCGCCCAGCGATATGGGAAGCACGCGCGACGACGTCCCGATGCCGCCCTTCCAACCGAACGCCACGGTCCCGTGGCCGGCGCCGACGCTCCCTTCCGCCACGGCGCCGCCCGCGGCGCCGTCGAGGGCCTGCCGCACATGCTCGGCGGTGATGGCCTTGGCGCGGATGTCGTTCAGCCCGCCGTCGTTCGTCTCGCCGACCAGCGGATTGATGGAGCGCACCCGCTCCATCCCCGGCTTCTCGAGCATCCAGTCGGTCAACGCATCGGCGGCCTTCCACACACAGAGCGTGCACGTCAGCAGGATGGGCGTCTCGAGCTCGCCGAGTTCGTTCGCCTGCGTCGAACCGATGAGCTTGCCGAATCCGTTCCCCACCCAGACGGCGGCCGGCACGCGATCGAGATAGGCATTGCCCGCGTGCGGCAGGATGGCCGTCACGCCAGTGCGCACACCGGCCCCCTCCGTCACGGTGGTGTGCCCCACCCGCACGCCGGCGACGTCAGTGATCGCATTGTGAGCGCCGGGGGCAAAGACGCCAGGGGCGACCCCGAGGTCGCGTGCTCGGGCGCGCTGGGCAGGGAGCGAGGCGGTCATGGCGGCGAAGGCGAGGACAAGGGCGATAGGACGCATGGCGCTCGAGATCCGTAGGGGCCGGCGCGGCACGCCGGCGTAGTGGGGCCGCACCGCGGCAAAGTCTGCCAAGGAAACTGGTGCAAGACCCGCCGACCGTCTATCGTCAGGGAGAGGATGGGGGGGGTCATCTACCATCCACCCTCTATCACCTACCATCAGCCGCTTGCCTCTACTTCCTCTCTTCGGCCACACCACCCTCCGCGCCCGCCTCGCCGAACAATGGCGCGCCGGCCGACTGCCAGCGTCCATCCTCCTGCACGGCCCTGAAGGGGTCGGCAAGCAGCGGCTGGCGCTCTGGCTCGGGCAGATGCTGTTGTGCACCGGCGACAACGCGCCCTGCGGCGAGTGCCAGGGCTGCCGCTACGCGCTCGAGTGCCAGCATCCCGACCTGCACTGGATCTTCCCGCGCCCACACCTCAAGGGCGACCCGGGTCCGGAGGACGTGAAGGATGACCTTGAGCAGGCCATTGCCGATCGCGTCCGGGAGCACGGGCTCTACAAGCGGCCGGGCGGCAGCGAAGGCATCTACGTCTACGTCGGGCGCCTGCTCGTGCAGCAGGCGTCCCTCTCCCCCGCCCTCGGACGCCGCAAGGTCTTCATCATCGGCGACGCCGAGCGCATGGTGCCGCAGACGTCGAGTCCGGAGGCTGCCAACGCCTTCCTCAAGCTCCTCGAGGAGCCGCCGGCGAGCGCCACCTTCATCCTGACGTCGAGCGAGCCCACGTCGTTGCTGCCGACCATCCGCTCGCGCGTCGTCGCGTTCCGCGTCCCCCGTCTCGGCGACGCCGACCTGCGCCGGTTCATCGCCGAACCCGCCGTGCGCGAAGCGCTGGGACCGGGCGGCACCGACGACGAGCGGCTGCGGATGTGCGAGGGCGCGCCCGGACGTCTGCTGGGCCACGACGAACAGGCCGCCGTCTTCAAGCGCGCGCACGCGTTCCTCGACGCGGCGCAAGGCGGACGCGAGCGCTGGCTGCGTGCCGCCTTCGGCCAGGGCGGCAAGGGGGCGCGCGGTGCGTTCTCCGACGTCCTCGACGCCGTGAGCGTTCTGCTGCACGAGCGCTCCCGCACCGCCGCCGCCGCTGGCCATGACCGGGCCGCCCTCGCGGCCGCGCGCGCCATGCGCGCCGTCGAGGAGGCGAAGCTCGCCGCCCAGCAGAACGTCTCGCCGCAGCTCCTCAGCGCGCGCCTGATGCGCGAACTCTCCCACCTCGGCTCATGAGCGATCTCTCGCACGTCAACCGCGCCGGCGAGGCGTCCATGGTGGACGTGTCGGCCAAGCCCGCCACGGCGCGCGCCGCGCGCGCCGAGGGGCGCATCCGCATGTCGCCTGATGCGCTGCGCGCCATCCGCGACAACACGCTCGCCAAGGGCGATGTGCTCGCCGTCGCGCGCGTGGCCGGCATCCAGGCGGCCAAGCGCACGGCGGAGCTGATCCCGCTCTGCCATCCGCTCCCACTCACCGACGTGCAGGTGCGATTCGATTTCGAGGACGCGACGTCGGCCATCCGCTGCGAAGCCGAGGCGCGCACCGTGGCGGCGACCGGCGTGGAGATGGAGGCGGTGACGGCGGTCGCGGTAGCGCTCCTCACCGTGTACGACATGGCCAAGAGCGTGGACAAGGCCATGCGCATCGAGGGCGTGCGCCTGCTCGAGAAGAGCGGCGGCAAGTCCGGCCCGTGGCGCGCTCCGGAGGACGCGCCGGCGCGCTAGCGGGCGCTCGGCTTCTTCGCCGCCGACTTCGTTGCGGTCGGCTTTGTTGCCGCCGGCTTCGTTCCGGTTGGCTTCTTCACGATCGGTTTTGGCGCACGCGCCCTGGATGCACTCGCCTTGGGCGCACCCGCCTTCGCGCCGGTCGCGGCGCGCGCCGAAACCACGAGCGACTGGCCCGGGATGATCTTCGCGCTCCTGAGTCCATTGAGCTTGGTGAGCGTCTTCGCGCTCGTGCCATACCGCTTGGCGATGCCCGACAGCGTCTCGCCGCGCCGCACCACGTGGCGCCGTATGCCGCCGCTGGTGCTGCGCCGCGGGTACCGCTCCACCGACGGGTTCGGAATGTCGCGCGCCAGCGCCACGACGTCGCGTCGCGGAACGTAGATCGCCTGTCCCGCGCGCAGCGCACCGCTCCTGAGCTTTGCCGCCTTGGGGTTGTACCAGGCGAGTTGCTTCGACGTGACGCCCTGTTTCTTCGCGATCGAGAGCATCGTCTGTCCCTTCTTGCTCACGATGCGTTCCAGCGCGCGGCGTTCGACTGGTTCGAGCGCGCTGAAGCGCTCCTCGAAGCCGGCCGCGCGTCCAACCGGGACGCGCACCCAGAGCGAATCGCCGGGCGGCGTCATGCCCCGCAGCAGGTGCGGGTTGAGCTCCGACACGCTGTCGGCCGGCACGCCGGCGGCGTTGGCGACGGCGGCCAGCGGCGCGCCGCCCGGCGCCCGCACGGTGTCATAGGCAAACGGCGGCAGCGGCTCCACGCGCACGCCGTAGCGGGCAGGCTCTCCGCCAACCAGCGCGGCCGCGATGATCTTGGGCACGTAGTCCCGTGTCTCGGGGCGCAGGTAGCTCTGCTCGGCGAGGGCGAAGAAGCGGTCCTCGCCCTCGACGCCGTCGAGCGCATCGGCGTGCCGCGCGAGCCCGCGGGAGACGCGTCCCGAGCCCCCGTTGTACGCCGCGGCGGCCAGGTAGAGCGATCCGAACTGCTCGCGCAGCCCCAGCAGCAGCCGTGCCGCCGCCTCGGTGGATCGCACCGGGTCGCGTCGCTCGTCCATCCACCAGTCGACGCGCAGTCCCATCCCGCGGCCCGTCCCCGCCATGAATTGCCACATGCCCACCGCCGCGGCGCGCGAATACGCGTGCGGGTTGAACCAGCTCTCGACGAGTGCGAGGTAGATCAGGTCTTCCGGGAGCCCCTTCGCACGCAGCCGCTCGCGGATCATCGGCCCGTAGCGCGTCTGCCGCTGCAGCGCCACCTCGAAGGTGCTCTTGGCACGCCCGCTGAAGATGCGCACGTAGTCCTCGACGCGGGCGCGCGTCTCGTACGAGCGCACGTCGATGTCCCACACGGGCGCGCCGGGGGCGGCGATCGTATCGGTGACGGGCGGGGGCGGCCCGGCGCCGAACATGCGGGCGGCTTCGCGCGTGACATCCGACGCCGACACGCTGTCGGCCACGGCGCGCGTCGCGTCGCCACCGCCGGCTCGCACACCGGTGGCGATGGGGGTGGCGGAGCCCGCAGCGGAACCCGTCGGCGGCTTGCCAGGCCGCGCGCTGCCGCTCGCCACGGCGTCCTGTCCCGGCCGCGAGGCAACCGGATCGGACGGCGACGCATCGTTCGTCGCGGTGGACGGCGCGCCGGTTCTCGCCGCCGCCGGCACCACGATCGGCGCCCCCGCGCTGCGCACACACCCCGCCGCGAGGACGGCAGTCAGGGCGACGAGGCACGAGGCGCGGCGCATCTTACTAACCTACCCCGGGACCCGAAAAGCTCCTATACTCGCGCCATGCAAAGACTCCCGCTCCTCCTCGCCGGCGCCGTCGCGGTTGGCGCACTGGCGGCCTGCTCCGCGCTGACGCCGGGCCACGCGCCGGCGCCGTCGTCCGCCGACCTCACGGCCCTGCGCACGAGCATTGAACAACGCCTCGCCGCCGTGCCGGGCGCGCAGGCAGGCATCTGGCTGCACGACCTCGCCACGGGCGACACGCTCGCGGTCAACGCAGCCGCGTCGTTTCACGCGGCCAGCACGATGAAGGTGCCGGTGATGATCGAGCTCTTTCGTCGCGCCGACGCGGGCGCGCTTCGGCTCGACAGCGCGGTCATCCTGCGCAACGAGTTTTCGTCCATCGTGGACGGGTCGCCCTTCACGCTGAGCGCCGGCGACGATTCGGATTCCTCGCTCTACGCCAGGGTCGGCCAGCCGGTGACCCTGCGCGAACTGAACGACCGCATGATCACCCGGTCGAGCAACCTCGCCACCAACGCGGTCATCGACCTGCTCGACGCGCGCACGGCTCAGGCCACGGCGCGCGCCCTTGGCGCCAGCACCATCCAGGTGCGCCGCGGTGTCGAGGACACCAAGGCCTACAATGCAGGCCTCAACAACACCACCTCGGCGCGCGACCTCGGCGTGCTCATGGCGGCCCTTGCTCAGGATCGTGCCGCGTCACCATCGGCGTGCGAGGCGATGCGCGCCGTCCTCCTGCGGCAGGAATTCAACAACGAGATCCCTGCTGGTTTGCCGCCTGGCACACCGGTGGCGCACAAGACCGGCTGGATCACCGCCACCACGCACGACGCCGCCATCGTCTACCCGCCGCGCCGCGCGCCGTATGTGCTCGTCATCCTCACGCACGCGATTCCGAAACGCGCCGACGCGCAACAGCTCATGGCTGACATATCGCGGGATGTATGGGACGTGATGAACCGACAGTGAACGACCATCGCGAAGAACGAAGGAGCGGAAAGGGTGCAAGATGTGATTACGGCCGGGCTTCTTCACCACGGAGCGCACCTTTTTCACCACGGAGCCCACGGAGAACGGCCTGAGGGCCACGGAGGAATACAACAGCAACTTCTTGGGGGAACTGCGCGCGCCACGCAAATACCGGCATGGCGTGCTGTCGTTACCCAAGGTATTTGTAGTACTCCGTGGCCCTCAGTCTTCCTCCGTGCGCTCCGTGGTGAAAAAGGTGCGCTCCGTGGTGAAAAAGGTGCGCTCCGTGGTGAAAAAGATGCGCTCCGTGATGAAGAAGCTCAGTGTTGTGAACCCATCGGCCTTCGTGCTGGCAGTAGCTGTCACCGCGCCGCAGGCAGCGCCACGAAGAACGACGTTCCTTCCCCCACCGCGCTCTCCACCCAGATGCGCCCGCCGTGCGCCTCGACGATGCCTCGCGCGATCGAGAGGCCGAGCCCCGACCCGCTCTTGTTCGCGCCGCGCTTGCGCGTGTAGTACCGCTCGAAGATGCGCGGCACCTGATCGGCCGGGATGCCGCTCCCCGTGTCGCGCACCCTGAGCAGCACCTCGTCGCCCTGCGCTGCCGCCGACACCGTGACCGAGCCGCCGCGATCGGTGTACTTGAGGCTGTTGCCGACGAGGTTGGTGAGCACCTGGATGAGCCGCGCCGCGTCGCCGTGCACCGCCGGCACGCCGTCGCCCACCGAGGACGACAATTCGACGCCGCGCTGCTGCGCCTGCGGGCCGACCATGGCCAGCGCCTGTCGCACGATGGGCGCCACTTGCTCGGTGCGCCGCTCCACGGAGAGCTTGCCCACCTCGATGGTCGACACGTCGAGCAGGTCCTGGATAAGGCGCGACATCCAGTCCGCCGAATTGCCGATGGCCTGCATCAGGTGCCGCTGCTCCTTGACGTCCGACGGCGGCGCCTCGAGCAGCGCCGCCGCGCACAGGCGGATCGCCGCCAGCGGGTTGCCAAGGTCGTGCGAGACCACGCTCAACACGTCCTCGCGCGCGCGGGTGGCGCGCTGCGCCATCGTGTACAGTCGCGCGTTGTCCATCGCGTACGCGGCGCGCGTCCCGAGGGCCTGTGCGAGCGTGACGTGCTCCGGCACGAAGGTGCTGGCACCGCGGCGCAGCAGCGTGAGCGAGCCGAGGACATGGTCGCGCGCGATCAGGGGAACGAAGAGCGCCGACCGCATGTGGAGCGCTTTCCACCGGGCGAGCTCCGCCGGCGATTCGGTGTGGCCCTCGAGCCAGTCGTCGGTAATGGCACTGACCATTTCCACCTTGCGCGACCGCATGGCGTCGATGGCGCGCCACGGGCTGTCCCACGACAGCGTCTCGCGACCGACGGTCGCCAGCGCGCCCTGAAACTCCGGCACGTCGCTCCCGCTCACCTGCCGCTGCCAGGCGCCGTCCGGGCCCACGACGTCCACGATGCATGCGTCGGCAAGGTACGGCACCGGAATGTTGGCCAGCGCCTGCAGCGTGCGGCCCACGTCGAGCGAGGTGCCCAGCAGGCCGCCGGCCTCCGACAGGAACCGATCGTGCCGCTCGCGCAGCGTCCGTTCCGTGATGTCGCGCAGCACGACCGTATAGATGGGCCCGTGGCGCGTCTCCAGCCGCGAAATGGACGCCTCCGCGGGAAACTCCGTCCCGTCCTTCCGCACGCCGTATATCTCGCGTCGCGCGCCCATCCGGCGCGCGCGCTCGGGGCTGTTGCGAAACGTCTCGATCTGCTCGCGATGCGCGCTGCGGTAGCGGCCCGGCAGGAGCTCAGCGAGCGGCCGCCCCGCCATCTCCTCGGGCAGGTAGCCGAAGACCTGTGAGGCCCCCTGATTGAAATGCAGGATATGCTGCGAGGAGGACACCACGATGATGGCGTCGGCCGCAATGTCGAGGATGCTGGCGAACAGCGCATCCGGCGCGGCAATCGTCGCCACGGACTCGCCCTCGGGGAAGGGGTCGCCGCCGGTCGCAGTCGGGGGGCTGGTGTCCATGGGGAGTTTGCGCGCCTCTCCTTCTGAAGATGCACGGCGCACGCCCCAACGCAAGGCATTTCCGGGAGCCCTATCGGGGGAATTCCCGCACGATTCTTGGGAACGTTGCCCGACTGTCCCACGGTTGGTGGACCCGTAGGCTGATAATGATATCCTTGGGAGTTCCCATGTCGGTCACCGATGACGCGCACCACGCCTCGACCTCCACCGTGAGAGAACCGCAGCCCGAACACCTTCTCGACGGACGCATCCTCCTTGCCACCGATGGATCCGCCAGCGCCGATGGCGCGGCGGGCCTGGTCGCGGAGTTGTGTCGTCGCGGCCCGTGCAAGGTCACCGTGCTCGCCGTCTTCGAGCCGGCGCCCATGCCGGTGCCGAGCGCGGACCCGTCGCTCGCCGCCATGACCACCATGGCGGGCGACGCCGCGTTGCGCGACGAGTTCTTCTCACGCGTCCAACACCAGGTCGAGCGCTCCTTTGCGGGCCGGCTGCCGCGACCCATCGAGCGCGCGGATGGATCGCCCGTCCGCAGCATCGTCGACGCCGCCGTCAGGGCCGAGGTGGATCTCATCGTCACCGGCCTGCGTGTCCACTCGCTGATGGACCGGCTCGTTGGGGACGAGACGGCCCTGCGCGTCACGCGCGCTGCCGACCGGCCGGTCTTCGCCGTCGCACCGACGCTCACGCAAATGCCGCGGCGGGCCGTGGTCGGCATCGATTTCTCCCGGGCCTGCATGCGCGCCGCGGCCGCGGCCGCCGGCATGCTGGCCGACGGCGGCATGCTGACGCTCCTGCACGCCCGCCCGCGGCTCGACGTCGCGGCGGCCAGCGATGACGGCATCGACACGGCCTACGCCAGCGGCGTCACCGCGGCGCTCGACGGACTGCGCCATGCGATGGCTGCCAGCCACCCCGGCATCACCGTGGACGTGGAACGGCGCGACGGCGAGGCGGCCGCGGCCATCATGAACTTCGCGATCGCCGCCAAGGCCGACTTCGTGGCGGTCGGCCGGCATCGCCGCAACGCCATCGCCCACGCGGTGCTCGGGAGCGTCGCGACGTCCCTGCTGCGGAAGGCGACACTCTCTGTATTGGTGCTCCCGCCGGCGGAAGGCGATTGAGGATTTGGACCTAGGATTGCGATTTGGGATTACGATTCATGATCTCGATTAGCGACAGAAGGGGCGCCCAGCCAGGCGCCCCTTCAATCGTACATCGCAATCCTGATTCGTGATCCTCGATCGTAATCCTAGGTCCAAATCCTCAATCAAGCCTCAGGTGTCAGCAACCCCAGCCGCAGCGCCAGTTGCACGTACTCGTGCCGATGCGACAGCCCCAGCTTGTCCTGGATGCGCTGCTTGTACGTGTCCACCGTCTTCGGGCTGATGAACAGCTTCTCGCCGATCTCCGGCGCGCTGAACCCCTGCGCCGTCAGGCGGAGGACGTCGCGCTCGCGCTCGGTGAGTTTCTCGAAGCGCGTGCGCTCCTCGTGCAGCGGATCCTTGCGCGTGTAGCCCTTCGCCAGGATGCGCGCCGCGTCGGGCCGCACGTACACCTCGCCGCGCGCCACCGTGCGCACCGCGTCGAGCAGTTCGCGATCGGCCGCCGTCTTCAGCACGTACCCCGCCGCCCCCGCCTCGAGCATCGGCACGAGGTAATCCTCCTCGGCGTGCATCGTCAGCGCGAGGACGCGCGACGGCATCCCCTTGGCCACCAACTGGCGGGTCACCGCCATGCCGTCCATGTCGCCGAGCGAGATGTCCATCACCATGACGTCCGGCTTCAGGCGCTCGGCCATGGCGAGGGCCTCCACCCCCGACCCGGCCTCACCCACGACGTGCACATCCTTGGCGGCGCCCAGCACCGCCTTGACGCCAGCGCGCACGACCGCATGATCGTCCACCAGCAGAACGCGAATCAGGTCTCCGGTCATCGTCCGTCCTCGTCAACGAGAGCCACCGTCGCCACGACACGCGTGCCGTCTCCCGGCCTGCTCTCCAGTTCAAAAGTCCCATTGACCAACGCCACGCGCTCGCGCATGGAAAACAGCCCGAAGCCGCCGCGTTCGGCCTCGCCGACGTCCATCCCGTGGCCGTCGTCCCGCACGTCCAGCCGCGCCTTGCCGTGCTCGGTGGTGAGCACCAGTTCCACGTGCGCCGGCGCTGCATGGCGGGCGGCATTCGCCACCGCCTCGCGCGCGACGTCGTAGAGCACGCTCGCGACATGCGCCGGGATGCCCGCGTCGGCGCCAGCCGTATCGGCCGTCGTCGCGATGCCGCGTTCCGTCGTCTTGCGCGCCAGGTGCTGCAGCGCGGGCGCAAGTCCCAGATCGTCAAGCACGCGCGGATGCAGCGTCTCCGACAGCGTGCGCACCTGTTCCATCACCTGCTGGGCCATCTGCTGCATGCGTTGAAGCTGCGTCCGTGACTCGGGGTCCTTGGCGTCCCTCGCCATCGCCGCGAGCTCCAGCGAGAGCCCCGCCAGCCACTGCGCCGACGACTCATGCAGTTCACGCCCCACCCGGGCCCGCTCCCGATCGCCCACGGTGATCGCGTGCAGCGCGAGCCGGCGCATCCGCGCCCGGTCGTGGTGCATGCCGTCGAGCAGCAGGTTGATGGCCGAGCGCACGCGGCCCAGGTCCGGATCCTCGGTCTGCGTCGGCCGCGCGCGAACCGTCAGGTCGCCCGCCCACACCCGCTGCGCCGTGCGCTCGAGCTCGCGCAACGGCCGCAGCGCAACGGTCACGAGGGCGATGTTCGCCACAATGGAGAACACGACGGCCGACACCGACACCGCGAGGCTCTCGGTGAGCGTCTCGTTCGGCGACCGCGCAATGAAAAGCGACGCCAGCGCTATCACCGCCACAAACAGGTTCGCCCCAAGGAGCTTCCCCGACAGCGGAACCCTGAACAGACGGTCGGTCCAATTCGTCTGCGGAACACTCATCGGCACGCGCGCTTCAGCCCCCGACGACGACTTCGCAGAGGGCGGCATCGCGGTGATTTCCCTGAGGTTCGACATGACGCTAGTAGCTTATCGGGAAACGCCCCGCAGGAACCATAAGGGGCTGTCGGAATTTCCCTGAAGGAAAACCTGACCACGCCCCCGGAAATGCCTTACGCGCCCCTCCAGTGCGCCCCCCGATCCCCCCTACAAACGCCAAGAGCGCGGCCGACAGATGTCGTCCGCGCCCCGAACCCGCTCGTCTGCCGTCTGCCCTCTGCCCTCTGCCATCTGCCGTCATGACCCGGGTGGGAATCGAACCCACGACCTGGCGGTTAAAAGCCGCATGCTCTACCGACTGAGCTACCGGGTCTCGGTGTCGTGCGCGCTGCGTGTCGACGCGACAACTGACGTGCACGCGGCGCGTCGTCGCTACAAGATAATGACTCTGCGTGAAGTTGTGTGGAATTGGGCCGGTCAGGGTCGCTCCTGGAGCGCACCCACGCGCGGCGGCACGTCCGCACGAAACCGCTCGCGCCAGTCACTCACGTCCGACGACCGGAGCTGGTATCGGGAGGCGGAGCCCTCATGGAGATTGAGGAGTTCGGCCATGGCACGTTCAGCAAACCCGTCCAGATCGTCAGGCGCGACGCTCAACGCCGCACCACGGGCACGCAGTACGCGAGCCTGCGGCGCCTCGCCCGAGTGCACGGTGGCACGCACCACGTCGTGCAGCTGGCTCCGATAGCGCAGGCGCAGCGCGTCCGGCTGCGGGACCGACTCGCGCACCACGCGGTACTGGGCGCAAGACCGCGCATAGGCCCAGGCAAACACGTCGCGCAGCAGGTCCACGCGCTGCAGTTCGTACACGGCCAGCGTGCCCTCGACGTAGGCGCGGTCCGGCACCTCAATGAACGAGAGGGGACTCAAGTTCGCGTGGAGCAACGGCCAGTTCGCCGCCAACCGGGATGTGCGCTTGTTGACGTCGACGAATGGTTGGAGGTAGGGGACGTGCACCATCAGGAAGAACGCTTGCTCGAGTGGATCGGGAATGGCTCCAACCGTGTCGATGATCCGGTCGTGGCAGTCGCGAATGACCTGGGGGATCGCGTTTGGCGTGTACGTCGTTCCCGTGATCTGCACCACGCGTTCGCGCAGGCGGCCTTCATCGGCTGGGTCCGTCAAGAGGTTTTCGGAGAGGGTGCGATGTAGGCCACGCAGGAGCATGCGTGGAAACACCGGCGCCTTGACCTCGCGGACCAGCAGCTCGATGGCCTCCTTGTGGTTGAGGATCATCTGCGTTTCCGTCGCGTCCTTCCCCTCGGCGTGCTGTCCAAACTCGAGCAAGTTCTGAGTATCGAGTCGACTGTACGTGTTGCCCTCAAGCCGGCTTGAAGCCCACGACAAGTCGATCAACAAACGACTCAGAACGTCGCGCGCGAACGTATCGGCGGGACGTGTGTCGTCGGGCGTCCGTCCCATCTCGTGGAGCTGGTGTCGCAGGCTCTTTGGCAGGTACCACGTCGTGCCCGGACGGTACGAGAACAGCATGTCGCGGTTGTAGCCCACCGGCGGCCGCTGCGCGGTCGGTCGCGTGATGAGGGCGCGTGTCGCCCGGCCGGCGGCCGACAGCGGCACGTAGTCGGCGCCGGCGTCAGTCCGCGCTTCGTCAGCGGTCGCGGCACGATAGATCGGGGCATTCGCTGGTCCCGCCACCGCGAGTCGCCCGCCTTCGACCAACTCCTGCAATCGACGCCTGAGCGTGCGCGGCTCGATGGCTCGTCCATGCGCCGTTCGATACGCTTCCGCGAGCGCGACCCGGTTTAGCCCTTCGGGGTGCTGTCCCACGAGGTGCGCGATCCGTTCATGTTCCGCGGCGAGCTGCGTGCGTGAGATGCGAGCCATAGCGTAGAGTGGTCAAATACGTGTCTTATGGTCAATAAATGAGCCAAGTGGTCATATAATGCACTATGTGGTCAAATAAAACAACAGGTGGTCAAATAATCACCGGTTGGACAGTCCGCCACGGGCATGACTCCGCAGGGTCCTTCCAGTCTTTTGCGCAAAGCCAAGATGCCCCACCGCCACGCATGGATGGTATGTTTCGCAGTTCCTCCATCCCCCCTCTTCGTCCCTATAAGGACCGTGCCACCCCGCCCCGCCATCGAGGAACTGAACCGACGCCTCGGCTGGGCGCTGCCGGCCATCGCCACGCTCGTCCTCGGCATCTTCCGCCTCCCCGAGCTTACGCGCAGTCCGCTCTGGTACGACGAGCTGTTCTCGATGGGGGTTGCCGGGCTTCCGGTCGCCGACGCGCTCCGCCGGGTCGTGGCCGATCATACCAACCCGCCGCTCTTCTACATCCTGCTCAAGGGCTGGATGGCGATCGGGGACGAGAGCGATCACTGGGTGCGGCTGCTCCCCTGCCTGTTCGCGATGCTGCTGGGCGCCGCCCTCGTCTGGCTCTCGCGAGAGGTGCGCGCTGATGACGATCATCAACGTCGCGCTGGTGCACACCCACTACTTCGGCTGGCTGACCATCGGCGCCGAGTGCGTCGCGGCGGCGTTCGCGTGGCCTCGCGCGCACGCCTGGCGCGTGCTGCGCTCCGCCGGGCTCACGCTGCTCGCGTTTGTGCCGTGGGCGGCCGCCGTGGCGGCGCATGCGCTCAGCGACCCTGCGCCGCTGCGCAACGTGGCGTGGATCGAGACGCCGGACGCGGCGGCCCCCCTGTGGCTGCTGCGCGACCTCACTGGGCGCAGCGGCGTCGCCGCGGTGGACCTGGCGTGGCTTACGCTTGTCACCGTTGCCCTCGTGGTGCTCGCCGTCGTGCGGTGGCGGCGGCGCGACGAGGCGCCCGGGGGGCGGACGCGCCCGTCGAGGGCGCGCTGGCCATGCTTGCCATTGCCGGCTTGGCGGCGCCCGTGCTGGTCTGGGCGGTCTCGCTGCTGAGCGGTCATTCGTTCTGGGTGCAGCGCTATCTCGTCGGCGCCGCGGCGCCCGTGGCGTTGCTTACCGCCATCGCCGTGGCTGCGCTCCCTCCGCATCGCTGGGGCGCGGCGGCCATCGCCGGCTTTGTGTGGACGGCGGTCGCCTGTGCGGCGCTCCCTCAGCGCGCGCCCATCAAGTTCGACTGGCGTCGCTTCGTGCGCCGCGTGGACATGTCGGTTGGCAGCCCGCGCGACGTCTATGCGCTCGAGGCCTTCACCGGCGCCCCGCTCCTGCGCTACGCGCGCGAGGGCATGCGCCTGCACATGGTGAAATCGCTTAATGAACTACCCGGCGGCGATGTGTGGCTCGTGTATCGCCGCGACTCGTTCGCGGATGGTTCGCCCGCCGAGGCGCTGCGGGCGCTGGGATTCACAACCGTCACGTCGCTCGCGGCGGAAACGGCCGGGCAGCAGATCGTAGCGGTGCGGAT
>PNKL01000056.1 GCA_013822425.1 Gemmatimonas sp.
AGCTACGTCGCCTGCAATCGCCGAATCGAGAGAATGCCCAGTGCCGGGCCGCCCGCGAGCAGCGCGAACGCCCACGGCCACCCGGCAATGCGCACGATCCATGGCACGACCTGAATGGTGAGCGTCGTGAGCAGGAACCCGAGTGACACCTGCAGCGTGAGCGCGGTGCCAACGGCGTGGGCCGGCACGCTCTCGGTGACGAGCACGCTGAACTGCGCGCTGTCGGCAATGATGAAGAAGCCCCAGACGAGCGCCACCGGAGTCAGCAGCCAGAGCGAATGGCCGAAGAGCAGCCCAATGAGCGCGCAGGCCGCGCCGCTCACCGTCATGGCGATGGTGACGAGTCGCGCGCGACCGATGCGGTCCGATACCAACCCACCCCACACGCAGCCTGCGCCGCCGACGGCGATGATGGCGAAGCCGATGAGGGACGACGCGCGCGTCGCCATCGGGGCCACGGCATGTGGGCGCGCGGCGATGCTTGCCGCGACGAAGGCCGGAATCCAGGTCCAGTAGGCGTACAATTCGGTCATGTGGCCGAGGTAACCGCCGGTGGCCTGGCGCCATCGAGGCTCGCGCACAACGCTGCGCACAAGGTGCCAGTCGAAGGGGCGCGACGGAAAGGCGAACGGTCCGTCACGATAGCCGAACCAGATGAACCCGGCAGCCAGCACTGCGCTGGCCGAGCTCAACGCCACCAGGGCAGTCACGGTGGTTCCCGGCAGCGCGCCAATCAGATACGGTCCGGCCTTGCCAATGGTCAGTGCGCCCACGATGGTGCCAACCGCGAGACCACGGCGCTGGCGGAACCAGGTGCTCGTCATCTTCATTGCCGGCGGATAGACGCCAGCCAGGCACGCGCCCGCCAGAAAACGTGAGAGCAGAGCGGGGGTGAGCGCGTCGGCGAAGGCGAGGCCGGCGTTGGCAGCCGCCCCACTCAGTGCCGCGATCGTGAAAAGCGTCCTGGCGGGGACGACATCGGCCAGGTTGAGGAGCGCCGAGATCGCTGTCCCGGCCACGAACCCAAGCTGCACGGCGATGGTAAGCCAGGCGACCTCGGAGCCGTCGAGTTGCCAGAGACGCTGCAGCTCCGGCGCGACCGCACTCCCCGCAAACCAGAGCGACATGCCGAGCAGCTCAGCCGCCGACAGCAGCGCGAGCATGCGCCAGCGATGAGGATGGCTGTCTCTCGCTGGCAGCGCAGCATCAGGTGTCGTGGGCACGCTGGCCGAGCCGACGCTCACTCCCATCCGTGCGGATGCCGCCAGAGCCGCTTCTGCACGGGCCACGGGCGCTTGAGCGTAAAGGCGTCGTCGCCGAAGTGCTCATCGTTGGCGAGCGTGTCGCTCACGTCGGCAGCCTTGGCGGACGCCTGGTCGGCCCAGTGCAGGATCTCAGCCTCGAGCGTCATGGGCGGCACGGCCGCCCCGAACTCGAGCGAGCCGTGGTGCGACTGGATGAAGTGCTGCAGTTCCAGTTCCTGCTCGGCGGTGAACGTACCGGCGGGCAGCGTGCGCAGGCGGCGGTCGAGCATCATCGTGCCGAGCACGAGGTGGCCAAGCAGGTGGCCGGCCGTCGTATGTCCAAATCCGGTGGGACTGACGCTGTACGACTCGACCTTGCCGATATCGTGCAGCAACGCGGCGACCGTGACGAGCTCGACGTTGGCATGCATGGTGCGTGCGATGCCCTGCGCAATGGCGGCCACTTCGACGCTGTGCAGCAGCAGCCCGCCCACCTGTGCGTGATGCCCCGTGGTGGAGCCCGGTGCGCGCCCAAAGTCCTGGCGAAAGACATCATCGGCGAAGAAGAGGTCGAGTGCCGAGCGCAGGCGGCTGGAGGTCATCGCCGTACGCTGCTGGTCGATCCATGCCCACAGTTCGTCCGGCTTGCGCGCAATGCGCGGCAGGAACTGCTCGACGCTGCCGGCCGATGCGGGAAGGACGCGGAGTGGCGCGGTAAGGGTGAGCTGCCGCTTGCCCTGATACTCGCCGACGGTACCGATGGCCTGCACGATCTTGCCCTTCTCCGCACCCGCCACCCACGGCAGTTGCTCCGACCAGATGGGCGCCGTCTCAATGCGGCCGGTGGAATTGCCGAGGGTCAACCGCGCGAACGGCTTGCCGTCGCGAGTGTCTTTATCGGCGCGATCAAGCACCAACAGCTCGTGTTGGATTCGATCGCCGGCGTGGAGCTTGGAAAGATCGAGCAAGGGCGAGTGATGGTAGAGGGTAGGTGGCAGAAGGTAGATACAAACTACCTCGGCATCCTGACAGTCGCCTCACCCAAAACTCGCAACCGCCCACAAAACAACGCGCCCGGCATCGGGTCGATGGCCGGGCGCGCTCGGAGAGGCTGGATACAACTCCCCTTGATTGACTACTACGCATCCGCCGGACGCCTGGTTTCAGCGGTTGCCTGCTCGGCGTCAAGGAGAGCCTGCTTGCGTTTGATTCCCCAGCGGTACCCGCCGAGTTCACCAGTCTGGCGCACCACGCGATGGCAGGGAATGAGCACTGCCACGTTGTTGTGCGCGCAGGCCTGCGCCACCGCCCGTGACGCGGTGGGACGGCCCACATCGGCGGCGATCTGCTGATACGAGCGCTGCTCGCCGTGCGGGATGCGCCGCAGAGCGGCCCAGACACTTTCCTCGAACGGCGTGCCCTCGGTGTGGAGCGGGAGGTCCACACGGGGTGGCGCGCCACGCAGCCGACGAACGATCTCGTCATGCCACGCCGTCGGCACCCTCACGTTGCCGCTGAAGGACGCCCACGGCAACGCGGCACGAAGGCCGCGTTCGAGTTCATCGGCGGAGTTCCCCAACGCGAGATAGCGAATGCCGTGGGCGGTGAGGCCGAGCAGCACGGTACCGATGGGCGAGTCGAACGTGCCGAACGCGATGTCTTCGGACAGGCGGTGCGCGACCCGGGAACGAGGAAGCGAACGCGCGCTGGAACGTGCCGTGCGGGAGGGAGCATGAGCGGACATGGGGAGACTCCGAGCAAAAGGGCACCGGTCGCACTGTGCGCGCCGATGCCCTCATAGTTGCCGATTGTCCGTGTCCGGCCAATCCGTTTCTTGCGCCGTGAATTCCGTTTCTTGCGATGCCGCTCAGTTCACGTAGGCGATCTCCCCCTCGCTGTCGATGCCGAGTTCCTGCTCCATGCCACAGACTCCGCACGTCTTGGTGCAGTGCCAGGCCTCATTGAACTCCTTCTGGTTCGCAACGGACGCCGGCCGGATGGAGAGTTTCTTGTAGCTGTATTCGCCACAATGCTCGCATGCATGCGCCCGGGCCACCTTCTCCGCGCGTTCCTTGGTGATCATCTTCGGCATGCCTGAAATTAGCCCTTGGACCCGCCGCCCGGAGGGAACCCAAGCGCACCCGTCGGACGCGGGGCATCGATGGGGAGGTTGGTCTGACCGGCGGCGTCCATCACCTTCCGCAGGGCGCCGATGGCGCCCATTGCGCCGGCGGCCTCGGTGGGGAGGAAGATGGTCGTTCCCTTGCCCTGGGTGAGCGCGGGCAGGGCTTCCATGTACTTGAGCCCCAGCAGGTAGGTGGCGGCTTCCCCCGGCGGCAGCGAGCTGGCAATGCCGGCGATGGCCTGCGCCTCCGCCCTGGCCATGGCGAGCCGTGCCTCAGCGAGGCCCTTGGCCCGAAGTATCGCGGCCTCCATTTCACCCTGTGCCTTGAGCACCTGCGATTCGCGCAGGCCCTCGGCCTCGAGGATCACGGCGCGCTTGCTGGCCTCGGCGTTGGTGACGGCGGCGCGGCGCTCGCGCTCGGCGCGCATCTGCAGTTCCATGGCCTGCTGAATATCGCGCGGCGGCTCGATGGTCTGGAGTTCGACGCGCGTGACGTCGACGCCCCAGCCCAGCGACGCCTCCTCGATGACCTCACGCATCCGCTTGTTGATCTGATCGCGGCTGGTAAGCGTCTGGTCGAGTTCCATCTCGCCGACGATGTTGCGCAGCGTGGTGCGCGTCAGCGTCTCGATGGCGTACGGGAGGTTCTGCACGGAGTACGTCGCCTTCTGCGGATCGGCGATGCGATAGTAGAGCACCGCGTCGATCTCGATAGTGACGTTGTCCTTGGTGATGACCGGCTGGCTGGGGAAGTTCAGTACCTGTTCGCGCAGATCAATGCGGCTGGTGGTGCCGGCGATGATACGCCGTGAGCCGCTGACATCGCTGGTCAGGTAGTGCACGTCGATATGGCGCGGCACCTCGACGAACGGGATCAGGATGTTGAATCCGGACCGGGCGATGCGGTGGAACCGCCCGAAGCGCTCAATGAGGAGCACCTCGGCCTGGCCGATGATCTTGATGGATTGCGTGCCGATGAAGAGCGCGATAAGCGCGACGGCGCCGATGAAGTACCACATATGGACGGTAGGCGGTAGAGGGTGATGGAACAGCCTGTGCCAGCGATAGTAGCGCAATTTCGCTGGACTCGCGAGCGGACGGCCACCCGCCGTCCGCCGGACCCGGAGCCTACTTCTTCCAGTCGGCGATGAAGAGGTTTGTCTCGTTCGGCTTGTCGTTGTGCCGGTTGGAGGCAAAAATGAGCTTCGTGCCGTCCGGCGAGAACATCGGGAAGCCGTCGAAGGTGTCGTTGAACGTCACCTGTTCGAGCTTGTTGCCGCCGGCCATGGTCAGACTGGCGTCGACGAGGAATATCTCGAAGTTGCCCGAGCGCGGGGCGAAGTAATTCGAGGCGAAGATGATCTTCTTGCCGTCGGGGGTCCACGACGGACCGAAGTTCGCGCCGCCGAGGGCCGTAACCTGGCGGTTGTCACTGCCGTCGGCGTTCATCACGTAGAGCTCGACCTTGGATGGCCGGATGAACCCCTGGGCGAGGAGATCCCGGTACTGCCTGAGCTCGACCGAGTCCTTGGGGTGGTGCGCGCGGTAGACGATCTTCCTGCCGTCCGGC
This sequence comes from Gemmatimonas sp., assembly GCA_013822425.1. Taxonomy (GTDB): domain Bacteria; phylum Gemmatimonadota; class Gemmatimonadetes; order Gemmatimonadales; family Gemmatimonadaceae; genus PNKL01. The sequence continues at coordinate 4,940 of PNKL01000056.1, forward strand.
GACCACCAGGGGCCGCCATCATAGCCCGGCGTGTTGGTGAGGCGCTTTACGTTCGTGCCGTCGACATTCATGGTGTAGATGTCGAGGTCGCCATCCTTGAGCGACGTGAAGACGATCTGCCTGCCATCGGGCGACAACACGCCCTCGGCCGTGTACACGTTGTAGTTGGTGAGGCGCCTGAAGTTCGATCCGTCCGTGTTGGCCGTGTAGATGTCGTACTTGTCGAGCGGCCAGACATAGCCCTTCGACGGATCGGGACGCGGCGGACAGAGGGAATCATGCGCCGTAGACGAGCCGAAGAAGAGGCTCTTGCCGTCGGGGAAGAACCAGCCGCAGGTGACCTTGCCGCGGCCGTCGCTGACGCGCCTGAGCCCGGTGCCGTCCGTCCGCATCACGTACTGCTCGTCGCAGGTGCGGCCGTTGCGCGTGGACTGGAACGTGATCCACTGGCCATCCGGGCTCCAGTACGCCTCGGCGTTCTCCCCGCCATTGGTGATCTGGCGGAGGTTGGACAGGCGCGATTCCCCCTGGTTGGGCGGGAGAACCCGCACCTGGGCAGAGGCGGTGGTCACGCCGGCGAGCACCGCCAGCGCAAGGGGAAACGGGGAGCTCAGTTTCATGAGGAGATCAGCGCTTGTTGCCCGATGGCGGTGTGGTGGACGACACCAGGGCGAACAGGTCACGCTGCGACTGGCCCTTGCGGAGCAGTTCCAGCGCCTTCACCAGCTGGTTGTCATCGTTGACCATGCGTCGCTTGGCGGTGGAGTCGCCGAAGGCGAGGCGAGAAATGCGGAGATCAATGAGGCGGGTGACATACCCCTGCGCCGCGTCCCAGTCCTTGCGGTCCACAGTGACGCCCTTCTTCTGCAACTTGTCGTAAAACTCGCCGCGCATCGCTTGCGTCACGACGAAGTCGGGTTTGACCGACGTCTTTCGTGCGAAGGCGAACTCGTAGAGGGCGATGTTCGTCTCCTGGTTCTTGGCGGCGAGCACACGCGCCACTTTCTGCTCGGCGGTGGTGAGCGTGTCGGGCGCGACGATCACGTCGGGCGTGATGGCACCGCCGCCGTAGATGACGCGACCGGCGTCGGACTTGAAGCGCGGGCGCTGGTTGCGCACCGAGTCGCTCTCGGCGGTGTCGGGGCGCACTTCGACGAACTGGCCGTCATCGAGGAGCTTGCGCTCCTTCTGGATGGACCGACCGCTCGGGGTGTACCACTTGCCCGTCGTGAGCTTGATCGCATAGCCGCCGTCGAGCCGGTAGACCGACTGCACCAGCCCCTTGCCGAAGGACGTAGTGCCGACGATAAGGGCGCGATCATGGTCCTGCAGAGCGCCGGCGACGATTTCCGAAGCGGAGGCCGAATAGGCGTCGGTGAGGATGACGAGGGGAAGGCGCGGTGCCACGGGATCCCGCTCGGCCTTGTGGAGCTCGGCGATGCCCTGCCGGTCACGGACGCTCAGGATCTCCTGGCCCCGCGCAAGGAACAGGTTGGACATCTCGAGCGCCTGGTCCAGGAATCCGCCGGGGTTTTGGCGCAGATCGAGAACGAGCCCCTTGGCTCCCTCGTTCTGAAGGCGGATGATCTGCTGGGCGAGTTCCGGAGTGGAGGTCTCGTTGAAGTTCTGCACCGGCACGTAGCCGATCTTCCCGTCGAGCATGATGCCGAACGGCACAGCGGGAATACGGATGGTGCGTCGCGTAAACGTAGCCGAAATCGGCTCGGTCCAGCCCGGACGCGCGAACTTTGCGGTGACCTTGGTCCCCGGCTCACCCTTCAGCCGCGACGAGACCTGGTCAATCCGCCAGCCGCGGGTGCTGGACGTATCAACTTGTATGATCCGGTCGCCCTCCTGGATTCCCGCCTCTTCAGCAGGCGTGTGAGGGTAGACCTTGGAAATGATGATGCTGCCTTCCTGCTCCTCGATGAGCATGCCCACGCCGCCGTAGAATCCACCGGTGGTCGTGTTGAAGGCCTCGAGCTGCTTGGGCGTGTACAGCTCCGTGTACGGGTCCTTGAGCTCCCGCAACAGGCCGCGCGCCGCCTTCTCGTAGAGCACGCTGGCGCTGACGGAGTCGACGAACCGGTCGCCGACCACCGACATGACCTGCTCGAACAGACGCACGCCATCGCGGGTCGCCCGTTCCTGGATCACGAAGCCGCCGGCCAGCAGCGGAGTTGTCACAACAGCCAGCGCGATCAGTGTCTTGCGGGTACGCGTCATACGGGCCTTGCTAAGGGGGAATTCGAAGCTAACGGCACCGACGGGCTTCCGGAATCAGGAGAGTCCTGCCAGCTGCGGGTGCGAGGGCAGGGCCCGTTGGGGTCTCCCTATCAGAACCCATTGCCGGGCAAAGGGTTCCCCTCAGTCAGCCACCTGGTAGCTGACGACCCACGCCTTGTCGTGCTGGGCAATTGTCGCACTGCGAAGCACGCCGGCGGCGAGCAGCATTTCATGAGCGGGCTGCAGCACCCGCTGGAGGTGCGACGGGTAGCGCTGGGTAAGCGGGAGCATCTCGGCGAGCCGTTCGAGCGGGACCTCCCACTGCCGGCCAGCATCGTGGCGTGCCACTTGAAGCACGCGGTACAGGCGCCGGGCGACCGGTGAAGACAACTGCTGATAGCGAGCCGACGCCAGCGTGATCGTGAAGCCAGCCGCGATGTTGGACCTGACCTGCGGAGCCAACGTCACGTGGGCGTCGCCCGGCTCATTGTTGGTGAGCGAGCTGAACAAGGCGAGCTGATCGCGATCGGTCAGGCGTCGCCGGTCGATGGACACGGTGCTCAGCATGGTGAACTGACCGGTCCAACGTGCGCCAGCAACGGCGTCAAACCAGGCCTCCGTAGACTCGAGCAACGTGCGCTGGAGCCGATTGAGCGCGCTGCGCAGCTGCTCATACGTGCGGCCATCCACGCGCCGCCCCATGGTGCGCAGGAAGTCGTGCAGCGTGAAAGTCAGCGTGCCATCGGCCGGCGCCTCCGCCTCATGATAGCGCCGGAGCAGCTCGACGTAGACGTCCTGGTCAAAGGTCCCGGGCAGCCGTTCGCCCGGGGCAGGCAGCACGCGCCACCGCCCCCCACCGACGGCGGCGTAGGTGATGGCGACCTCCTCTCCCGAGTCGCTGAGCCGGAAGAGCGGGAGCGCCTCGATCGCGCGATCGAGGATGACCGTGCGGGCAAGCAGGCGCCGGCGAGGCGTGTGGCTCATCTGACGACTGGATGAAACGGCGCGCCGAGGTGCGGCATCAGCGAACGTCTTCACGTCCCAGGGCGGCCCGCACGGATTCCCGCATGGCTGACACGATATCGCCCCGGGCGGCCGGGCTGTCATCGCGGACGTGCAGTTCTATTCCGTCGGCGACCACGATTCGGCGCCACGACACGGCAGGGGCATCGTCGTTCTGCACGGCCTGGTCGGCACCCGACTCGAGGGCGGGGGCGAGGGACTGCGCGACGCGCTTCTCGAGGGCGTCACCGGTGGCGCCTGCCAGCTCCCCCTTTATGGCGTCGAGCGTCTGTCCTTCGCGCTGGCGGATCTTGATGGCGAGCAGCTGGAGCAGGTGCCGGTAGTGATACGTGGCCGCCGTGCCGCGGCCCATGGGATGGTCGAGCAGTCCGTGGGCGACGTAGAAGCGAACGGCGCGCGCACTCGGCGTGGCGCGTGCGGAGGCATTGGTGGGACGCATGCCAGCCGCATCCACGAGCGCCGTAGCGTGCGCGGCGAGACCGCGAGCGTTCCAGGGCGCGTGCTTGGAATGGGCACGCAGCAGCGCAACAATAGTCTCAACCATCGTGACAAGAGAATAACGCGCGCGCGGTCTGGCGGCGAGCCAGTGACGAGCCAGCATCGCGCCAATGCCGAACGGCGGACGGCGAGCCGCACATGGAGTGCAAGTCCCACCGCCCGCCGCGAGCGACGGCCTGGAGAGGCGCCGACTACTTCTTGGCTTTCGCCTTCTTGGCAGCCTTTTTCGGGGCAGCCTTCCTGGCCGGCTTCTTCGCCGCCTTCTTGACTAGCTTCTTTGCGACCTTCTTGGCCGGCTTCTTGACGGTCTTCTTGATGGCCTTCTTGGGAGCCGCCTTCTTGACTGGCTTCTTCGCCGCCTTCTTGGGCGCGGCCTTCTTCACAACCTTCTTCACCGGCTTCTTCACCGCCGCCATCTTCGCCGGCTTCGCGGCCTTCTTGGGTGCCGCCTTAGCCACCGGTTTGGTAGCCGTCGGCTTGACTGGGGCCGGCTTGACTACCGCCGGCTTGACTACCGCCGGCTTGGCTGCTGCCGCCGCTTTGGCCGCTACCACGGGTGCCGGGGTGGCCACCACTGGAGCTGGCACGGCAGCCGGTGCGGCCACTGGCTTCGGAACCTTGGGCCGCTTCTCACGGCGGGGTTCGCCGAGGCCGGCGCCGAACACGTCGGCATCCTCCTCGTCCTCGCCCGCGTCGATCAGCACGCCAGGCTCTTCCTCATCCTCGTCGTCCGAATCCTCTGCGCTGTCCCACAACGAGTCGGAGTGATCCTTGTTGATGGCCCAGCCGCCGTCTTCGTCGTCCTCCTCGTCATAGCTCATGCCGCCGCCGTAACCTGAATCCTCTGGCTCGTCGTCCCGGTCCGCCGCCATGCGCCTGTCGTTGAGATCGCCGCTCCGCATTAATCCCTCCTGATTCCTCAGTCAGTCAAAGAAAGGTGTTCGTCGCTCAACCGCTGAATACACTCATCGCGTCGCAACGTCAAGCGGGGGTTCCGGCGTCCGGTTCGGCGACTACTGGCTGCCGCGCGCTCCGCGCCCGCCCACGGGCCCGGAAGCGCTCGGCGGCGTCGTCCAAAATGGTGTACATCGCGGGAACGACGAACAGGGTCAGCAGGGTGGAGGTGATCAGCCCTCCGATGACCGCGCGGGCCATCGGCGCCCGCTGTTCCGCCCCCTCGCCGATGGCGAAGGCCAGGGGGAGCATGCCGAAGATCATGGCCATGGTGGTCATGATGATCGGGCGCAGGCGGATGCGCCCCGACTCGAGGATAGCATCGAGGCGGGACTCGCCGGCCTCGCGCCGCTGATTCACGAAATCGATGAGCAGGATGCCGTTCTTCGTGACGAGTCCCATCAGCATGATGATGCCGATCATGGACATGACGTTGAGCGTGCCCTTGGTGAGGAGCAGGGCCAGGGCCACGCCCAGGAAGCTCAGCGGGAGCGCCAGCATGATGGCCAGCGGCTGGATGAACGAGCCGAAGAGCGACGCGAGGATCAGGTAGATGAAGATGACCGCGAGAATGAGGGCTTCGGCGACGTATCCCTTGGTCTCCTCCATGTTCTTCACGTCGCCGGTGAAGACGGTGCGATAGCCGGCCGGGAGGACGAGGGTGTCGAGTGCGGCGCGCGCGGCGTCGGCGACATTGCCGAGCGGCGTGCCGGGGATGACGTTCACGTCGATCTTGACCTGTCGTTCCAGTGCCCGGCGCTCAATCTGCTGCGGGCCGATGCCGGGGCGCACCTCGGCGACCTGCGACAGCAACACTGAGACGGGGAGTCCCGTGCGGGGGTCCACGCCGGTGCCATTCACCGAAATGCCCTCGACGTCGGAGGCGCCGGCACGCAGCGAATCGGGGTAGATGACCACCACATCGTGAGAGTAGCCCTGCGCGTCCTGCCACGTGGTGGCCCGCTGGCCGGTGAAGAGCGGCTGCAGTGTCTGCGCGATGCTGGCAATGCCGAGGCCAGCGGCCCACGCCTGCTGGCGGTCAACGCGCACATCGAGCTGCGGCACGTTGCCCTCGTCGCTCGAGCGGGTGCTCGCGACGCCGGGAATGCCCTGCAGGACCTCGTTGACCTGCACGGCGATGAGCTTGAGGCGCGTGGCCTCCGGGCCCTGCACGTTGACGGCGATGGGCGCACCACCGCGTCCGCCGAAGATGGATCCGCCGCCACTGATGTTCGCGGAGAGGCCCGCGAATCTCGGCAGCTCCTTGCGGATGGCTTCCTGGATCTCGAACTGGCTGCGCGAACGCTGTGACTTGTGCACGAGGCGAACGCTGACATTGCCACCCGTTGCGCCGCCACGCCCGCCGATGGAGAAGGTCGTGAAGTCCACCTCGGGGAAGGTGCGCACGTACCGGTCGATGGGCTGCGCCCGACTCATGGTGTTGGCGAGGCTCGAGCCGGGCGGAACGCGGAAATTGACCGAAAACTCGCCGGTGTCGGCGTCGGGCATCCACGTGAAGCCGAGCTTGGGCACGATGGCCAGTGCTACCACCACGGACGCCACGGCGCCCAGCATGACACGCCAGCGGTGCGCCAACGCGACGCGCAACCACGCGGGATACCTGTCGGCGATGCGCTCGAACTGACGATCGAACTTGAGGGCGATCATGCGAATCGGGCCGGCGTGGCGGAACGCCTCCTCGCCACGCTCCTCCGCGTCCGGGTCGTGCCAGATGCTCGACAGCATCGGGTCGAGCGTGAACGAAACGAAGAGCGACACCGTGACGGCGAAGGCAACCGTGACGCCGAACTGGAAGAAGAGCTTGCCGATCATCCCGCCCATGAAGGCCACGGGAATGAAGACGGCGACGACGGCGAGCGACGTGGCGAAGACGGCGAGGCCAATCTCGTCGGTGCCGTCCTTGGCGGCGCGATGGTGGTCTTTGCCCAGGCCCACGTGCCGCACGATGTTTTCCCGCACCACGATGGCGTCGTCAATCAGCAGGCCGATGGCCAGCGAGAGCGCGAGCAGCGTCATCGTGTTGAGCGTGAAGTTCAGCGCCCACATGGCGAAGAAGGCGGAGATGATGGACACCGGCAGCGTGAGCCCGGTGATGACCGTCGACCGCCACGAGTTCAGGAACAGGTAGATGATCATCACCGTGAGGACCGTGCCCAGCACGATGGTGAGCTGCACGTCGTGCAGCGCCTCGCGGATCCGGCGCGAGTCGTCGCTCGTGAGCCGGAGGCTGACATCCTCCGGCAGTGTCCGTTCGACCTCGGCGATGATCGCCTTGACGCCGTCGGCAACCGCCACGGTGTTCGAGCCGGAGATCTTGAGGACCTCGATGGTCAGCGTAGGCTCGTCGCCGAGCAGCGATGCCGACCGGCGCTCGGCGATGGTGTCGATCACGCGACCCACGTCACGAATGCGAATCGGGGCGCCGTTGCGCACCGAGACGACAATGTCGGCAAAGGCGCGCGGGTCGGAGATGCGCCCGGTCACGCGAACACTGCGTTCGCTGTCGCCCTTGCGGACGCGTCCGGCGGGGACTTCCTGGTTCTCGCGGGCAAGCGCGGCCGAGACGACATCGGGCGTCAGGCCGAAGCTGCGCAAGGATACGGGATCGAGTTCAATGTGGATCTCGCGGCTCGCGGCGCCGTTGAGCGTGACGCCGCCCACGCCCTCCACCGCCTCGAAGCGCGGGCGGATGACCTGGTCCCCAAGGTCGGTCAGCTCTCGCAGCGACCGCTCCTTGCTGGAGACCGCCACGGACATGATTGGCCGGTCATTGGGGTCGAAGCGCATGATGATGGGCTCCATCATGTCGCGCGGGAGTTGGCGGCGGATGCGCCCCACCTTGGCCGAGACCTCCGGCTGCATCTTGGTGGGGTCAACGCCCAGCTTGAACTGCAGGCGCACGTTGCCGCTGCCTTCCGATGACGTGGACGTCAGTTCGTAGAGTCCCTCGACGGTATTGAGCGCCGTCTCGATCGGACGGATGACGTCGCGCTCCACGACCTCCGGGGACGCTCCTGGATAGGACACCTGCACGCTGATGACCGGGTACGTGACGTCCGGATATTCGTCAACGGCCAGCCGCTTGTACCCGACGACGCCGATGACAACGAGCGCCAGCATCATCATCGTGGCAAAGACCGGGCGCTTAATCGAAATGTCAGAGAGGAACATGGGCGGGGAGACGGTGGACGGTGGACGATCAACTATGGATCAGGCACCCGGCTTTCTGCCGCTCTTTGCCGGTGCTGCGCCGCCCGGTACGGCCTTCGCCGGCAGGGCCTTTTCAGGAGCGCCTCCCTCGCGCGTCTCGCCACCACGCGCGCCGCCTGGAGTCGTGCTGCGTTCATTTCCGATGATCTGCGCCTTCATGCCACGCCCCAGCGTGCCGACGTTGCCGACGACGACCTGGTCGCCGATCTGCAGGCCGGCCTTGATCTCGACGAGATTGCGCGCCTCGTCGGTGGTGCCGACCGTCACCGGCACCTGTTCGAGTTCACCACCGGCGATGCGATAGACGAAAGGTTTGCTGTCCTGCCCGAACCGCACCGCGGGCTGGGGGACGATGAGCACATCGTGCAGGGTCTGCGCGATGATCTGGCCGCTGGAGAAGGTGTTTCCCTTGAGTTCGCCGTTGGGATTCGGGATCTGCACGTACGCGGTGATCGAGCGGGAGGCCTGATCGATGGTCGGGCTGACGCGAGCCACCCTGCCCGTGAACGTCTTGCCGTCGGCGAGGAAGCGCACGGGCTGCCCGGGCTTCACGTCGTTTGCACGGCGCGCCGGAAGGGCAGCCGCGAGCTCGAGAATCTCGCTGCGGACGAGCGTGAAAAGCTCGGCGCCGCGGAGAATACGCTCGCCGCCCTGCACCCGACGGAATTGAATGGTGCCATTGACCGGCGCGACAATGCGCGTGTCGCGCACCAGGGACTGCGCCGCACGCAACCGGGACTCTGCCGCCGCCTGCTGCGCCCTGGCCGAGGCCGCCGCCTGCTCGGTGGCGCGCAAGTCGCGCTCGGCGATGGCACCCACCTTGAACAGGTCCTTGGACTGGTCGTAGTTCCACTGCGCTGTCGAAGCGGCGGTCGTCGCCGAGGTGACGTCGGCTTCGGCCGAGCGCAGGGCGCTCTCGAAGTCGATGGCCTCGAACCGCGCGAGGATCGCCCCGGCCTTCACCCGGTCGCCCTCGCGGACGTAGACCTGCTCGACGTTGCCTTCCAGCCGGGACTTGAGGCTGAGCGTCTCGATGGCGCGCAGGTCGCCCGCGATCGGAATGCCGGCCTCAATGGATCCGCGGGCGACACGGGCGACGTCAGCCACGCCGAGCACGATCGATGCGGTACGGCGAGGTGCCCCCGGTGCGCCACCCGGCGCGCCTGCGGAGCCGCCGCCGGACGAAGCACCCTGGGCGTTGCCACCGCCGGGTGAACCGGCAGCGGCATCCTTGGGCTTGCCGCCACAGGCGACAGCGAGGAGCGCGACGAGCGTGATCGCGCTAGCGAAGCGGAGCGGAACCTGAAGTGGCATTTCGGGAGTCGGTGCGTACGGGAACGATCGCGCCGTTCGGCAGCGGAATGTCGCGGCCACGAACCCGGGCGAGTTCGGCGGTCGCGAGGTAGAGGTCAAACGTCGCCTTGGCCTCGGTGGATCGCGCGGTCAGGAGCGCATACTGGGCGTCGGAGACTTCGAGTTGCGTGCTGAGACCGCGCTGGTAGCGAAGCTCGGCGAGTTGAAACGCTTCCTCGGCCTCGGCGGCGTTCTGCTGCCGGGCGCCAAATGCGGCCGTGGCACGCGCCAGTTCGTTGCGTGCACGCGACACGTCGAGCGCCGCCTGCTCGCGCACCTGATTGAGCGTGATCTCGGCGATCTTCGCCTGCGCCTGCGCGAGGTCGAGATTGCCCTTGGCGCGCAGGCCGTCCCAGAAGTTCCAGGTGAAGGTCACGCTGAAGTTGCGGTCCGCAAACCAGCCGTTGTTCTGGCAGAGTCGCCCCACAGGGGAGCCGGGCGGGCACGCCTCTGCCGTGACCCTTCCCATCAACGTTGGGAAGCCATTGAGGGTTGGCAGGGCGAGGTATCCTGTATTGAACGCCATGCTCACCTGCGGCAACATGTCGGCACGCGCGACGCGAATGCCGGCATGTCGCGCGCGGGCGGTCATCTCGGCGGCGCGCACCGACGCGCGCAATGCGTCCGGCGCCGCGTCCGCGGTGGCGCGCTCGGCGAGCGAGCTTACCGTGCGCGGATCGAGCGCGGTGGTAAGCACGAGCGGCTCATTCACGGAGATGCCGAGCAGGCGCCGCACTTCGAGAAGCGCGATATCCCGGTCCGATGCGGCCTGCAATGCGAGCGGCTCGATGTTGGCCCGCTCAACACGCGCGCGCAGGACGTCGAACCGTGCGGCGCGCCCGGCGCCCTGCAGCTGCTCGGTCTGGGTCACGCGGCTCGTGGCCAGCGCGAGGTTCTGCGCCTGCAGTTCCGCAATGCGGGCCAGGTAGGAGGCATTCAGGTACGCGCGCTGGATGTCCAGGGCGAGGCGCGCGCGCGTTTCGGCGTAATCGAGCCGCACGGCGCTGCGCACGCTGGCCGCGGCCTGCGCTGCCGAGAAGATGCGCCCGCCCTGAAAGACCGCCTGCTGGGCGTTGAGCGTGGTGTTGTAGGTGTACTTCTGGCCGAAGAGCTGGCTGACCATCTCGGCGCGCGCATTCTTGAGGACCTGCTGATAGCTGCTGCTGAGCCGCAACTGGGGCAGTCCCGCCGCTCGTGCCGCAGTGACCTGCGCGTCAGCCGACTCCACCAACTGCCATGCGGCACGGGCCTCATCGCTCGAGCGCAACATCCGCGTGACCGCGTCCTCGATGGAGAGACGCAGTGTGTCGGAGCGCTGGGCGAGGCCAGATGCCGGAGAAGCCGCAAGCATCGCGGCGGCGAGGAAGAGGAGGTGCGTTCGCATCTGCAGGAAGGAAAACGCGCCGCTACCGGCGCACGTTGGTTTCAGAAGGCGGTCCATAGGCCGAGGTTCTGGCTCGCCACCTGTCACGTCGAGGTTGCAGAATGTCAGTCACTTGCGCCGACAGCGTCGCACCAACGGTGTGGTGGAGGAGGCACTCCCTGACACCGAACGCCCACTAATCAATGAACTCGACAGTCACGTGGTTCGGGATCAAGCCAGCTTTCCATGCGCGGTCAAGGAACAGACGAATCGCTTCCCGGCCGCGTGGACCGTAGTCGAGCGTCCAGTCGTTGACATACATCCCGACAAACTCATCGGCCTTAGCCCGATCAAGACCTCTGGCATAGCGCATCGCGTGATCAAGTGCGCTGCTGCGATGCTCTAATGCATACGCGATGCTGGCGTGAAGATGTCGCGAAATCTTGGACATCATCTCGGAACCGAAGTCCTTTCGGATGACGTTTCCACCGAGCGGAAGCGGCAACCCCGTTTCTTCGAACCACCATTCGCCCATGTCGGCGACGAGGTGCAATCCGGCGTCCCGATAGGTGAGCTGTCCCTCATGGATGAGCAGCCCCATGTCGACGCTGCCATCGAGCACGGTCTCTTCGATCTCGTCGAACTGAGTGGGGACGGCGATGAAGTCGGGTTCATACAGCTGGAGCGCGAGATACGAGCTTGTGCGCACGCCAGGGATGGCAATGCGCTTGCCCTTCACGTCGGCGCGGGTCGCCGGCTTCGTGCAGACCAGGCGCGGGCCGTACCGGTCGCCCATGGAAGCACCGCTCGGCAGGAGCGCATACCGGTCGGTCAGGTAGGCGTAGGCGTGGATCGAGACGGCCGTGACCTCGAGCTCGCCTTCCAGCGCACGCCGATTGAGCGACTCGATGTCCTGCAGTTCGTGCACGTACTTCAGCCCTTCCGTGTCAATCTTGCCCTCGGCGAGGGCATAGAACATGAACGCGTCGTCCGAGTCGGGGCTATGGGCGACGTGAATGGTGCGATCGGTCATTGAGTGCCCTATGGCTTTCGCGCGCGCGCTTCTTTGAGCGCCGCATCGATGTCGCTGCTGTGAAACTGATACTCCTCACGCGGGAGCTTGCGTTCAGCCGGCTCTGCGGCGACGAGCCGCTTGGCGAAGTCGCCGGCTGAGGCGCTGTTCTTTGCTGCCTCGGCCACGCGCATGGCCAGGGTGAGGCCGAGGAGATCGTTGGGGTTCTTCTTGAGGATGGTGTCAGCCTCGGCCTTAGCTCGGCCCAATTGGCCAGCAACCATGGCAACCAGGCCCACGTCATAGCGCTGATGCACGTCGAGCGGAGCCAGCATGTCGAAGGACTGCAGGGCCATCGGCGCGAAGATCGCCGCGCTGTCCGCCTTGCCCTCCGACGCGTACATCATGACGCGATTGAAGAGGCGGTCGGCCTTTTCCTGCGGCGACATGGAGGCGATATCGGCGGCTGACGGCGTGCTGCCGATCGGGGCGCCGCCCATCGGGGCGCCCTGACCTACATCCGCCGGGCCGACATCGGTGGCTGACCGGGAGGCCTGAAACAGGACGAGCGCAATGACGGCCACAAGGGCCACGCCGGTGACGATCCACGGTACGCGGCTCGGGGCAGCCGGAGCGGCGCTCTTCAGGGCGGCGCTCTTCAGGGCGGCACCGCAGTGATGGCAGAATTGGGCGCCCGGCGTCAGCGCGCCGTTGCAATCGGGGCACTCGGCACCCTTGAGGGCGGAGCCGCAGTTTGCGCAGAACTTGCCGGTGGCGGGTTCGTTACAGCGGGGACAGTTGGAGGACACCGATGGTAGACGGTAGAGGGTAGATGGTAGATGAACGGCTACTGCAACCCTTGAAAGCTAACGTCCCCCCTCGGGAATTGGGTCGGCGCGCATTGCAATCGGGCGCCCGGATGCGCAGACTCCACCACCCGGTGCGAACCGCTTCGAAGCCAAGCTCAGACCCTCGCCATCTCAGCCGTGACCGCCTCCTCCCGCGCCCTGCTCAGTGACCTGCGTGGTGTGACCGCCAAGGATCTCCTGGAGATCACCGAGCGGCACCACGTCCGTTTCGTCCGGTTGCAGTTC